>NZ_DBMACH010000010.1:0-115669 GCF_057861365.1 Enterocloster sp.
AAATTTTTATAAAAAGTCTTTATTTGTTGAATGGGCTTTGGAAGCTGTTTTTGTTATAGTATACACAGAAAGCAAAGAGGTATTATTTTAAGGAGGGCTTTACAATGAGATTAAAAAAGGCAGCAGCGCTTACACTGGTAACCGCTATGACAGCTTCTATGGCAGCAGGATGCGGCAGCAGCTCATCCACAGCTGATTCCAAGGCGGAAGATACCACAGCGGCAGGAGAGAGCACGGAGGAGAAAAAAGAAGAGGGAGCTTCCGATGGGAAGAAGACCTTAAGCATTTCCGTATGGGATAATGATGCAACTCCTCAGTTTACCGCAGTGGCAGAGGCATTTATGGCAGCCAATCCGGATGTGACCATCGAGTTTATCGATGCTCCGTCAAGTGAGTATAACAACAAGGTAACGGTTATGCTGGCAGGCGGCGATTCCGAGCCGGATGTTATCTTTGTAAAGGATACAGAGAATCAGGTATCCATGAAGGAAAAGGGACAGATCTTAAATCTGGATGAGTACATTAAGAAAGATGCCATTGATCTTGGAATGTACCAGGGCGTAGCAGAGCAGCTTCAGATGGACGGAAGCAATTACACCCTTCCATTCCGCAAAGACTGGTATATGCTGTTCTACAACAAGGATCTTTTTGATAAGGCAGGCGTTGCGTATCCATCCGCTGATATGACCTGGGATGAGTATGAAGAACTGGCAAAGCAGATGACAAGCGGCGAGGGCAGCAGCAAGGTATACGGAACTCATAACCATACCTGGCAGGCACTTGTTTCTAACTGGGCCGTACAGGATGGAAAGAACACCCTGATGAGCGAGGATTACAGCTTTATGAAGCCGGCTTATGAGCAGGCCGTACGGATGCAGGATGAAGGCATTATGCAGTCTTATGCGAACTTAAAGACAGGAAGCATCCATTATATCAGCGTATTTGAGCAGCAGCAGTGCGCAATGCTTCCTATGGGTTCCTGGTTTATCGGTACTCTGATCCAGGATAAAGAGGCAGGAAAGTTCGGCTTTAACTGGGGCGTAACCACCATTCCTCATCCGGAAGGCGTAGAGGCAGGAGCTACCGTAGGATCTACTACACCCGTTGCTATCAACGCAAAGTCAGATGATCCGGATCTTGCATGGGAGTTTGTAAAATTTGCAACCGGTGAGGAGGGCGCAATGGCTCTGGCTGACAACGGTATCTTCCCGGCTGCATCTACCGATGCGATCAATGAGAAGCTGGCAGCAATTCCCGGTTTCCCTGAGGATGGAACCGACGCTTTAAATATCACAAGCTGGGTACTTGACCGTCCGATCGATGCCAAGATGGCAGCAGTAAGAAAGGTTCTTGAGGAAGAGCATGACCTGATCATGATCGGTGAAGAGGATATTGATACAGGTATTGCAAACATGAACCAGAGAGCAAAGGAAGCAAGAGAGGACTAATCCTCATTTTGGATCCAAAGCCATAATACAAAACGTAAGAGCGTCTGATTTCAGTCTTCAGCGAAAGTTGGACGCTCTTTTTGTACCCTTATATAAGGACAGGTGAGAAAAAATGACACAAAAACAGAAAAAAATATTAAAGAGGAACCTGATCGGATACTCTTTTATCCTCCCCAATTTTATCGGATATTTTCTCTTTATTTTCCTTCCGGTGATCTTTACATTCGTTCTCTGTGTGATGAAATGGGACGGTTCTTCTGCTCCCATGGAATTTGTAGGACTTCAAAACTTTGTAAAACTGTTTCATGACAGCAGTTTTATTATTTCGTTTAAAAATACGATTTATTACGCCGTATTTACCGTGCCCCTTACTATGGTGGCGGCTCTTCTCATTGCAATTCTGTTAAATTCCAAGATCAAGGGAATTGTGATTTACCGTACCGCTTTCTTTTTCCCTTATGTGGCATCTTTGGTGGCTGTAGGTGCGGTCTGGAATATGCTGTTCCAGCCGGAGTTTGGACCGATCAATGAATTTCTAAAATGGATCGGGATCGCCAACCCGCCGAAATGGTGCGCTTCTACCGACTGGGCCATGTCCGTTATTATTATCGTCAGCGTGTGGAAATACATGGGCTATTACATGGTCGTTTATCTGGCCGCACTTCAGGGTATTTCCGGAGATCTTTATGAGGCAGCCAGCATTGACGGAGCAACCGGCTTTAAGAAGTTCCGCTATATTACCCTTCCCATGTTAAAGCCAACGACTTTCTTTGTTATCATTATGATGACGATCCAGTGCTTTAAGGTATTTGACCTGATCTATGTTATGACAGGCGGAGGCCCTGGACGCGCAACCAATGTGCTTGTAAACCATATTTACAATGCAGCCTTTGTTGACTTTAAGTTCGGTTATGCCAGCGCCAGCGCTCTTGTGCTGTTTGCTGTTGTTCTGGTGGTTACGCTGGTACAGTTCCAGGGTGAAAAGAAATTCACCGATTATGTATAAGGAGGAAGGATCATGGAAACAAGAAAAAACGTTAACCGCATATTTATCTATGGTCTTCTGACTGTACTTGCCATTTTAGTGGTAATACCGTTCGGATGGATGCTCCTTGCATCTGTAAAGACCAGCAACGAGGTGTTCAGCATCCCCATGCGTCTGCTCCCCAAGGAATTTCAGTGGGTCAACTATCAGACCATCTGGGAGAAGATCCCGCTTCTTACCTTCTTTAAAAATACATTTAAAATTGCCATCTGCACCACAGCCGTTCAGGTTCTCACCAGCTGTTTTGCAGCCTACGGCTTTTCAAAGGTTCAGTTTAAGGGAAGAGATACCCTGTTTTTAATTTCTGTTACCACCTTTGCAGTACCCTGGCAGGCATACATGGTAACGCAGTTTGCACTGATTTCCCGTATGCATCTGACCGACTCCCATCTGGGATTGATCCTGATGCAGGCATTCTCCGGTTTTGGCGTATTCCTGATCCGTCAGTTTATGATCGGTGTACCAAATGAACTTTTGGAGGCAGCCAGAATTGATGGCTTAAACGAATACGGAATTTTTGCAAGAGTGGCGCTTCCTCTGGTAAAGCCTGGAATTGCAACCCTGGTTATTTTTACATTTGTAAATATCTGGAATGACTTTATGGGGCCCTTGATCTATTTAAACAGTACAGAGTTAAAGACCATCCAGTTAGGTATCCGTATGTTTATTTCCCAGTACGGCGCAGATTATGCACTGATCATGGCTGCTTCAGTCTGCTCTCTGATCCCTGTGCTCATCGTATTTATGGTATGCCAGAAGTGGTTCGTGGAAGGCATCACAGCCGGCGGCGTAAAGGGGTGATCCTATGACAGGAGAAGTGATGAAGGAGCAGGCCGGATACTGTAAGAGCCGCTGGGCTGATCAGTGCAGCCACAGTATACAGACTGCAGAGGATGTTTTAAATCGGAAATTCCTCTTTGATCTGCCCTGGGATATGGAGCAGACCACGGAGCCTGTGATTTTTACAGATCAGATTGACTGGCAGTATATGCCCGGAGGCGATCCTGAGTTTATCTATCAGTTTAACCGTCACCGCTATTGGATCTGTATGGGTCAGGCCTATGCGCTTACAGGAAATGAAGCCTATGCGGCCTGCTTTAAAGAGCAGCTTTTATCCTGGATTTCGGAAAATCCGATTACAGAGTCTACAAAAAAGACTACCTGGAGAACCATTGAAGCCGGTATCCGCGGAGAAAACTGGTGCAAAGCCATTGAGTATTTTGAATCCAGTCCCCATATGGGAGATGAGGAGAAACAGGCCTTTATAAAGGGTCTGCTCCTTCATGGGGAATATCTTTTTAACTGCCGGGTTCCGTTCAGCGATAAGAGCAACTGGGGCGTTTTGGAAAATCACGGACTTTTCTGTATCGGAGCCTTCCTTTCAAAAAAGGAATGGGCGATTGAGGAAAGCAGCCGGAAAAAGGGCGCTCTTTATATCGAAGAGGCTTTAAAAAGGCTTAAGCGGGAGCTGGCAATCCAGGTAATGGACGACGGAGTCCACTGGGAACAGTCTCCCATGTACCATAATGAGGTTCTACGTTGTATTCTGGAGGTTTTAAGGGTCGCAGAGCTGTATGAGATTCCGGTGGCGGAGGATATTGAAAAGGCGGCCAGAGCGATGGCCATGGCAGATCTTTTGTGGAGCAAGCCGGATCATACCCAGCCTGCAAACGGGGACAGCGACCGGACAGATCTTCGGGATGTGCTTACACCGGCCGCATGGCTGCTTAAGGATCCGCTTCTTCGCTTTGGAGGTTATGACTGTCTGGATTTTGAAAGTGCCTGGGAAATGGGAATGGAGGCTGTGATCGGCTATGAACAGATGACGAAGGAAACTCCCCAAAATGAGCTGGTTTCTCTGGAGGCCAGCGGACAGGCCGTTCTGCGTTCCGGATGGGATCAGAAGGCAGATTACCTTCATTTCATGTGCGGAAGCCTGGGAGGCGGCCACGGCCACTTTGACAAGCTCCATCTGGATCTGTCTTATGAGGGAGAGGACGTGTTGATCGATACAGGACGTTATACCTATGTGGATGGAACTCTGCGCAGGACATTAAAGTCTGCAAAGGCTCACAATGTCCCTATGGCAGATGACAGAGAATATACAGAGTGTACTGGCTCCTGGAATGTAAGAAATGCCGCAGCTTATGCCGGAATGAGAGTGGTGCAGAAAGGGCAGTATACACTGTTTGAGGGAGCCCATCTGGGATATATGGATGCGGGAGTCTATGTATGCCGAAAAGTTCTGTCGATCGGTACAAAGATTCAGATAATCGCAGACAGTTTTTACGGTTTTGGGGAGCATGTGTGCAGTCAGCACTTCCACTTAAATCCAGCCGGACAGACAACGCTTACAAAGGAAGACCAGGCATCTGGTTTGGGATTTTCCTATCAGGGAATCAAAACAGGAGCAAAGGCGTTTGTTCTGACGCCGGGAGCAGAAATCTCTATGGAGCAGGGGCCGGTATCCTTCCACTATAACCAGCTTACGGAATGTCCCTGGATCTGCATCCGAAAAAAGATGGCTCTTCCAGGCACTCTGATTACAGTCATTTTTAATGACAATACAGCAGACGCCAGCCTGGTTCCGGTGACCGTTCCAGTAACAGGAGAAGTGTTAAAGGATCAGGATGCTCAGGCCCTGCGTATCAGAATGGGAGACCATTCCTATCTAGCCGTATTCAATCATCGGGAGACAGGCGCCGATATGGAATATATCGGAGCAGACGGACATTACGGCCTGGGCCGGGTGATGATCTGTGAGGAAAACCAGCCGGAACCTGAAATGACGGTTCTTTCCTGGTAAAACTGCCCGATTGGGAGCAGAATCATATAACAAATGGAGAAAAATTATGCAGACAGCGGAACGCTTAGAACAATATGAAAGAATTACAGGCCGGGAAGCAGAAGATTTTCTGGCCAGGGCAGTGAAACTGGTACAGGAAAACCTGCCGGAATTTACAGAATATTTTCCCGATTCCAACAGCGAGGAAAATTTTTATCCGCAGACGGAAAACAGAGAATGGACCACCGGCTTTTGGACCGGAGAGATCTGGCTGGCTTATGAGCGAACAAAGGATGAGAACCTGAAAAAAGCGGGGCTGCTTCAGGCAAAGTCTTTTTTAAAGAGGATTACAGAGCGTGTGGACGTAGATAACCACGATATGGGATTTCTTTATACTCCGTCCTGTGTGGCGGCTTACCGGCTTACCGGTGATGAAACTGCAAAAAAAGCCGCCCTTATGGCAGCGGATAATCTGATGGAACGGTTTCAGGAAAAGGGAAGGTTCTTTCAGGCCTGGGGTGAACTGGGAGCAAAGGACAATTACCGTCTTATCATTGACTGTCTTTTAAATATGCCTTTGCTGTTTTGGGCCAGTGAGGTGACAGGAGATCCAAAGTACAGAGAAAAGGCGACGGCTCACATTCTCACAGCCATGAACTGTGTGATCCGCCCGGATCATTCCACCTACCATACCTATTTCTTTGATCCTGAGACGGGAGAGCCTGTAAAGGGTGTGACGCATCAGGGCAACCGCGACGGTTCCGCATGGAGCAGAGGACAGGCCTGGGGAATTTACGGCAGTGCTTTAAGCTATCATTTCTTAAAGGATCCTGCATATATTGATATTTTCAGAAAAGTTACAGATTATTTTGTAACGCATCTGCCTTCCGATCTGATCCCCTACTGGGATTTTGATTTTGATGACGGCAGTACAGAACCCAGAGATTCCTCCTCCGCAGCAATCGCAGCCTGCGGTATGCTGGAGATGGCAAAATATCTGGAGCCTGAGGAGGCAGAAAAATATACAGCCCTGGCAGAAAAACTGATAAAGGCCCTTTGCGATCACTGCGCCGTAAAGGATCACAGTGAGTCAAACGGCCTTCTTCTTCACGGAACCTATGCCAGAGCCAGCAAGGGAAATCCCTGTACCAACCGGGGGGTGGATGAGTGCAATACCTGGGGAGATTATTTCTTCATGGAAGCCCTCACCCGTCTGACCGCCGACTGGAAGGTATACTGGTATTAGTTTCCGTTTAAAACGTATTCCTTATCATAAATGACTTCTGGAAGGGTAGAGGCATCAGATGCTTCTACCTTTCCTTCTACATTCTTATCATCATCAATATAGTAGATAGTGCCGCCGGAAATTTTATACATATAGGAACCGTCTACCTTATAATTTTTGCTGTCCGTCTGAACCTTTCCCGATTCATTTACAAGGTACAGGCGGTTTTTTACCTCAAAGACTTCAAAATCAGAGCCGTCTTCGGCCTCTACCAGCCGTCCCTGATAGTAAAGATAGCCGTCCTTGGTGCCGTTTAGACCGGCTCCCTTATCAGAACCGGAGTCTGCAAAGTAATAGGTGCCGCTGTCTCCGTCTACATTCAGATTGGTCTTCTTTCCGGTCACCATTTTTCCGTCGGAGTTACTGTCTCCGAAATAGCCTACCATTTCTTCCCCGGACTGGTTTACCATGCGGATCATACCGGTCTGGCGCACGCCGTAAGGGTTAAAGAAATAGGAATCCCCATTCACCTTTGTAGTAGCCCGGCTCATGCTGGAGGCTTTTGCATTTAAATAGGCCGGCGTTCCGTCGCTTTCAAAATAGTACCAGTTGGAATCTCCGTCTTCTGGCATTTCGTCCGTGTCTCCCTCTGCAAGCTCATCCTTGTCATCACAGCTTGCAGGATGCTCCGTCAGCTCCAGCCAGGTATCTCTTGCCATAGTACCGTCATTTTCATCGCCCAGATAGACAAAGCGGCTGATCCCTGTCGTGTCTCCTGCCTCGGCCTCCTCCTCAGCAGCGATCCAGCCTGTCATCATAACGCCGTCCTCATTAAAATAATATTTCCGGTCATTGATGGTTTCGACTGCGTAGGTACGGTCATCTGCCCTTTTTGCCTTGCCGTTGGACTGAAAGTAAAACCATTTGGAGGAATCGGAGGCAGAGCTGCGTGCTTCGGAAATGTCGCCGTCTTCGGGCTTGTCCTCTTCATCGTAATCCAGACACTGCCAGCCGGTTTTGGCATAGCCCTGGTTCTCGCCGCCCAGATAGTAGATATCATCCCCGTCAAAAAACCAGCCCGTACGCATCCGGCCGTCGCTGTCAAAGGCATATTTATACGTTCCAATGGTTTCCCAGCCGTCACGCTCAAGCTTTCCCTTAGAATCCGTATAGTACCAGCCCGCAGGCTTTGAGCCGCCCTCCTCGGTGATGTGGATCCAGGAATTCTTGACCATGGCGCCGGAATCATTTACATAGTATTCATCGTCGATCCACTGGTTCACAGTCATCTTTCCGTCGCTTCCCAGATAAAAGGAAGAGTCGCCGGAGGTTTTCCAGGTATTTGTCACATAGTTTCCGGAAGCATCCTTATAACGCCAGGTGCCGTCCTCCGTGACCCAGCCGATATCCGCGGCCTGAGCGCAGAATGCAGAACCCAAAGAGAGAAGCAGGGCTGCTCCGAGGGTAGGAATGAATGACTTGTATTTTTTCATGATCAAAGGTTCTCCTTCTGGTAATTTTTTGAAATTTACAGGTCTATTGTATCATATAGAAAAGTTCCACACAATAAAGTTCACAAAATTGTCAGAAAATGTGCTGTTTTTTGTTATCCTTTCATTGAAAAAATGGAAGCTTTCCTTTATAATCATAAATCGTGGGACGACACAGCCCTAAAGGAGGAGACAAATGGAACGGGGACCCATACGGGCGGCTATTATATCAGATACCCACGGCGTTTTAAGGCCGGAGGTGGAACGGATTTTAGAGACCTGCGATGTGATCGTACATGCAGGAGATTTTGATACGCAGATGCTTTATCACAAGTTGGAGGTAAACCAGCCCCTTTTTGCGGTGAGGGGAAACAATGACCGCGGCTGGTCCGGAGGCCTTCCGGGGATTAAGCGTTTTGAGATCGAAGGCGTAAAATTCATCATGGCTCACGAAAGGACACAGATTCCGGGCAGCCTGGGAGACGCTCAGGTGGTTGTTTTTGGCCATTCCCATATGTACCAGCAGCAGGAGATAAATGGACGGCTCTGGCTCAATCCAGGAAGCTGCGGCTATAAACGTGGTACCCTGCCCCTTTCCATGGCGGTGATGACCATAGAAAACGGAGCCTATACGCTGGAAACCATATGGCTGGAAAAGGGCTACGGAACGCCCGAAGATGCCATCGCAAAACGGGAAAAACCGAAGAAAAACAGGTATGAGCGTCAGCAGAAGCGTCATATGCAGGAGAAAAAGGATAAGGAAATGCTGTTTTTGATCGCAAAGATCCTGCGTCTTTATCAGGCAGATGCTTCCAGAGCCTGGGTTGTTAAAAATACAGGAAATGACCCAGAGCTTACAGCAAAAATTTACGATCTGTGCGGGATGGAGGAAACCTCCGACGCCCACCGGATTCTGGCAAAATTAAAGGAAGGGATCTGAAACCAGGTCTCTTCCTTTTATAAATGCGCCTTAGCGCGCCATCTTTTTCTTTTCCTCTTCCACAGTGATCCGTGATTCCTCCAGCGTACAGCCGAGAACCTTAATGAGAGTTTCCTTTTCCATGGTAGGAGCGTAGTAGAAGCCCTGCTGGTACTCACATTCATAGCCGTTTAAGGTATTGAGCTGATTTTCTGTTTCCACGCCTTCAGCGATGATATGGATGTTTAAATTCTTTGCAATCTGGATCAGGCCCCCGGCGATGGCTGCGCAGGAAGGATTTGTTTCCAGCTGCCATACAAACATACGCTCCAGCTTTACTGTGTTTACCGGAAGGTCAAGGATGCCTGTAACCGGGACACAGCCGGAACCGAAATGGTTCAGTACCAGCTCCACGCCAAGGTGTGCCAGCTCCTGCATGGTAATATTTACGTTTAAGTAAACGGAGGATAAAGCTGTATCATCCAGCTCTAAAGCAAGTTTTCCGGATGGGATATGGAAACGGGTAATTACATCCTCTACCTTGTCTATAAAGTCCTCCTGGGTCAGCAGGAGAGGAGATACAGGAATACAGATGGATTCAAACTCTTTTCCTTCTTCCATCAGACGTGCGATCAAACGGCCCGCATCCTCCAGGGCATAGTAGCCAACGGCCCGTATCTGCCCGGAGTCCTCGGCAATGGGGCGGTAGCGGACCTCGATTTCATTTTTCTCCAGAGCAGTCTGCAGATATCGGGCAATGGCCTGGCGGCGCAGAACCTGCTCGTGAAGTTTGGAGTCAAAGACAGCGTACTGGTTTGGACCGTATTCCTCAGCGGCAGATACGGCAGCGTCGAGATTTTTCAGGACCGAGGTCATATCCGCTTCATAGGCAGGACAGGAGCAGATGCCGATTTGGGATATGAATCTCCCTAAAAATGTGCGATATTTAAAATCCTGCAACGTACCAATATATTCCATTATAGTACAATACAGGCAAAATCTCAAATTTAATTCAAAAATGCTGAAAAATATAAAAGTTGTTTCCTTTTTCTTTGCAAATGGACCGGAGTATGGTATACTGTAATGAGAGTATCAGCTGCCGCCATGTTCGGCTGTCAGGTGATAAGTGAACAAAGGAGAGATTCACCCATGAAAATGAATCGAGTATTTTTAAAATTAAGCGGCGAGGCACTTGCCGGACCGAAAAAGACCGGGTTTGATGAGGATACGGTAAAAGAAGTTGCCAGACAGGTAAAGCTTTCTGTGGATGCAGGTGTCCAGGTAGGTATCGTGATCGGAGGCGGGAATTTCTGGAGAGGCCGCACCAGTGAGGCTATTGACCGTACAAAAGCGGATCAGATCGGCATGCTGGCTACGATTATGAACTGCATTTATGTATCTGAGATTTTCCGCAATGCAGGGATGAAAACCCAGATTTTAACCCCCTTTGAGTGCGGCTCTATGACAAAGCTGTTTTCAAAAGACCGTGCAAATAAGTGCTTTGAACAGGGAATGGTGGTATTTTTTGCAGGCGGAACCGGTCATCCGTACTTCTCTACGGATACGGGAATTGCGCTTCGGGCCATTGAGATGGATGCAGACTGCATTCTGCTGGCAAAGGCAATTGACGGCGTATACGACAGCGATCCTAAGCTGAATCCTGAAGCGAAAAAGTATGATACCATTTCCATTCAGGAGGTTATCGATAAGCAGCTGGCAGTGGTAGATCTGACTGCTTCCATCATGTGCATGGAGCATAAGATGCCCATGGCTGTATTCAGCTTAAATGAACCAGACGGCATTGCAAACGCTATGCAGGGCCGGATCAACGGAACCATCGTTACCGCATAGTTTCCGGCAGGACGCAGGCGCCGCCGGGTATGAATTTTATAAAATCAGGCCGACAGGCCCGCATTACAGGAGGACATATGGAAGATTTAAAGTTTTATGAGGATAAGATGAACAAGACACTGGACGTACTGGTATCTGATTACGCTGCCATCCGCGCAGGCCGTGCCAATCCCCATGTTCTTGATAAGATCAGAGTTGACTATTACGGCACTCCGACCCCGATTCAGCAGGTGGGCAATGTATCTGTTCCCGAGGCCCGCATGATCGTAATCCAGCCATGGGAGAAGAGCCTGTTAAAGGCCATCGAAAAGGCAATCCTTACCTCTGAGCTGGGCATTAACCCAACCAATGACGGAAACTGCATCCGCTTAGTCTTCCCTGAGATGACAGAGGACCGCAGAAAAGAGGTTGCCAAGGATGTAAAGAAAAAGGGAGATGGAGCCAAGGTTGCCATCCGCAACATCCGCCGGGATGCAAATGACGCATTTAAAAAGGCAGAAAAAGCAGGAGATATGTCAGAGGACGAACTGGCAGAGACTACAGAGAAGATGCAGAAGCTTACCGATAAGATGGTTGAGCGCGTAGATAAGCTGGTAGAAGAAAAGACAAAGGAAATCATGACCGTTTAAGGCCGTGAAAGGGATACTTCCCATATGTGGAGGCAGGAGCGACTCCTGCCTTTTCATCTATTCAGAAATATTCCTGGAGAGAAAGGCGGAGAAAGAATGGCTTTAGATACAAATGCAGTAATACCGGCCCATGTGGCCCTGATCTTAGACGGAAACGGACGGTGGGCTAAAAAAAGAGGGCTTCCCAGAACCATGGGACATAAGGAGGGCTGCGTTACAGTAGAGAAAACGGTGGAAATTGCAGCCAGAATGGGCATCCGTTATCTGACGGTTTATGGATTTTCCACGGAAAACTGGAAGCGCTCCGAGGATGAGGTAGGAGCTCTGATGCAGCTGTTCCGCTACTACATGGTGCGCCTGTTAAAAATTGCTTCTGCAAATAATGTCCGGGTGAAGATGATCGGAGACCGGTCCCGCTTTGCAAAGGATATCATTGCAGGCATCAACCGTCTGGAAAATGAGACAAAGGACAATACAGGCCTTACGTTTGTGATCGCGGTAAATTACGGCGGCAGGGATGAGATCCGCAGGGCAGCTGCAAAACTGGCAACTGACGCCGCCAGAGGAGCGCTGGATCCGGATGCTGTAACAGAGGATGTATTTGCCTCTTATCTGGATACGGCGGGAATCCCGGATCCGGATCTTTTGATCCGTACCAGCGGTGAACTGCGCCTGTCTAATTACCTTTTATGGCAGCTGGCTTATACAGAGCTTTATGTAACAGACTGTCTGTGGCCTGATTTCAGCCAGGAAGAGCTGGAAAAGGCAATCCTGCAGTATAATAAAAGAGACCGGCGGTTCGGCGGAGTAAAGTAGGAAAGGAGACAGAAGTCCATGTTTACCACACGACTGATAAGCGGAATTATACTGGTGCTTCTGGCAGTCCTTTTTGTGGGAAAGGGAGGACTGATCCTGTTTGGAGTCACAGCCCTTATTTCACTTGTGGGCCTTTTTGAGTTGTATCGTGTTTTGGGGATTGAAAATCGTTCGGTAGGTGCGGTGGGTTATATTACAGCCCTTTCTTACTATGGGATTTTGTGGTGGGAAGGCCATGAGTATCTGAACCTTATGATTATCCTCTGTCTGATGGTGTTAATGGGTCTTTATGTATTTACCTTTCCAAAGTACAAGACAGAAGAGATTACAGGGGCTTTTTTCGGTGTATGCTATGTTCCGGTGATGCTTTCCTTTTTGTATCAGACCAGGGAAATGCAGGACGGAGTTTATCTGGTGTGGCTGATCTTTTTAAGTTCCTGGGGCTGTGATACCTGCGCTTACTGCAGTGGGATGCTTCTTGGAAAACATAAGCTGGCTCCTGTGTTAAGCCCTAAAAAATCCATAGAGGGAGCAATAGGCGGTACTCTTGGTTCTGCGATTTTAGGTCTCATTTATGCATGGATCTTTGGTTCCAGAATGCACGGGATTGAAGAACCCGTGATTGCTTGTACCGTAGCCTGTGCCATTGCGGCTGTTATTTCCCAGATCGGAGATCTGGCGGCATCTGCCATTAAACGTAATCACAAAGTAAAAGACTACGGTCATATCATACCGGGGCACGGAGGGATTCTCGACCGGTTTGACAGTATGATCTTTACCGCTCCGGCGATTTATTTTGTTCTTACCTTTTTAGGATAAACGATTTTGTGAAAAATGTGTATTTTCGTAAAATGAGGAGAATATAAGTTATGATAAAGAAGATCTCAGTTCTGGGTTCTACGGGTTCCATCGGTACTCAGACACTGGAAATTGCAAGATACAATCAGGACATTGGGATCACTGCGCTGGCGGCAGGTTCCAATGTGGAGCTTTTGGAAAAGCAGGTACGGGAATTTCATCCCAAAATCGCCTGCCTCTGGAAAGAAGAGGCGGCCAGAGAGCTTAAACGCCGGATCAGGGATCTGGATGTGAAGGTGGTAAGCGGGATGGAAGGCTTGATGGAGGCAGCCTGTGAGCCGGAGGCTCAGATTGTGGTGACTGCTGTAGTAGGCATGATCGGTATCCGCCCTACCATAGCGGCCATGGAGGCGGGAAAGGATATTGCCCTGGCAAATAAGGAAACCCTTGTGACGGCAGGCCATATCATTATGCCTCTGGCAAAGGAAAAGGGAGTAAAGATTCTTCCTGTAGATTCGGAACATTCTGCTATTTTCCAATGCCTTCAGGGAGCGGGAGAGAACCGGATCCACAAGATTCTTCTGACGGCTTCAGGAGGCCCATTCAGAGGCCGCTCCAGAGAACAGCTGGCCGGTGTACAGCCGGAGGATGCCTTAAAGCATCCCAACTGGTCCATGGGGCGCAAGATTACCATTGATTCTTCTACTATGGTAAATAAGGGACTGGAGGTTATGGAGGCCCACTGGCTCTTTGATGTGGATATGGATCAGGTTCAGGTAGTGATCCAGCCTGCCAGCGTGATCCACTCCATGATCGAATATGAGGATGGAGCCGTGATCGCACAGCTTGGCACACCGGATATGAAGCTGCCCATTCAGTACGCTCTTTACTATCCGGAGCGCCGTTTCCTTCCGGGAGACCGTCTGGATTTTACAAAGTTAAAAGAGATTACGTTTGATGAGCCGGATATGGAAACCTTCCGGGGCTTAAAGCTGGCTTACGAGGCCGGAAAAGCCGGAGGCTCCCTGCCTACCGTGTTTAACGCGGCCAATGAACTGGCGGTTTCATTGTTTCTGGAGAAAAAAATCCCCTATCTAGCAATCACAGATCTGATCCAGGGCGCGATGGAAAACCATAAGAGAAAAGCGGCTCCGAATGTGGATCAGATTCTGGCAGCGGAGCAGGAGGCATATGACTTTATCAGAGAGACATTAAGAAAGGAACGCATTTAGCCAGATGAATATCATTTTATCAATACTGATCCTGGGGGCCATTATTCTGATCCATGAACTGGGCCATTTTCTGATGGCAAAGGTTTGTGGAATCGGGGTAGTGGAGTTTTCTCTGGGTATGGGGCCCAGATTGTTCAGTGTGGAGATGGGGGAAACCAGGTATTCCATCAAGGCCTTTCCTTTTGGCGGTTCCTGTGCCATGTTGGGAGAAGATGAGGAAGCGGATGAGGAGAGCGCCTTTGGAAATAAATCGGTCTGGGCCAGAATTGCCGTTGTGGCCGGAGGCCCTGTATTTAATTTTATACTGGCATTTTTTCTGGCAATGATCTTGGTGGGCGTTTCCGGCGGCTATACGGTTCCTGAGGTTTTGGGAGTAGAGGAGGGCTTTCCTGCAAAGGAGGCCGGTCTTTTACCAGGAGATGTGATTACCCATGTCAATGGCCGTTCCATCCATTCCTACCGGGATTTTACAACCTATGTGTTTACCCATCCGGGAAAGGAGCTTAAGCTCACCTGGAAAAGGGAAGGAGAAGATGGAAAAAAGGAAAAACTGAGCGCTTCTGTGACGCCTGTGCTTACAGAAAATGGACAGCAGCTCATTGGCGTACAGTTTCAGCCTGGGATTGAACCGGCAGATACACTTTTGGAGCTGATGCGCCAGTCGGTATATGAGGTACAGTTCTGGATCCGATATGTATTTGATACCTTTTATATGATGTTTCATGGAGCCGTATCGGTTGATGATATCAGCGGCCCGGTTGGAATCGTAAGCACCATCGATCAGACCGTGGATGAGGCGTCACAGGCGGGAGCCGGGGCTGTGGCGATGACTCTGGTAAATTTCGGCGTTCTTTTAAGCGCCAATCTGGGTGTGATGAACCTGATCCCTTTTCCGGCCCTGGATGGCGGAAGGCTGTTTTTCCTGTTTTTGGAGGCTCTTCGAGGAAAGCCTGTTGACCAGGAAAAGGAAGCCATGATCCATACAGCGGGAATGGCGCTTTTACTGGCGTTTATGGTATTTATTCTGTTTAACGATGTGAGAAAGCTGTTTTAACAGGAGGAAACGTTAAGATGACAAGAAACGATACACGGGTGGTCAGGATCGGAGACCGGGTGATCGGAGGAGGAAATCCGGTACTGATCCAGTCCATGTGCAATACAAAAACAGAGGATGTGGCGGCTACAGTGGCTCAGATCCTTAAACTGGAGGAGGCCGGATGCGAGATCATCCGGGTGGCTGTGCCAACGATGGAGGCGGCAGAGGCCCTGAAACAGATAAAAAAGGAGATCCATATTCCCCTGGTGGCAGATATCCATTTTGATTATCGCCTTGCGGTGGCAGCCATAGAAAACGGAGTGGATAAGATCCGTATCAATCCCGGAAATATCGGAAGCAGGGAACGCGTGAAGGCTGTGGTAGATGCTGCAAAGGCGCGCCGGATTCCCATCCGTGTAGGCGTAAACAGCGGTTCTCTGGAAAAGGATCTGATTGCAAAGTACGGGGGTGTGACTGCACAGGGGATTGTAGAAAGTGCGCTGGATAAGGTGAAAATGATAGAAGACATGGATTACGATCATCTGGTGATCAGCATTAAATCCTCAGACGTAATGATGTGCGTGAAAGCCCATGAGGAGATTGCCAAAAAGACCGATTATCCGCTTCATGTAGGCATCACAGAATCCGGTACTCTTATGTCCGGAAATATTAAGTCCGCGGTAGGTCTGGGGATTATTCTGTACCAGGGAATCGGAGACACGATCCGGGTATCTCTTACAGGCGATCCGGTGGAGGAAATCAAGTCTGCCAGGCGGATTTTAAAGACTCTGGGCTTAAGAAAAGGCGGAGTAGAGGTTGTTTCCTGCCCCACCTGCGGCCGCACGCGCATTGATCTGATCGGACTGGCCAACCGGGTAGAAACCATGGTCACCGGTCTTGAGGGACTGGATGGCGTAAAGGTTGCTGTTATGGGCTGTGTGGTAAACGGACCGGGCGAGGCAAAAGAAGCAGATATCGGGATTGCAGGCGGAATCGGAGAGGGGCTTTTGATCAAAAAAGGCGAAATTGTCCGAAAGGTGCCGGAGGAACAGCTGTTAAATGTGCTGAAAGAGGAATTAACAGCAATGGCAGTGGAAAGAAAGAAGTAATTTTATGGCGAAGAATTTTCTGGAGGTATTTCCTTCACTGAATATTGCAGAGCCGCTTAGAGAGCTTTTAGCTCTGACAGAGGTAGAAAAGGTTACCTCTACCAGAGATAGAAGCTCTATTCGCGTTTATGTGAAAAGCCCGCGGCTCATACACAAACAGAATATTTACGATCTGGAAAAGGGAATAAAGGATCAGCTTTTTCCTGACAAGCAGGTAACAGTAAAAATCCAGGAAAGATACCGTCTTTCCGGTCAGTATACGCCGGAAAAGCTGTTAAAGATCTATAAGGACAGCCTGCTTTTGGAACTGAAGCATTACAGCATCATCGAATACTCCATGTTCAGAAAATCACAGATCCGGTTTGAACAGGAGGATCTGATGGTACTGACCGTAGAGGATACCATGGTGAACCGGGAGCGGACCGGGGAGTTAAAACGGGTACTGGAAAAGGTTTTTGCAGAGCGCTGCGGCCTTCCGGTAGAGGTGCGCTTTGCCTATATTCCCCCTTCCGGCGGAGAGCGCAGAAAACAGCTTGAGCGAAAGATTGAAAAGGAGGCACAGGCTATCTACTGGCGCAACCACAGGGAAGAGCTGGAAGCCATGGGAGGCTTTTCGGCAGAGGGTCTGGAGGGAAAAGAGCTTTTAAAGCAGACGGCCGGCCCTCAGGATGCTCTGATGGAAGCTCCTCAGGACGGCGCCCCCTGGGATATGCTTATGGCACAGGCGGCTTCAGGAGAGGTGGGAAGCGGAGAGGAAGCGTCCCTTCAGGCTGTTCCAGCAGGAAATGCCGGGTCTGGAAGTACCGGAACCGGAAACAACTCTCCCGGAAAGGAAAAGCGTCCCCAGTTAAATAAAGGGAGAAAGGGCTGGGGCCGGGATAATGGCTTTGGAGAGGATAAAAAGTTTTCTGTCAAGCGTTCGAATAATCCCGATGTGCTCTATGGCCGTGATTTTGAAGATGAATTTCTGGAAATTGAGACGATTGACGGTGAGATTGGAGAGGTTACCTTAAGAGGGCAGGTGCTTACCTGCGAAAGCCGGGAGCTTCGAAGCGGCAAATTTATCCTGACCTTTGATATTACGGATTTTACAGATACCATTACAGCTAAAATGTTCATCCGTCCGGAGATTTTTGACGAGGTAAAAAATGTAATACAGAAGGGAATGTTCCTTAAGATCAAAGGCGTAACCACCATTGATAAATTTGACGGCGAACTGACCTTAGGTTCGATCGTGGGAATCAAAAAGGGCGAGGACTTTACCAGCAAGCGTATGGATACCAGCATTGAAAAGCGTGTGGAGCTTCACTGCCATACCAAGATGAGCGATATGGACGGTGTCTCTGAGGTAAAGGATATCATTAAGAGAGCTAAGAAATGGGGAATGACCTCAATCGCGGTGACGGATCACGGCTGTGTCCAGGCCTTTCCGGATGCAAACCATGCGTTGGATAAGGGAGATCCCTTTAAGGTCATCTACGGGGTAGAGGGGTATCTGGTAGACGATACAAAGCAGCTGGTGGAAAATTCAAAAGGACAGAGCTTTAAGGATTCCTATGTGGTTTTTGACATAGAAACCACCGGCTTCAGCCCGCTGAAAAATAAGATCATTGAGATCGGGGCGGTAAAGGTAGTGGACGGAGCTATCACAGAGCGCTTTTCCACCTTTGTAAACCCGGATGTTCCCATTCCCTTTGATATAGAAAAGCTCACAGGCATCAATGACGCAATGGTGCTCCCCTATCCGCCCATTGACGTTATCCTACCCCAGTTTCTGGAATTTGTAGGAGATTCCGCCCTGGTAGCTCACAATGCAGGCTTTGACGTGGGCTTTATCAGCCATTATGCGGAGGAACAGGGACTTCCCTTTCAGCCAACGGTTCTGGATACGGTATCCTTAGCCAGACTGCTTCTGCCGAATCTGAACCGTTTTAAGCTGGATACAGTGGCAAAAGCTCTGAACATTTCACTGGAAAATCATCACCGGGCCGTGGATGATGCAGAAGCCACGGCAGAGATCTTTGCGGCCTTTGTAAAGATGCTCCGGGATCGTGATATCGAAAATCTGGATCAGCTCAACCGCCTGAGCGCCATGGATGCCCATACCATTATGAAGCTTCCCACCAACCACGTGATCATTCTGGCAAAAAATGATATCGGCCGCATTAACCTGTATCGTCTGGTGAGCTGGTCGCATCTGGATTATTTTTCCAGACGTCCCAGAATCCCCAAAAGCGTTTTAAACGCACACAGAGAAGGACTTATTATCGGCTCTGCCTGTGAGGCAGGAGAGCTGTACCAGGCTCTTTTGAGAGGAGCGCCGGATGCAGAGATTGCCAGGCTGGTAAATTTTTATGATTATCTGGAAATCCAGCCTCTTGGAAATAATGCGTTTATGCTCCGGGACGAAAAAAGCACAGTAAAGACGAGGGACGATCTGATCGAGATCAACAAACGGATCGTAGATTTGGGCGCACAGTTTGGCAAGCTGGTCTGCGCTACCTGCGATGTGCATTTTCTGGACCCTCAGGATGAGGTATACCGCCGGATCATCATGGCGGGGCAGGGCTTTAAGGACTCAGACGATCAGGCGCCTCTGTATTTAAGGACCACAGAGGAAATGCTGGAAGAATTTGCCTATCTGGGGCCAGATAAGGCCTATGAGGTAGTGGTGACAAATACACGCAAAATCTCACAGATGTGTGAAAAGATCGCTCCGGTGCGGCCGGATAAATGTCCTCCGGTCATCCCGGATTCCGATAAGACGCTGACAAAGATCTGCTATGACAGAGCCCATGAAATGTATGGGGATGATCTGCCTCAGATCGTAGTAGACCGTCTGGAGCGGGAACTTCATTCTATTATTACAAACGGCTTTGCGGTAATGTATATTATTGCACAGAAGCTGGTATGGAAATCCAATGAGGACGGATATCTGGTAGGTTCGCGAGGTTCTGTCGGCTCCTCCTTTGTGGCAACCATGTCCGGTATTACGGAGGTAAACCCGCTAAGCCCCCATTACCACTGTCCCAAGTGCCGTTACTATGATTTTGATTCAGAGGAGGTAAAGTCATTTTCCGGTATGGCGGGCTGCGATATGCCCGATAAGGCCTGCCCGGTCTGCGGTACGCCTCTTGAAAAGGACGGATTTGATATTCCCTTTGAGACATTCCTTGGTTTTAAGGGCGATAAGGAGCCTGATATTGACTTAAACTTTTCCGGTGAGTACCAGAGTAAGGCTCATGATTACACAGAGGTTATTTTTGGAAAAGGTCAGACCTTCCGGGCAGGTACCATCGGTACTCTGGCAGATAAGACGGCCTTTGGCTATGTAAAAAAATATTATGAGGAAAGGGGAACCAGAAAGCGCAACTGTGAGATCAACCGGATCGTCCAGGGCTGCGTAGGCGTGCGCCGTACCACAGGCCAGCATCCCGGAGGCATTATCGTGCTTCCGCTGGGAGAGGAGATTTATTCCTTTACTCCGGTGCAGCACCCGGCCAACGATATGACGACCTCCACCATAACGACCCACTTTGACTATCATTCCATTGACCACAACCTGTTAAAGCTGGATATTCTGGGACACGATGATCCCACCATGATACGAATGCTCCAGGATCTGACTGGTCTTGACCCGGTTAAGGATATCCCTCTGGACAGTCCGGAGGTTATGAGCCTGTTTCAGAGCACTGAGGCGCTGGGGATCACTCCGGACGATATCGGCGGCTGTCCGCTGGGAGCATTGGGCGTACCTGAGTTTGGTACGGATTTTGCCATGCAGATGCTCCTTGATACAAAGCCGAAGTACTTTTCCGACCTGGTCCGGATCGCAGGACTGGCTCACGGTACGGATGTATGGCTGGGAAATGCCCAGACGTTAATCCAGGAGGGGAAGGCAACCATTCAGACCGCCATCTGTACCCGAGATGATATTATGGTTTATCTGATCGCCAGAGGGATGGAGCAGGGGCTTTCCTTTACGATCATGGAGAGTGTGCGGAAGGGAAAGGGATTAAAACCTGAATGGGAAGAGGAAATGAAAGCCCACGGGGTGCCTGACTGGTATATCTGGTCCTGTAAAAAGATTAAATACATGTTCCCCAAGGCCCATGCGGCAGCTTACGTTATGATGGCGTGGCGGATCGCCTACTGCAAGATTTTTTATCCGTTAGCCTACTATGCAGCCTTTTTCAGTATCCGCGCTAATGCATTTTCCTATGAAATCATGTGCCAGGGCCGGGACAAGCTGGAGTACTATCTGGCAGATTATAAAAAACGGGCAGATACCCTGTCAAAAAAGGAACAGGATACATTAAGAGATATGAGGATTGTTCAGGAAATGTACGCCAGAGGCTTTGATTTTATGCCTCTTGATATCTACAGGGCAAAGGCAAGGGATTTCCAGATCATTGATGGTAAGCTGATGCCTTCTTTAAGCAGTATTGACGGTCTGGGAGAAAAGGCAGCGGATGCGGTCGTTGATGCGGTAAAGGACGGCCCATTCCTGTCTGTGGAGGATTTTTCAAGCCGTACCCGCGTAAACGGAACGATCTGTGCCCTGATGTCGGATCTGGGACTTTTAAAGGATCTGCCCCAGTCCAATCAGCTTTCTCTGTTTGATCTGTAAAAAAGACAGCCGTTGCCATTTTATTTAATCTGTGTTATGATACGGAAGAGCTTTTTTTATAAAAAGCTCTTTTCCGGCTTTGCGGGGGAATGCATAAGGGCCGGAATACAAAAAAATTACGGGAGATATGAGAAATGGAACGTGAAAAGTTTTCTTCCAGGCTGGGCTTTATCCTGATTTCAGCAGGATGCGCCATCGGTCTGGGCAATGTATGGCGTTTTCCCTATATTGTGGGAAAATACGGTGGAGCCGCCTTTGTGCTGATCTACCTTGCTTTTCTTCTGGTCCTGGGACTTCCTATTGTAGTGATGGAGTTTGCCGTGGGCCGGGCCAGCAAAAAGAGTGCGGCTCTGTCCTTTGATCTGCTGGAACCCAAGGGAAGCAAATGGCACCTGACAAAATATATAGCAATGGCCGGAAACTATATGCTGATGATGTTTTACACGACAGTAGCCGGCTGGATGCTTCTGTACTTTTTTAAAATGCTCCGGGGCGACTTTAATGGACTTGATTCTGCCGGTACGGCAGAGGAATTCAGCAAAATGCTGGCTGATCCGGTGATCATGACAGTATTTATGGTTGTCATTGTTCTGGTATGCTTTACCATCTGCGCGCAGGGACTTGTATCCGGCGTAGAGCGTATCACAAAGATCATGATGCTCCTTTTGTTCCTTTTAATGGTGGTATTGGCCGTTCATTCGGTACTGTTAGAGGGCGGTGCTCCGGGTCTTGAGTTTTATTTAAAGCCGGATTTCGGAAAGATGAAGGAGGCCGGACTGGGAGAAGCGATCTTTGCAGCTATGGGCCAGTCCTTCTTTACCTTAAGTATCGGAATCGGCGCTCTTGCGATTTTCGGAAGCTATATCGGCAAGGAAAAGAGACTTACCGGAGAGGCCATCAGCATTACTCTGTTAGATACCTCAGTTGCTTTTATGTCCGGTCTTATCATTTTCCCAGCCTGCTTTGCTTATGGGATCGAGCCTACATCCGGTCCGTCCCTTATCTTCATTACCCTTCCAAATGTATTTAACCATATGGCAGGGGGACAGCTGTGGGGCGCTCTGTTCTTTGTATTTATGACCTTTGCGGCCCTGTCTACGGTAATCGCCGTGTTCCAGAATATCATTTCCTTTGCCACAGACCTGACCGGCTGTTCCGTTAAAAAGGCTGTGTTCTGGAATGTGATCGTAATCATCCTGCTGTCCATGCCGTGTGTTCTGGGCTTTAACGTCCTGAGCGGTATTCAGCCTCTGGGACCGGGAACCACCATTCAGGATCTGGAAGACTTTATTGTCAGCAATAACCTTCTCCCCATCGGAAGTGTGCTGTATCTGCTGTTCTGTACCAGCCGGTATGGATGGGGCTTTAAAAACTTTGTAAATGAGGCAAATGAAGGAGAGGGGATTGCTTTCCCGACCTGGGCCAGAGTCTATGTGTCCTATATCCTTCCTCTGATTGTGCTGTTTATTTTGATTGAAGGTTATATTGGATAATTCGTAGAGGAAAACATCCTCTGGCATTTAAGGCCTGTGCAGACAGATGCACAGGCCTGTTTTAATCTCTAAAATGGCAATGTTTCCAGTTGTTTAAATTATTTTAAAAATTATGAAAATTTATGGTTGACATTTCCTGAAAAGTGTATTATACTAACGTACGTAATCGAGGCGTGGCTCAGTTTGGTAGAGCGCTGCGTTCGGGACGCAGAGGCCGCGTGTTCGAATCACGTCGCCTCGATTTTTTAAGGCCTGATGGTCAAGCGGTCAAGACGACGCCCTCTCACGGCGTAAACCCGGGTTCGATTCCCGGTCAGGTCACTGATGGGATGGTTGTTGCATTGCAACAGCCATTTTTCATCTTTATGGATATTGATTTACATCTAAAATTTAATAGTTGTATGCTTCCATAGCGCAGTTGGTAGCGCACTTCACTCGTAATGAAGGGGTCGCCGGTTCGAGTCCGGCTGGAAGCTTGTAAAGCAGACGATCGGTTTTCGGTGGTCTGTTTTTCATTTATTTACTACTGTGCTCTTATGGATAATGACGTACGGGCTGCCTGTCAGGATGAAGGGTATGGAAGTATTTCAGGTATTAGGAGGAGAACATACATGATTCGCTTAGGAATGATCGGAACCGGCAAAATTGTTCATATGTTTGCCCAGGCGGCTTTAAAGAGCGGAAATTATCGTCTGGAAGCTGTCTGTTCCAGAGATAAAGAGAGAGGAAAGGCATTTGCAAAAGAGTACGGAATTTCTCAGGTGACAGTGTCTCTTGAGGAGCTGGCAGAAATGAAGGATGTGGATGCGGTATACATTGCCAGTCCCAATAGCTGCCATTTCAGCCAGTCTATGATGATGCTCAGGGGAGGAAAGCATGTGATCTGTGAGAAGCCGGTGGTTCCTTCCGTGAGAGAACTTCAGGAGCTGTTGGAAGAGGCAAAAAAGCATCAGGTGATCCTGATGGAGGCTATGCGTACTGCATTTGATCCCGGCCTGAAAAAACTGGAGGAGTTGATCCCTCTGATCGGACCGGTGCGCAGGGCAACTTTGGAATATGGAAAGTATTCCTCACGTTATGATGCGTTTTTAAATGGAGAGATTCTTAACGCATTCAATCCTTCTTTGGCCAATGCGGCTGTGATGGATATTGGGGTGTACGCAGTGTACGGGCTGGTACGTCTGTTCGGAAAGCCGGAAGAGATCAGAGGACTCAATGTAAAACTGTCCAACGGAATGGAGGGGATCGGTACCATTCTTGCCCGTTATCCGGGTATGATCAGTGAGATCCTTTATTCCAAGATTACGGATACCATAGGGGAAAGCCAGATCCAGGGAGAGAAAGGAAATATCCTTGTGGATATGATATCAGAACCTTCCAGGATCACTCTGAAGCTCAGGAATCAAAAGGAGCAGGTATTCAGATTGACGAAGGATCCGAATCCCCTTTATGAGGAGGCAAAAGTGTTGGCCTCCATTCTGGAAAACAGAGATTTCCAGAGAGCGGAATGGTATCAGAAGCAGACAGCGGTCCAGATAGGTATTATTGAAGAGGTAAGACGTCAGACGGGAATTGTTTTCCACGGTGAGGCTGATACCCTCTAAGGATAGATTCCCCATGGCGGAATGCCGCATTTATATCGGTTCATTCTCATACCCGTACACCATATACTCCATCATCCGGTCCGTAGTGGTCTCATTACGGATAAAGCTCATAAGAATATGGCAGATTTTTTCAATCCGGGGTTCCGGAAAGTCCTTGCCATCTATCTCATTCTTTAAATCTTCACGCATTTCAAAGAGTGTGTCTCTTCGCGCCGGGAGGTCAAGCCTCATGGCCTTTGCAACGGTCCCTATGGCGCAGTAGGCCTCGATGGGAGAGGACATCTGAGCCGGGGGCTCAAAGCCGGCCTTGATATCCAGGGCCATTTTTATGATGTATGACATATTCAGTTCCTTCCTTTTTTGCTCCATTATATCATGGAAAGCCGCCTTTCGTTTCAGAAATATAAAAATTCTGCTAAATTTTCAAGAAAGTTTCCCGCTGCATTGTGGGAACCTGGGAACCATGGTATACTAAATTTGAATGGAGTTCCTGCATTTTCCAGCAGGAACCGTTTAAATTTTATTACAGGAGTATACGATTATGAAAAACCAAAGATTCCGGCTGTATATCAACTGGGGGCTTACAGCATTGGCTGTTATTGCCTGCAGTGTTTTTCTGGCTTTTTCCCTGATGAAAGTTCAGACTATTTTTGGAGTGATCGGAGAGATCATTCAGATTCTGATGCCTATTATTTATGGAGGCGTTCTCGCATACTTGATGCTTCCTGTCTATAATTCGGTCTATTTCTTTGTCTGCCGTAATACGAAAAAGCTGTTTACCACAGAAAAAGTCAGAAGCAGAGCGGGAAAAACAGCAGCTACAATTGCCAGTCTGCTGTTTCTGCTTATATTGGTCTGCGGCTTGGTCTGGATGATTATCCCACAGATCATGGAGAGCATTCTCGGATTTCAGGAAAGCCTGGCCGAATATATCAATAACCTCACATTATGGCTGTCACAGCTTCTTGAAGATAATTCGGAACTGGAAGAAATCGTGATGCCTCATTTTAATGAGGCGGCCATGGAATTTCAGCACTGGATGACGACAGATCTGGTGCCAAGTATTTATTTGATCCTGGATCATGTATCTGCCGGAGTGATCAATGCGGTTACAGTGGTGAAAAATATTTTGATCGGTCTGATCGTAATGATCTATCTGCTGAATTTAAAGTGGACACTTTGCGCTCAGTTTAAGAAAATAATCTATGGCCTGTTCAGTGTTCGCATGGCAAACCGGCTGATTAATGAGATCCGCTTTGCCCACCATGTGTTTGGCGGTTTCATTACAGGAAAGCTTCTGGATTCTCTGATCATCGGCATTATGTGCTTTTTCGGAATGCGGTTTCTAAAAATGCCCTATGTGCTTTTGATCAGCGTTATTATTGGTTTTACAAATGTGATCCCCTTTTTCGGTCCGTTTATCGGAGCCATTCCCAGCGCATTTCTGATCCTGCTTGTAAGCCCTTTAAAATGTCTGTATTTCCTGATCTTTATTCTGGTGCTGCAGCAGTTTGACGGAAATATTTTAGGGCCGAAGATCCTGGGAGATTCCACCGGCCTTCCCAGTTTCTGGGTGCTGTTTTCCATCCTGCTGTTCGGAGGACTCTTCGGCTTTGTCGGAATGATCATAGCGGTACCGGTATTTGCAGTATTTTATCGTTTGATCTCTGAATATATCTGCGGGATGCTCAGAAGAAAAAAGCTTTCTGCCCGTACAGATGATTACAGGGAATTAGACCATATAGATCCCATAGAGGGAACATTTATAGAGCATACGGAAAAATAACGGATCCATCAAAAGGAGGGTATTCATGGCAGATCTTCAAACCCGATATCTGGAACGGCTTGCAGAGCTTTATCCTACAGTAGCTGCGGCTTCTACGGAAGTTATTAACCTTGAGGCCATTTTAAATCTTCCTAAGGGAACGGAGCATTTCCTTACGGATATCCACGGGGAAGCAGAGGCATTTTCCCATGTGCTGAAAAATGGTTCCGGCGCAGTGCGGCGCAAGGTAAATGACGTGTTTGGGAATACGCTGTGCAGAGAAGATAAGCGCAGTCTGGCAACGCTGATCTATTATCCCAGAGAGAAAATGGCGCAGATTTTAGAGCACACGGCAAATAAGGAGGACTGGTATAAGATTACTCTTTACCGTCTTATAGAGGTCAGCAAGCGTTCCGGCAGCAAATACACCCGTTCTAAGGTGCGCAAGGCGCTGCCGCCGGAATTTGCCTATGTCATTGAAGAGCTGATGACGGAAAAGGCAGATATCCGAGACAAAGAATCCTATTACACCGCCATTATCGCCACGATTATACGGGTGGGCCGGGCGGAGGAGTTTATAAGAGCTCTCTGTGAGCTGATCCAGCGCCTGGTCGTTGACCATCTGCACATATTGGGGGATATTTATGACCGCGGCCCCGGTCCGCACCTGATCATGGATAAGCTGATGCAGTATCACTCTCTGGATATCCAGTGGGGCAACCATGATGTGCTCTGGATGGGAGCGGCTGCAGGGCAGAGGGGCTGTATAGCAAATGTGATCCGTATCTGCGCCAGATATGGGAATCTGGATATTTTAGAAGACGGTTATGGCATCAATCTGCTTCCTCTTGCTACCTTTGCCCTGGAAACCTATGGGGATGATCCCTGCATCTGCTTTGCCTTAAAGGGAAGCCATCCATGCAGTCCCGGAGAAAAGGAACTGAATCTGCGTATGCACAAGGCCATTTCCATTATCCAGTTTAAGGTAGAAGGCCAGCTGATCAAGGAGTATCCGGAGTTTGGTCTGGAACGCCGCCTCCTTCTTCACCGGATCAATTATGAAAATGGCACCATTGTTCTGGATGGAAGACGTCTGCCCATGAAGGATATGCATTTCCCTACGGTGGATCATGCAGATCCCTACCGGCTTTCTCCTGAGGAAGAGTCCATTATGGAACGGCTGGAAAAGGCATTTTTAAACTGTGAAAAGCTTCAGCAGCATATGCGGTTTCTTCTGGCAAAGGGAAGCCTGTATAAGGTATATAATCAAAACCTCCTCTATCACGGCTGCGTTCCCCTTTGTGAGGACGGAAGATTAAAGGAAACGTCTGTTTACGGAAAGCGCTATAAAGGCAGGGGACTTTATGATGTGCTGGAAAGCTATATCCGCAGAGGCTTTATGGCGGAGGATGAGACGGAACGAAAAAGGGGCCGGGACATCATGTGGTACATATGGCTGGGAGAAAATTCCCCGCTTTTTGGAAAGGATAAGATGGCTACCTTTGAACGGTATTTTCTGGAAGATGAGGAAAGCCATAAAGAAAAGAAAAATCCCTATTACCGGATGCTTGAAAATGAAAAAACCGTAGATATGATCCTGGGAGAATTTGGGCTGGGCGGAGAGGAGAGCCATATCATCAATGGCCATGTTCCTGTCAAGTCGAAAAATGGGGAAAATCCGGTTAAATGCGGCGGAAAGGTTCTGGTAATTGACGGCGGCTTTTCCAGAGCTTACCAGAAAGAGACGGGAATCGCCGGATATACCCTGATTTATAATTCCTACGGCCTGATCCTGGCAGCTCATGAACCCTTTGAGTCCAGGGCAGCCGCCATTGAACAGGAAAGCGATATCTATTCGGAGGATATTGTTGTAAAACGGACAGCCAGCCGGAAGCTGGTAGGAGATACGGACACGGGACAGCAGCTGAAGGAAAAAATCGCAGATCTGGAACAGCTGTTAAAGGCCTACCGTGACGGCCGGATCGCAGAACGGTTTGGGAGAAGATAAAAAGGTGAAAGGATACGCATGAATATACAGATTTTTGGAACGAAAAAGAGCTTTGACAGTAAAAAAGCAGAGCGGTATTTTAAGGAGCGGGGGATTAAATACCAATTTATAGATATGAAGGAAAAAGGGCTCAGCAAAGGAGAATTTAACGCTGTATGCCAGGCTGTGGGAGGTTATGAAAAGCTTATTGATC
Source organism: Enterocloster sp. (assembly GCF_057861365.1). NCBI lineage: Bacteria > Bacillati > Bacillota > Clostridia > Lachnospirales > Lachnospiraceae > Enterocloster > Enterocloster sp. The sequence continues at coordinate 28,077 of NZ_DBMACH010000010.1, forward strand.
CGGACTGCAGGGATAAGGATCTGTTGGCTCTGATCCGGTATATTGCAGAGGAAGACAGAGCAGAAAAGATTCTGGAAAATCAGAAGATCCTTAAGGTGCCGATCGTCCGTAATGGAAAACAGGCAGCCATAGGCTATGAACCGGATATATGGAAAGAATGGAAATAGCCACGAAACAGAAGAAAGTTAAATAAAATCCTGGTGTCTGAGCTGGGGGTGTGTTATATGTGACTTAATTACAGACATATTTCCCGCAATCCGCTATACTCGATATAAAATTAAGCCGTTTCGGTATTGGCCGGCGGCCGATAGAAACTGAGAGCGGAGGAAGAATATGGCAACGGGAGTTAGAAAGAAAAGGAAAGCATCCGTAGACAGCCGCCTGTGCGTGGCCTGCGGCTGCTGCGTAAAGGTTTGTCCCTTAGGGGCAATCTATGTGGCAGATGGAATGTGGGCTCAGGTGAATTTGGAAAAATGCGTAGGCTGCGGAAAATGTGCAAAAGAATGCCCGGCTTCCGTGATTGAGATCAGGGAGGTGGGATGATGAAAAAACACTGGTATGATTATATGTGGATTTTGTCCCTGACCTATCTGATCCTGGGATTTTTCAATATTATGTTTGCATGGCTGGGACTTTTATGCTTTTTTATCCCCCTGATCATTGCATTGGTGCAGGGGAATAAAGGCTACTGTAACCGCTACTGTGGCAGGGGGCAGCTTTTTGGGCTGTTAGGCGGCCGGCTGGGGCTTTCCAGGAAAAAGGACATTCCGGGATGGATGAAAAGCAGGGCGTTTCGATACGGCTTTCTGGTGTTCTTCCTCATTATGTTCTGCCAGATGCTGTGGAATACGGTTCTGGTATTTACAGGAGCTTCTGATTTAAAGCAGGTTGTGACGCTCTTGTGGATATTTAAGCTTCCATGGCACTGGGCCTACCACGGAACCCTGTTCCATCCCGGCACAGCCCAGTTTGCCTTTGGATTTTACAGCGTGATGCTGACCTCTACCATATTAGGACTCATTACCATGGTGCTGTTTAAGCCCCGCAGCTGGTGCGTATACTGTCCCATGGGAACCATGACCCAGCTGATCTGCAAAGGGAAAAATGGTAAAAAATAGATATCTGTGATCGAAAAGCCAGACGCGTTCGTATTACCTGCGTCTGGCTTATTTTATGATTCGGCCAGTTTTCTAAGTCGTTTTTCATCGGTAATGTTAATCATCCCCCGGCTGAGTTTTACCATGCCTTCCTCCTGGAAGTAACGCAGCATCCGAGTTACTACCTCTCTGGCAGTACCCAGATGGCCTGCAATGGTTTCATGGGTGATTTTTAATCCGGAACTTCCTTCCAGAGCCATTTCCTCTAAAAGAAAGGAGGCCAGTCTCCGGTCAAAGGTTTTCCACATGATCTGTTCAATGAGCCACATCACCTCAGAAAAGCGGGCTGCCATGATCTCATTTGTATAATTGGAGACAGCAGCAGATTCCTCCATGAGACGTTTGTAGATCACTGCTGGTATGATGCAGATGTTAGAATCCTTTTCCGCCTCGATCGTAATGTCAAACTGGATATTTTTCATAATGCAGGAAGCAGAAAAAAGACAGATATCCCGCTCCAAAAGCCGGTACAGCGTGACCTCACGTCCTTCCTCGGAAATCATATAGACCCGCAGCTGGCCTTTTTTTATAAGTACGAGTCCCAGGCAGTCAGAGCTTCCATTATACAAAACAGTGCCTTTTTTCACATCCCGGCAGATAAGATGGGTGGATATAAGCTCCTGCTGGGCCGGGGTCAGGTGGTTCCAGACTGAAAAATTATTACTAAGATCCATAAGTATAGCACCTCCCTATGCTGTTTTTAGTATAAAGTCGAGACTGTGATCTGTCAATGAAGGTATTTTTTAACAGGATGCTTTTTCTGTCATTTGCATAAAATCACATCTGTTTACGCATAATATTTCCAATCGCCGGATGTTTTCAATGGAAAATACGGTCTGATATGGGAAAGGAGCACATAGCAGATGGAACAGAAGAAAGGAAAAGCGACGGTAGCGTTTGCACGGCCTCCGGTTATCTGCGGAGCAGCCAGTATAGTTGGAAAGAAGGAAAGTGAAGGGCCCTTAGGACCGTTTTTTGACCGTCATATCATGGATGATGGAAAGGGGATGGAAAACTGGGAGCAGGCAGAGAGCTCCATGCAGAAGGCGGCTGCAGATCTGTCCATTACAAAAGCCGGACTGAAACGGGATGATATCCGTTATCTTTTTGCAGGAGATCTGCTGGGACAGCTGATTGCCACCTCTTTTGGAACCGTAGATCTGGAAATTCCCCTCTTTGGGCTTTACGGGGCCTGTTCCACCATGGGAGAGGCCATGAGCCTGGGAGCAATGATGGTAAATGCAGGCTATGCGGATCATGTGCTATCCATGGCGTCCAGCCATTTTGCCACCGCAGAAAAACAGTTCCGTTTTCCTCTTGCCTACGGGAACCAGCGCCCTATGTCTTCTACCTGGACGGTGACTGGGTGCGGGGCAGTCGTCATTGGGAAAGAGGGGCAGCCGGGACTGGCAAAGATCACGGCATTTACTGCCGGAAAAGCGATCGATATTGGAGCCAGAGATTCTATGAATATGGGAGCTGCCATGGCTCCGGCGGCATTTCATACAATCGAACAGAATCTGGAGGATCTTGGAACGGATGAGACCTGGTATGACAGGATCATCACCGGAGACCTGGGAGAGGTAGGAACGCAGATCCTGTTGGATCTGATGGAGAAAAAGGGGCGCAGCCTGAAGGAACGCCATATGGACTGCGGCGTTGAGATTTACAGCAAAGAAACCCAGGATACCCATGCAGGAGGAAGCGGCTGCGGCTGTTCTGCGGTTACGCTGTGCGCGGCGATCCTTCCAAAAATCCGGGAGGGAATCTGGAAACGTGTTCTTTTTGTGCCTACAGGCGCTCTTCTTTCTACGGTAAGTTACAACGAAGGACAGACCATCCCGGGAATTGCCCATGGGGTGGTAATAGAGCATTTGGAATAATGGGGGAGGCCCTAAAGGCCGGATCCAGCATAAATAAGGAGCAGATATATGGATTATATAAAAGCATTTGTTACAGGAGGCATTATCTGTGCTCTGGTTCAGATCCTGATGGAAAAGACGAAACTGATGCCGGGACGGATCATGGTACTGTTAGTCGTTTCAGGAGCCATTCTGGGGGCGGTAGGGATTTATGAGCCCTTTCTTTCCTGGGCCGGAGCCGGAGCCAGCATTCCCCTTCTGGGCTTTGGAAATACGCTTTTTAAGGGGGTAAAAACTGCGCTGGCAGAGGAAGGAGTATTGGGATTATTTAAAGGTGGGCTGACCGCCGCATCTGCCGGAATCACCGGGGCTCTCATATTCGGGTATTCAGCTTCCGTACTTTTTAAGCCCAAGATGAAGTGAGGGGAAGTTTAATACTTTAAAACTATTGCATATGTCCCTGGCAATCTGGTATAATTGGAAAAAATCCCGCCGGGAGAGAACTGGCGGGTTCTTTTTAGAAAAACGTATTTTTAAAATATTATATGAGGCAGATATATGAAAGACAAGAGATCAAACCGCTATAAAACTGCAGCCTGGATTCTTTTGATCGCTGGTATTGTTTCTTTTTCCGTTATCAATATTTTTTCGCTGTTTTTTCACTATTCCAACCGTATACATAATGAAATTCTTAACCGTAATATGGAGCAGATTTCCCTTTTATCTGACTATATTGTAAAGATTATACGAAGTGAGATGAGGCATTGTACAGAGATTTTAAATATAGGTGAGGAAAATTTCAGCGTACCAGAGAAAATGACTTCCGCGGAAATCGTAAAACAACTTCAGGAAATCAGGAGCAGGGCGGGATTTGCACAGATAGGCATTATGGATCAGGAAGGGAATACCATAGACGATACGGGAAACCGCTGGCAGATAGATGACAGTGAGCTTTTGGCTGCTATGGAAAAGGGGAGAGCTTATGTTTCTGATGTGTTTACCAGCGGCCGGCAGGATACCAGCCAGATCATGATCATGGTGCCTCTGTGGGAATTACAGAAGCAGAAAAGGGGATGGGTTTTAGAAATCTTTATGAAAGAGCGGACCGGGCGCTTTATAAGGCGAAGGAACAGGGGCGGGACGGATATTATATTGCAGAGTAAGACGGCGGAAGATCCTATAGGGCCAGCTTGACGCTGCAAAAAAAGAATCTGTGAAACAGTATGTAAAATACAGCTGTATTCACAGATTCTTTTTATTCTCTTTAAATATCAGTTCTGTCGGACGCCGGGCCCCGAATTTTCCCACTGCGGCCGGGTTTGAGGCTCATAACCGGGGCCGATGGGAGAGATGGTTACATTTTCGCCGGAGCCACCAGTCTCATCCGAGCCAAAGGAAGGTGCGATAATGGTAGAATTGCCGGAATGAATGGTGCAGGTACCTGGTATGGAAAATACGGAATCATCCGTTGCCAGATTTTCCTCTCCCTCAGGCAGTACCATGCATACCTTTGTTGTCTTTTCCGTGCAGTACGGAGTGGGGCGCAGGCCGGACTGGGCGCAGACGGTTACAGCCACATGCTTGTCGCAGACCTCGGACGGAGCGGTTCCTTTAGCAAAGTATTCCGTATATACGGCGCTGCCTCTTGGGTCGTGATCGCAGACGCCGGGTACTGCCCGTTTGCCGGATTTGCGGCAGATTTCGGCCGTTTCCACGCTGTCTGGAACGGGAAATCCGGGATCAGAAAGCCCCTCATGGACACGGTTCATGATATTGCGCCAGATATCCTTATGGAAAGAGGTACCTCCGTTTTCGGCAGAGAGTTTCTGGTTGCTGTCACAGCCGCCCCAGACACCGGCTGTATAGTAGGGAGTAAAACCTACAAACCAGATATCATTATTTCCGGTGGTAGTGCCGCTCTTGCCGGCTGCAGACATTCCAGACAGGGCTGCTCTGGTACTGGTGGAATTGATGGATACGCCGGAACGCGCAAATTTCCGGTTTGCTTTCATGGAATCCGCCATGGCATCTGTAAGCAGAAAGGCAGTGGAATCCTTTAATACCTGCCGTGTTTCAGGCTCATTGTTGATGAGCACATTCCCGTCATGATCCAGGATCTTTGTAAAGAACCGGGGTTTTGTATACACACCGCCGTTTGCGATGGAGGCATAGGCGGCAGTGAGCTCTAAGTTGGAAACGCCCTTTGTGAGTCCGCCCAGAGCCTGGGCAGCGCCGAGATCATTTTTTGTCATGGAAGTAATTCCCATTTTTTCAGCGTATTCCATGCCAAGCTGGGGCGTTACGGTTTCCATCAGGGCCCGCACTGCTATGATATTCATGGAGTAAATGATGCCTTCACGGATATTAGAATAGCCTACAAAGCCTTTCCCGGAACCCCACCAGTTACGGAAGGTTTTTGTTCCAATCGTATAAGGAGCGTCATAATAAACCGTTCCCAGGGTGGCTCCGCAGGTGTCAAGAGCTGGAGCGAAGGCAGTGATTACCTTAAATGCAGAACCGGGCTGGCGGTATACATTGCTGGCACGGTTCAAGGTCAGGCTGGCGGTCTTTTCACCGCGTCCTCCGGAAAGGGCCCGTACCTCACCGGTACGCTGATCCATCAGTACAAAGGACGCCTGAGGCTGTAAAATCAGGTTCTGGCGTTCTCCGATAATGGTGTCGCCATCCTTGATCAGCCATGCTTTGTAGCGTTCGATATCCTCCTGGACTGCTTCTTTGCTTGGATAAAGGCCATCATAGCCCGTATCTCCCAATACAGACTTGTGGTAGGATTTTAAATTTTCTTCTGAAAAATGCTCGGTTGTCCCATCCGTATGTGTGATGGAAAGACGGTATTCTACGGAATACTTGGCAGCAGTATAATTTTCCGGATTGTTGATCTCCTCATCCACAATGGCCTGAAGCTTGGGATCCTGTGTGGTATAAATTTTAAGTCCTCCCGCATAAAGAAGATTTCTCGCCTGGCTTTCCGAATATCCAAGCTCCCCCATAAGAGCGGCAATGACCTGTTCGACCAGCTCATCGGTAAAATAACTGAAATGGGAGTTTGTTTCCTGTGCGGCTGTATTTACGTTTTGGATCCGCTCATACACATTGTCTGCCAGCGCCTCTTCCAGCTCCTGTTTGTCGATATAATCCTGATCATACATATATTGAAGGACAATGCTGCGGCGTTCGGCATTAGCCTCGGCGCCGGAGATCGGATTGAGACGGGAGGGATTTTTCGTGATGGAGGCGAGAACCGCACATTCGGAAAGGGTAAGATCAGATACTTCTTTATTAAAATACCGCCGTGCGGCCACCTTTACACCCAGAGTATTATAGCCCAGGTTAATGGTGTTGAGATAATTGGTAATAATGACTTTTTTTGTTTCTTCCTTGGACATGCCGGAATTTTTTTCCAGATGTACGGCAAGATACTGCTCCTGGAGCTTTCGTTCAATACGGGCTCCCCAGCTGGTTTCCATACCGCCGGCAAAGATATTGTTTTTGATAAGCTGCTGTGTGATGGTGCTTCCGCCACCGGCATAGTCGTCGCTGATCAGGCCGTTGACCGCTCTGGCGATGGAACGGATATCGATACCGTTATGGGACCAGAAACGGGAATCCTCAATGGCTACAAAGGCATTGATCAGATCCTGGGGCAGTTCCTCATAGGCAGCAGATTCACGGTTGGAACCGCTGGTTACAATTGTGTCGGTGAGATTGCCGCCTATGTCATAAACGGTAGTGGCAAAGCGATCCGGCTGGATGTTCATAAGGTCTACGGAAGGGGCGCTGTCGATAATCCCCTTTACCATGCCGAAACCGATGGCAGTGCCTGCGATGGCCAGAAAAAGAAACAATACAAAAAAAGCCTTAAAGATGTTAAAAAACAGCTTTGAGGTATATTTGGCCGATTTTGACTGGAGAGCCCTAAGCCTGCGCTCAGACTCATGTGTTCCGTAATTCATAGTTTCTCCTTTACAACAAGTTCCCCCCGTATGACAAAGCCCTGAGGCATTTGGCAGACGATTAAATTATACAACAGTTTTATGGAATTGAAAAGGCATAAATATGGCTTGCCATGAAAGCCTAACTATATTATGATAAAAAACAGAAGAAAAATAAGGAAAATGTGGGTGCAGTTTCTGAAAAAAAGGGAAAAGGAGAGAGAAAAGTGGTAGAAAGCTACAAGATCGTATATGAGGGCGCAGATGGGGAGCTGGTGGAAAAAAAGTCCCGGTTTATTGCCCAGATCCGTCCCGTGGCTTCGGAGGAAGAAGCCTTTGCCTTTATTGAGGAGGTCCGTAAGAAATACTGGGATGCAAGGCACCACTGCTACGCCTATATTATAGGAGAACGGGCTCAGACGGCTCGGTGCAGCGATGACGGCGAGCCCTCCCAGACGGCGGGAAAGCCCATGATGGATGTGCTGGCAGGAGAGGGACTCCACGATGTATGTGCAGTAGTTACCCGGTATTTCGGAGGTACACTTTTAGGGACAGGGGGCCTTGTAAGAGCTTATTCCGGTGCTGTAAAAGAAGCGCTTTTAAACTGTTCGGTTGTAGAAAAAAAGCTGGGAGTGCAGCTGGAGGTCACAGCCGACTACAACAGCGTGGGAAAGATCCAGTATATTGCGGCCCAGGAGGGGATCGATACTCTGGAAAGCAGGTATTCCGATAAGGCAGAGTTTGATTTTCTGGTACCGGTTGCCGTAAAGGACTGCTTCCAGGCCAAGATCACAGAAGGGACCAACGGCCGGGCGAGGATACGCACCGGAAAAGAACTGTACTACGGCATGAACCGGGGAGAGCTGATCGTATTTTAAAATGCACCTGGATTTGGGTCTTGCAATCTTAAGATACCAATGCTATACTATAAAACCGTGACTAAATCTATAAGTTTTCTGCATAAATAAGGAAGAATGATCACTATGAAGATGAAAAGAGAAGATGTAAGAAATATTGCCATTATCGCCCATGTAGACCATGGCAAAACCACTCTGGTGGATCAGCTGTTAAAGCAGAGCGGCGTATTCAGAGCCAATCAGGAGGTTCAGGAGCGCGTCATGGACTCCAATGACATTGAGCGTGAGCGAGGCATCACCATTCTGTCAAAAAATACAGCTGTATTTTATAAGGATACAAAGATCAATATTATCGACACTCCCGGACATGCCGATTTCGGCGGCGAGGTAGAACGTGTGCTTAAGATGGTAAACGGCGTTGTTCTGGTTGTGGATGCCTACGAAGGCCCCATGCCCCAGACCAAGTTTGTGCTTCAGAAAGCATTGGAGTTAAATCTGTCCGTAATCGTGTGCATCAATAAGATCGACCGTCCGGAAGCACGTCCGGAAGAGGTGATCGACGAAACGCTGGAGCTTATGATGGATCTGGATGCTTCCGATGAACAGCTGGACTGCCCCTTTATCTATGCTTCTGCAAGAGCCGGTTTTGCAAAATTTAATATTGACGATCCAGAGGTGGATATGGGACCTCTCTTTGAGACCATTGTAAACCACATTCCCGCACCGGAAGGCGACCCGGATGCGGACACCCAGGTATTGATCAGTACCATTGACTATAATGAGTTTGTAGGCCGTATCGGTATCGGCAAGGTGGAAAACGGCGGCCTTAAGGTGAATCAGGAGTGTGTGCTGGTAAACCATCACGATCCTGACAAATTTAAAAAAATCAAGATCGGTAAGCTTTATGAATTTGACGGCTTAAAGCGTGTGGAGGTTCAGGAGGCAAAAATCGGCTCCATCGTTGCCATTTCCGGTATTGCGGATATCCATATCGGGGATACCATCTGCTCTCCACAGAACCCGGAGGCAATCCCCTTCCAGAAGATTTCTGAGCCTACTATTGCTATGTACTTCATGGTAAATGACAGTCCCCTTGCCGGACAGGAAGGAAAGTATATCACCTCCCGTCATTTAAGAGACCGTCTGTTCCGCGAGCTGAATACAGACGTGAGCCTCCGTGTAGAGGAAACAGACTCTGCAGACTGCTTTAAGGTATCAGGACGCGGTGAACTTCATCTGTCGGTCCTGATCGAAAATATGCGCCGCGAGGGCTATGAATTTGCGGTAAGTAAAGCAGAGGTGCTTTATCACTATGATGAGCGCAACCGCAGATTAGAGCCCATGGAGCTTGCTTATATTGATGTTCCTGAGGAGTATACCGGCGTGGTGATCCAGAAGCTGACAGCCAGAAAGGGCGCCCTGCAGGGCATGAGCCAGGCAGCCGGAGGCTATTCCAGACTGGAATTTTCTATCCCGTCCAGAGGCCTGATCGGTTACCGCGGCGACTTTATGACGGATACCAAGGGAAATGGTATCTTAAATACAATTTTTGACGGCTATGCAGAGTACAAGGGCGACTTATCCTACCGTCCTACCGGCTCTCTGATCGCCTTTGAGGCCGGTGAGGCCATTACCTACGGCCTGTTTAATGCTCAGGAGAGAGGAACCCTCTTTATCGGGCCGGGCGTAAAGGTATATTCCGGTATGGTTGTGGGACAGAGCCCCAAGGCAGAGGATATTGAGATCAATGTCTGCAAGACAAAGAAGCTGACCAATACTCGTTCCTCCAGTGCAGATGAGGCCTTAAAGCTGACTCCGCCAAAGATCATGAGTTTAGAGCAGAGCCTGGACTTTATTGATACAGACGAGCTTTTGGAGGTAACCCCGGAGAGCCTGCGTATCCGTAAAAAGATCCTGGATCCTCTTTTACGAAAGAGAGCCTCCTTCAAAAAATAAAATTTATTTTTTAAATAAAATATGACAGTTCTCCCGGAATTTTTGGAATATTCTTCCAAAGTCCGGGAGATTTTTTGCGTTTTACAGATTTTTTTGCTAAAATCGACGTTATTTTCCTGAGTTGTCGAATCGATGCGATGAATTGACCTTTGTTTTCCGTCTATTTCTGGTTATAATTGCATAGATTGATTATGTGCATACGGGAAAATTGTAACCCGGAGTGAAATTGGAAAATAAGAGGAGAAGTACAATGGCAGAAAAAATGATTGAAAACAATAGGGTGAGCGTGATCGGAGAAATCGTATCGGAGTTCTCCTTCAGCCACGAGGTATTTGGCGAAGGGTTTTACATGGTGGATCTGTCGGTAAACCGTCTCAGCGAACAGGCCGATGTAATTCCGCTTATGGTGTCGGAACGTCTTATGGATGTCCATAAGGATCTGCGGGGGAGCACCATCGAGGCAGTGGGGCAGTTCCGGTCCTATAACCGCCATGAGGGTGTAAAAAACCGCCTGATGCTGTCTGTTTTTGCCAGAGAGATTCGTTTTCTGGATGAATTTACGGATTACACCAGAACCAACCAGATCTTCCTGGACGGTTACATATGCAAGCCTCCGATCTACCGAAAAACCCCTCTTGGACGAGAGATTGCAGATCTTCTGCTGGCAGTTAACCGTCCTTATGGAAAATCAGATTACATACCTTGTATCAGCTGGGGAAGAAATGCCCGCTTTGCCTCCGGCTTTACGGTAGGCACCCGAGTCCGTATCTGGGGAAGAGTCCAGAGCAGGGAATATACAAAAAAGCTCAGCGAGACAGAGTGTGAAAAGAGGGTGGCATACGAGGTTTCTATCAGCAAGCTGGAATGCGGCGAGGAGTCGGATCAATAAATTCTCTTACGATTTCCTTACGGAAAATATAAGAAATATTTGCATTATTTCTTATATTGTGCTAGAGTGTGTGTTGTGAATTGATGTTCCAGACACACATAGGGAAGGTGTCCGGAAGGCAGTATGAGGTGCATGATGATGAAAGACAGTACGATACAGGTGATCTGCGGACCGGGTAAGGGGAAAACGGCCAGCGCTCTGGGAAGAGGGATCAGCGCCCTGATCCATGGAAAAAATGTGATCATGGTTCAGTTTTTAAAGGGTTCTATGGATTCCGACAACATGGAAGTATTAAAACGTCTGGAACCGGAATTTAAACTGTTCCGTTTTGAAAAATCTCCTGTGGTTTTTGATCAGCTTTCTGAAGAGGAAAAAGAGGAAGCCAGGATCAATATCCGCAATGGGCTGAATTTTTCAAAAAAGGTTCTTGTAACCGGAGAATGCGATATCCTGATCCTGGATGAGATCCTGGGGATCCTGGATGAAGGGATTCTCACCCTGGAGGAGCTGTGCGCCCTGATCGGCCAGGCAAGACAGTCGGAGGCCGAGCTGATCATGACAGGAACCGTTTATCCGGCGGCTTTGGATGAATGGGTGGATGAGGTGACGAAGCTTCAGACGCGATTTGAGTAAGTTCCCTGTTGACATCTATTTTTAATGATGATAGGATAAGACTATAGACAGAGTAGAGGCTGCGCTGATCATGAATATCGGTTTGGATGTGGCAGGCACAGAAGAAAAGCCGTGAAAGGGAAAAGCGCCGAAGGAGCGGTTATCCTGCAGGATCGTTTCTGGGTGCAGGATGAAGAATCCTGTGACTGTCATCCAGGTGGATGGAGAGCTACCAGAAGATATGTATCCGCAGTAAGAACGGGTTTGTATGGGAAGGGCTGAAACATTTACCTCAGCCCTTCTTTTTTCGCTGGTACGGGGGCGAAAACCGGTGCGGGATATGTACACTTTGTTTATCATGCGCATTTACTGATGGTAAATAAGACTGTAAAAAAGGAGAAGATAAGCATGGCTGTTTTTGAAGGAGCTGGCGTTGCGCTGATTACGCCTTTTAAGGAAAACGGAGAAGTAAATTACGATAAGCTGGAGGAGATCGTAGAGGAGCAGATCGCAGGCGGTACCGATGCGATCATTGCCTGCGGAACTACAGGAGAGGCATCTACCATGACCCATGAAGAGCATCTGGATGTGATCGGCTTTATCTGTGATGTGACCAAAAAGAGAATTCCGGTTGTGGCAGGAACAGGCTCAAACTGTACACAGACCGCCATTTACCTGTCAAAGGAGGCCGAGGAAAGGGGGGCAGACGGTATCCTGGTTGTATCTCCCTATTACAACAAGGCGACCCAGAAGGGACTCAAGGCTCATTTTACTGCTGTGGCAGATGCAGTAAAAATACCCATGATCCTTTACAATATTCCCGGAAGAACCGGTGTAAATATCCAGCCTGAGACCATTGCTTCTCTTTGCCGTGAAGTAGACAATATAGTGGGTGTAAAGGAAGCTACCGGCAATTTTTCCGGTATTGCCCAGCTGATGAACCTGACCGATGGAAACTGCGACGTATATTCAGGAAATGACGATCAGATCGTGCCTCTTTTATCTTTAGGCGGAAAGGGCGTTATCTCTGTTCTCTCCAATGTGGCTCCTTCACAGGCTCATGAAATCTGTGCCTCCTATTTTGCAGGAGATGTAAAAAAGAGCGCCCGGATGCAGTTAGAGGCGATTCCTTTAATTAACGCCCTGTTCTGTGAGGTAAATCCTATCCCCGTAAAGGCCGCCATGAACCTGATGGGAAAAGAAGTAGGACCGCTGCGCATGCCTCTGACCGAGATGGAGCCGGAGCATCAGGAAATTCTTAAAAAGGCCATGAAGGAATACGGCATTCTGGCATAAAACGTTTGAAAAGAGCCCTGGGCCTTGCCAAAAGAAGACTCAGTAAAGAAAGGATACCACAGAAAATGATCAATCTTATCATGCACGGCTGCAACGGCGCTATGGGACGGGTGATTTCCGCCATGGCACAGGAAATGGACGGAATCCGGATCGCTGCGGGCGTTGATCTGAATACGGAAAAAAATTATGATTATCCGGTATATGCCTCTTTGGGAGAGTGTACAGAGGCTGCGGACGCAGTGGTGGATTTTGCTTCTGCAAAGGCAGTGGACGAACTTTTGGATTACTGTCTGGAAAAAGAGCTTCCTCTGGTGCTGTGTACCACAGGACTTACAGAAGAACAGTTAAAAAGGGCAGAGGATGCCAGCAAAAGGATTCCGGTTCTTCGCTCTGCCAATATGTCTCTTGGTGTAAATCTGCTTTTAAAGCTGATTCAGGACGCGGCAAAGGTATTGGGAAATGCGGGCTTTGATATGGAAATCGTAGAGAAGCACCATAACCAGAAAAAGGATGCTCCCAGCGGAACTGCTCTTGCGATGGCAGAAGCGGTGAATGAAGCCATGGGCGGTCTGTATCATTTCGTAACAGACAGAAGCAGTATCCACGAAAAAAGAGATGGAAAAGAAATCGGTATTTCCTCTGTACGGGGAGGCTCGATCGTAGGAGAACATGATATGATCTATGCCGGAAAGGATGAAGTTATTACGATCAGCCATACGGCCTATTCAAAAGCCATTTTTGCAAAAGGAGCTTTAGAGGCGGCAAAGTTTCTGGCCGGAAAACAGCCGGGACTTTATACCATGACAGATGTGATCGGTCTGTAAACAGGAATAAAACTTTTTTGGGAGCTTATACTAAGTGTATCTGAACGTAAGGTTTGGATACACTTTTTTAATAGGGCACCGGACAGAAAACGATGCCTGGAGCACGAAAGGAGAATGTATGATGAAAAAGATCCGACCTGTTATGATGGTACTGTTGATTGCCGTGCTTGCATCATCCCTTACAGCATGCGGCAGCAGAGATTCCAAGCAGCCTACAGCTTCTTCGGGAACACCGGGAACCTCTGCCTCCTACAGCACAGAGACAGACCAGGGCGCAGCCGCAAATGAAACTGAAAATACGGACGCCACATCCCGGTCTGAAACAGATACCACCGGGGAAGGGGTCATGGACGGGATTGCAGATGATGTGAGAAAAGGCGTAGAGGACATAAAAAGGGATATAATGGATACAACTGAATCTGAGTCCACAGCCGAGACACAAAACCGGTAAATAAAATCATTTAAAACCGGAGGACAGACGGAAAATCTCCCTGAGCATTTGGAGAACAGATACAGCTTTCGAAGCTTCAGGGAGATTTTTTTGTTGCAGTCAGGCGGATTTACGTCTATAATGCAGTCAGGAGTGCGTGGGAAAGGAAACCATGAACAAAAGAGAACGGAACCGCTGTTTAAAAAGAAGACGTAAAAAGGCCGTATACAGATGGAAAGCTGTAAGAAAAAACAGGCAGCGCGAAAAGCGGCAGGAAAAAGACAAAAAAGGGCGTTTGGGGGTTCGGATGCTTATATTTGTCTGTATCTGTCTGGAGACGGCCTCGGCAAAGGACTGGCAGTCTGGAAACCGCACAGCAGAAATCCGTATAGACAGCCTGCCCGCATTCATAGAAATCCATCCCTTTTATGAAGAAGAATTTCGCAGGGAGAAAGAGAACGCCAGCCGGACAGAGCAGGGGATTTCCCTGTTTTTAAAAGAAGGGCGCATAGTATTTTTTCGGATTCACGAGGAAGCCTGTGATGATTAGAAGGGCAGAGATGATTTATTAGGAATTTTAATGACTGTCTGTCTTGTGTTCAAAATAAGAAAGTATTATAATTTCTTCTGAATCATAGCATATTTATATATAAAACTTATAACAAACAGATGGAGGATAAGACATGAGCAATCATGATACGTATGTAAGCCCGCTTTCAGAGCGTTATGCCAGCAGGGAGATGCAGTATATTTTTTCACCGGATATGAAATTTAAGACATGGAGACGCTTGTGGATTGCTCTGGCTGAGACAGAAAAGGAGCTAGGCCTTAATATTACCCAGGAGCAGATTGATGAGCTGAAGGCCCATGCAGATGAAATCAACTATGATGTGGCAAAGGCCCGTGAGAAAGAAGTGCGCCATGATGTGATGAGCCATGTGTACGCATATGGCACCCAGTGCCCGAAGGCAAAGGGCATCATCCATCTGGGAGCTACCTCCTGCTATGTAGGAGATAATACCGATGTGATCATTATGACAGAGGCATTAAAGCTGGTCCGCAGAAAGCTGCTGAATGTACTGGCGGAGCTGGCAGCGTTTGCGGATAAATATAAGAATCTGCCCACTCTGGCATTTACCCATTTCCAGCCGGCTCAGCCTACTACTGTAGGAAAAAGGGCAGCCCTCTGGATGATGGAGTTAAAGCTGGATCTGGACGATCTGGATTATCTTATCGGATCCATGCGCCTGTTAGGCTCCAAGGGAACTACAGGCACACAGGCCAGTTTTCTGGAACTCTTTGACGGCGATCATGAGCGCTGCCGCAGACTGGATCAGCGGATCGCGGAAAAGATGGGCTTTGAGGGCTGCTATCCCGTATCCGGACAGACTTATTCCAGAAAGGTAGACAGCCGTGTCTTAAGCGTACTGGCCGGCATTGCCCAGAGCGCCCACAAGTTTTCCAATGATATCCGTCTGCTGCAGCACTTAAAAGAAGTGGAAGAGCCCTTTGAGAAGAATCAGATTGGTTCCTCCGCCATGGCTTATAAGAGGAATCCCATGCGCAGCGAACGGATTGCTTCTCTTGCAAACTATGTAATGAGCGATATGATGAATCCTATGCTGGTAGCTTCTACCCAGTGGTTTGAGCGTACGCTGGACGATTCTGCCAATAAGCGTCTGTCCATTCCAGAGGGCTTTCTGGCGGTGGACGGAATCCTGGATCTGTACTTAAATGTAGTGGATGGACTGGTGGTATATCCTAAGGTCATCGAAAAGCATCTGATGGCAGAGCTGCCCTTTATGGCTACGGAAAACATTATGATGGACGCTGTAAAGGCAGGAGGAGACCGACAGGAGCTCCATGAGCGCATCCGTCAGCTTTCCATGGAGGCAGGAAAGAATGTAAAAGAGCAGGGCGGGGACAACAACCTGTTAGAGTTGATTGCAGCAGATCCTGCATTCGGATTGTCCTTAGAGGATCTTAAAAAGGCCATGGAACCTTCCCGGTATGTAGGCCGTGCACCAAGACAGGTGGAAGAATTCCTTGAGGAAGTGATCCGTCCTGTACTGGAGGCCAATAAAGAAGCACTTGGTATGACTGCGGAGATCAATGTATAAAAATGCTTCAAAGACCATGAATATCAATCTGGAATATTACAAAGTATTTTATTATGTATGCACAGAGGGCAGCCTGACAGCGGCTGCCCAAAAGCTGTGTATTTCCCAGCCTGCGGTAAGCCAGGCCGTGCGCCAGCTGGAAAAAGAGGCCGGCACACGGCTTTTTTTGCGTACCTCCAAGGGCATCCGGCTGACAAGGGAAGGAGAGCTTTTATTCCGTTATGTGAAAACGGGCGTGGAACAGCTTCTGGAAGGCGGCAGGATGCTGGAGAGAATGCTGGATATGGATATGGGAGAGGTTCGGATCGGAGCCAGCGATATGACACTTCAGTTTTTTCTTCTGCCTTTTTTGGAGCAGTTTCACAAAGAGTATCCACGGATCAAAGTTACCGTAACCAATGCCCCCACACCAGAAACCATCTGCAGCCTGGAGGAAGGAAAAATTGACTTTGGCGTAGTGACAACGCCTTTTTCCTGCAAAAGTACCATTCATTCGATGATGGTAAAACCGATTGGAACGGTTTTTATTGCAGGAGACAGCTTTGGCGAACTGAAAGGAAAAAAGCTGGATTACAGTATTCTTGGAAGTATGCCCTGTATTTTTCTGGAAAAAAACACGAGTACCAGAGCCTTTATGGACGCGTTTCTTTCTGCAAAAGGAATGGAACTGACGCCAGAGTTTGAGCTTGCTACCAGCGATATGATCGTTCAGTTTGCAAAGCGGAATATGGGCGTAGGCTGCGTCATGGACGGATTTGCAAAGGATGCCATAGCAAAAGGAGAAGTGTTTGAGCTGGATTTTAAGGAGAAAATGCCTCTGCGCCACATCTGTGTTGTTACGGGTGAGAACAGCCTGATTTCTCTGGCAGGCAGGAAGCTTTTAAATCTGTTTGACGAAATGGCAGAATCTTCCTAAATGGTATAAGGTTTACTTATGCCGCACATAATAAATAATCATTTTACTTATGTGAAAGCTTGTAGTAGAGTAAAAGAGAACTTATGTGAGATCCCGCTATGCTGCGGGATATTTAAATCAGGGCAGCAGCCCAAGGAGGATTGAAGCAATGGTTAGAGCAATCGTAGGAGCTAACTGGGGAGACGAGGGAAAAGGAAAAATAACGGATATGCTGGCGAAAGAGTCTGACATTATCATACGCTTTCAGGGCGGAAGCAATGCAGGTCATACCATTATCAATGAATATGGAAAATTTGCCCTTCACCTGCTTCCTTCCGGCGTGTTTTACCAGCATACTACAAGTATCATCGGAAACGGAGTAGCATTAAATATTCCGTATCTGATCAAGGAAATCCAGTCCCTTGTAGACCGGGGAGTGCCGAAGCCCCATATCCTGGTTTCAGACCGTGCACAGATCCTGATGCCCTACCATGTGCTGTTTGATACTTATGAGGAGGCCCGCCTGGCTGGAAAATCCTTTGGTTCCACTAAGTCCGGCATTGCTCCCTTTTATTCGGATAAATATGCAAAGATTGGCTTTCAGGTCAGCGAGCTGTTCGATGAGGAACTGTTAAGAGAAAAATGCCAGAGAGTGTGTGAGATCAAAAACGTGCTTCTGGAGCATCTTTACCATAAACCCCTCCTGAATGCGGATGAACTGTTTGATGAGCTGATCAGCTACCGGGAGATGATCCGCCCCTATGTATGCGACGTATCCTCCTATTTGTATCATGCCATCAAAGAAGGAAAAAACATTCTGTTAGAGGGACAGCTTGGTTCCTTAAAGGATCCGGATCATGGAATTTACCCCATGGTTACCTCTTCCTCAACCCTAGCTGCCTATGGCGCGATCGGTGCAGGCATTGCACCCTATGAGATTAAAAATATCACAACCGTTGTGAAGGCATATTCCAGCGCAGTAGGCGCAGGCGCCTTTGTCAGCGAAATCTTTGGAGAGGAAGCGGAAGAGTTACGGCATCGGGGCGGCGATGGCGGCGAATACGGAGCCACTACGGGACGCCCAAGAAGAGTAGGCTGGTTTGACGCAGTGGCGACAAGATACGGCTGCCGCATTCAGGGCACCACAGAGGCTGCATTTACCGTACTGGACGTATTGGGATATTTGGATGAGATTCCCGTATGCATCGGTTATGAAATCGATGGAGAGGTCACAAGAGAGTTCCCGACCACTGCAAAGCTGGAGAAGGCAAAACCGGTGTTTACCAGGCTTCCGGGCTGGAAATGCGACATCCGCGGTATTAAAAACTACGAAGAGCTTCCCGAAAACTGCCGCAGGTATATTGAATTTATCGAAAAAGAAATTGAAACGCCCATTACCATGGTTTCCAATGGTCCCGGGCGTGAGGATATTATTTTCAGAAAATAAAAGTTTAAGAATAGGTTCTGATGATTTCTTCGGCAATGGATCGCCTGGTAACACAGCGGTCCATTGCCTGTTTTTCTATGTAGCGGTGGGATTCTGGTTCACTCATGGAAAGCTGGCTGATCAGAATCCACTTTGCCTTATTGACAAGGCGGATTTCGGCCATTTTTTCTTCAATGGACAAAGATTTTTTTTCAAATTGCCTCAGGCGCTCCCTGGCGCTTTCCAGCCAGCTGAAGGCATAGGTCATCGTTGCCTTTGAGATTGGCTTTGACAGGGTAAATACACCATATTCTGCGGCCTGGTCATGGATTTCGTTATGAATATCGCTTTTTACCAGAAGAAGGACAACTGACTGCTTGCTGCTGGAAATATCAATAGCAAGACGAACGCCCATATCATCGTGCAAAGGAGCATTAATGATAATAAAATCATACGTCTTTTCTGTAAGCGTACGTCTGGCGGCATTGATACTTGAAACAGCATGAACAGGAGAATATCTGGTTTCAGGAATCAGGCCGGCAAAGGCAGAGGTGAGTACATCCGTTGCCGACACAATGAGGATACTGTAGGTTCGCTCTTTTAAACTCATTTTCACCCCTCCTGTTAAAAATCTATTGTCCGCAGTAGATATCCAATATGGTCTTTGGTATATATTTCAGAATGAAATCACTGTGCGCCGCAGCATCACAGGCAGCTTCAAAGTTTTTTGGAAGCTGACCAAAGCCTGAAAGGACAGAAGCTTCTGCCCGGTATAAATTGATGTCTGCAGCAGGCGGAAGTGCCAGATTGTTTTGTACGCCTTCCAGAACAGCATAGATCATAAGAGCAAATGCCAGATATGTATTTGCAGATGGGTCAGGCGAACGCAGTTCCACACGCCGGTACCTTCCGATTGCCGCCGGAACACGGATCAGCTGGGAACGGTTCTCACTGGACCAGGAAATATATTTGGGAGCCTTATTGCAGCCGAAGCGCCTGTAGGAATCAGCGGTGGGGTTTAAAAATACAGTCATATCAGAAATTTTATCCAGAATACCGGCAATCATGCTGTCCATATGGTCTGTGCCGTCAGAGGATTTCACAGACATATTGATGTGGAAGCCATTTCCCGCTTCATTTTCCAGTGGCTTAGGACTGAAATCCGCAAAAATCCCATTCAGTCCGGCGATGGTCTTTACTACGGTCTGAAAGGTCATGGAATTGTCCGCGGCTGCCAGAGGATCGGAATAACGAAAATCAATTTCATTCTGTCCCGGTCCTTCCTCATGATGTGAGCTTTCTGGAAAAATCCCCATCTGTTCCAGGGTCAGGCAGACTTCCCGGCGGATATTTTCACCCTTATCTTCAGGAGCCATATCCATGTAGCTTGCATGATCATAGGGGATTTTTGTGGGGTTTCCATTTTCATCTAGATGGAACAGATAAAATTCCTGCTCTGCGCCAAAGAAGAACTGATATCCGGCCTGCTCTGCCTCATGAACCGCTTTCTTTAAAAGAGAGCGCGTATCACATTCAAATATGGTTCCGTCGGGATAGGTAATACTGCAGAACATCCTTACCACCCTCCCGTGCTCCGGTCTCCAGGGAAGAGGCATCAGCGTATCCGGATCCGGATGCAGGAAGAGATCAGAATGGCTTTCGTCCCCAAAACCGGCGACAGCGGATGCATCAATGGCAATGCCATGTTCAAACGCCCGGCAAAGCTCCTGGGGCATAATGGAAATATTTTTTTGTTTGCCGAACACATCGCAAAATGCCAGGCGGATAAATTTCACATCCTCTTCCTGCATATACTGGAGCACCTCTTCTTTTGAATATTTCATAACCTTACCTGCTTTCTGTTTTAATTTGCCACGTACATCTGTTTGTACGGATTTTTGCTGTCTGGCGTGATAACTGTAAAGGGTTCAGATAAAATCCCGTCAAGAGAATACCCAAAGTCCGCGCAATATTCCGACAGATATTCACGGATTTCCTCCAGATCCTCATCCCCGGCTGTTTTTGCAGTTACCTGCTCTGAAAAGCGTATGTTTCCGCAGTCTCCGCGCAGAAACATTTTTCCGCCGTGCATACCGGTACATGGAAAATTTCCCACAATGCTTTTGCCGTTTTTGTGAAGTCCAAGAACTATGATAATACCGCCGGCCTGGTATTCTCCCAGAAAGCTTCCTGCGCATCCGCCGATGATCATAACGGGGATTTTTTCTTTGTAAGCCTTCATATGGATTCCGGCGCGGTATCCGGCATTGCCCTGTACATAGATTTTTCCGCCCCTCATGGCATAACCGGCAGCGTCTCCGATGTTTCCATAAATCAGTATTTTCCCTTCATTCATGGTATCGCCTACGGCGTCCTGGGCATTTCCGTTTACAGTAATATGAGAATCATTTAAGTATGCGCCCAGTGCATTTCCGGGGATTCCGTGGATCGTGACGTTTTTTCCAGACATACCGGCGGCGATAAAACGCTGTCCGCAGCAGCCCTCGATCGTACAGTCCTCATCCGTATTGCGGAGCTTTTCATTTACAGCTTTATAATCTGAATTTGCAGCATCGATGATTAGCATATTGTACCATACCTCCAAAAAAATGTTTACGTTTTTTTGCAGAAATATTATTCTCCTGCATGAGAGATTCCCAGTATTTCAAGTTCTTTTGCCGTAAGCCCTATTCCCCTCAGCATCAGACGGTTTCCGCGCAGTACCTCGATGGAGTTGATCCCCATTCCTCCCATCAGTTCTTTTATTTCATGATTCCACGCAGTCATCAGGTTGACCAGCCGCTTTTTTCCTGTTTCCGGGTTCAGCCGTTTTACCAGCTCCGGACGCTGAGTGGCGATGCCCCAGTTGCACTTACCGGTCTGACAGCTCTGGCACAGGTGGCATCCAAGAGCCAGCAGTGCGGCAGTACCCACATAGCAGGCGTCTGCCCCCAGCGCAACGGCCTTTATAACATCGGAAGCGCTCCGGATGCTTCCTCCGACTACCAGAGATACATCGTTGCGGATGCCTTCGTCACGCAGACGCTGATCAACAGCCGCCAGGGCAAGCTCTATGGGAATTCCCACATTGTCCCTGATCCTGGTGGGAGCAGCGCCTGTGCCGCCGCGGAAACCGTCGATGGCAATGATGTCGGCGCCGCTTCTTGCGATTCCGCTTGCGATTGCTGCGATATTATGTACTGCGGCAACTTTAACGATAACCGGTTTTTTGTATTCCGAAGCTTCTTTCAGGGAGAAAACAAGCTGACGCAAATCCTCGATGGAATAGATATCGTGATGGGGGGCCGGAGAGATGGCGTCAGAGCCTTCCGGGATCATTCGCGTGCGTGAGACGTCTCCCACAATTTTTGCCCCGGGAAGATGGCCTCCGATCCCGGGCTTTGCGCCCTGTCCCATTTTGATTTCAATGCCAGCTCCGGCATTTAAATACTTTTCATGGACGCCGAAACGTCCGGAAGCGACCTGGACGATGGTATTTTCACCATAACAGTAAAAATCCTCGTGGAGACCGCCTTCGCCGGTATTGTAAAGGATTCCCAGTTCTGTGGCTGCCAGGGCAAGGGATTTATGGGCATTGTAGCTGATGGAACCATAGCTCATGGCAGAAAACATAACGGGCATGGAAAGATCCAGCTGGGGAGGAAGATGGCAGTCCAGCTTTCCTTCTGCATTGCGGCTTACTCTCTGTGGCTTTTTTCCCAGATAGGTTCTGGTTTCCATTGGTTCCCGCAGAGGATCAATGGAGGGATTTGTTACCTGGGAGGCATTGATCAGTATTTTATCCCAGTAAACGGGGAAGGGCTTGGGATTGCCCATAGAAGAAAGAAGAACGCCTCCGCTGTTTGCCTGCTTATAGATCTCTTTAATCGTATTGTTCTGCCAGTTGGAGTTTTTCCTGAGAGAGCAGTCGGTTTTTACGATCTTCAGCGCTCTGGTTGGACAGAAGGAAACGCACCGCTGGCAGTTTACGCATTTTGATTCGTCACACTTCATGACTCCCAGTTCCTCATCATAGCTGTGAACCTCATTGGCACATTGCCGTTCGCACGCACGACAGACCGTGCAGCGGTCTTCGTTTCGGATTACTTCAAATTCTGGATAGATAAATTCGATACCCATTAAAACGCACCTTCCTTTACTTTTACAATAACAGGCTCTCCGCCGGCGGGAGACCAGATATTTTCTGCATTTGGTTCCATGGTCCGGATCGCGGCTTCCTCACTGGCAATAAAAACCTTATCATCTTTTTCTCCGATTACCATGGAGCGGAGCTTCAAGCGGTCATTGAGAGCCATCAGTCCGCCGTTAAAGCCTAAAACGATAGAGAACGGGCCGGTGATCAGCAGGCTGGAAAACATGGTTCTTAAATAGGTATGTTTTTTTTGATCCTCCAGATCTGTTTTTGAAGCGATGGTACTCCAAAAAGGCGCCGCAATGACGCTTGCGGCTTCACCGAGGGTAAGTCCCTGTACGCGGAGCAGATAATCCATGATATAGGTAATTACTTCTGTGTCCGTCTGAAGGGTGCATTTATAGCCGAACATTTCGATAAAGCGGCGGTTAGCGTCATAAGAGGAGATTTCACCGTTATGTACGATGGAATAATCCAGTAATGTAAAGGGGTGCGCTCCGCCCCACCATCCCGGGGTGTTTGTGGGATAACGTCCATGGGCAGTCCATGAGTAACCTTCATATTCTTCCAGTTTATAAAAGACGCCTACATCCTCGGGAAATCCTACTGCTTTAAATGTACCCATGTTTTTTCCGCTGGAGAAAACATATGCTCCGGACATTTCCGCATTGATTTTCATAACCGTCTGGGCAACAAATTCTTTTTCATCCAGCTGCATCGAAGCCAGAACCGATTTTAAGGGTGCGACGAAATATCTCCATATAATAGGTTCATCTGTGATCGCCGGGAGCTTACGGGTAGGGATAACCTCGGATTGAACGATCTCAAATTGTTCCTTAAAAAAAGCTTCGCATTTCTTTCTTGTATCGCGGGTGTCAAAAAACATATGCAGTGCGTAAAATTCTTTATATTCAGGATAAATGCCGTAGCCTGCAAAGCCGCCGCCCAATCCGTTGGAGCGGTCATGCATAGGCTTCATGGAATTTGTGATACTTTCGCCGGACATCTTATTTCCATCTTTGGAAATTACTGCCGAGATTGCACAGCCTGAAGGGATTCTCACCTGACCTTCGATCTTCATACATTTTGTACCTTCCTTTCAATAAATAAAAAAGCAGGGACATTCATTTTTAAGCAGAATTTTCTCTGATTTAAAAATGAACGCCCTTGCTCATATTCACTATTTATACAGCTCTGAACAGGGTTTGTCAAGAGGTTTGTCAGGAGAAAAAAGTGCTTGACAAATGATTTTTCGGGGTGTATTATGCCACACATAAAGGCAAGGATGTCTTTTGCAGCACAGGAAAGGTGCTGTGAAGGACATCCTTGCTTTTTGTATTAAAATATGCTGCTGGAGAGGAGATTGTTATGAAAAAGGTATCAGATTATTTTGGATGTAAGGTATTTGACGACAGAGTAATGAAAGCAAGACTGTCATCAAAGGTATATCAGTCGCTGAGAAAAACCATTGATGAAGGCGCAAAGCTTGATATCAGTGTGGCGAATGCCGTTGCGGCAGCCATGAAAGATTGGGCGGTTGAAAATGGAGCGACACATTATACACACTGGTTTCAGCCCCTTACCGGCGTAACGGCAGAAAAGCATGACAGTTTTATTTCCCCGTCGCCGGATGGCGGTGTGATTATGGAATTTTCAGGAAAAGAACTGATCAAGGGAGAACCCGACGCATCTTCTTTTCCGTCCGGCGGCCTTAGGGCTACCTTTGAGGCAAGGGGATATACGGCATGGGATCCTACCTCATACGCATTTATTAAAGGGAAGTCACTGTGCATCCCCACTGCATTCTGTTCTTATGGGGGAGAGGCGCTTGATAAAAAAACTCCCCTTCTCCGCTCCATGGAAGCCTTAAACAGACAGGCTATGCGTATCCTCCATCTTTTTGGAAATGAGGATGTGAAATGCGTCCGCACCTCGGTCGGTCCGGAGCAGGAGTATTTCCTTATTACAGAGGAAATGTATGAGCAGAGAAAGGATATCCGTTTTACAGGGCGTACCCTTTTCGGCGCGAAGCCGCCAAAGGGGCAGGAGATGGATGATCATTATTTTGGCGTAATTAAGCCGAGAGTAGCCGCCTATATGAATGAGCTGAATGAAGAACTCTGGAAGCTGGGGATTCTTGCAAAAACAGAGCATAACGAAGTAGCTCCGGCACAGCACGAGCTTGCCCCCATCTATACCACAACCAATATTGCAACCGATCACAATCAGCTTACTATGGAAATAATGCAGAAGGTAGCGGCAAAGCATGGTCTGGTATGCCTTCTCCACGAAAAGCCTTTTGCAGGAGTCAATGGAAGCGGTAAGCACAACAACTGGTCCCTGGCAACGGATAAGGGCGTAAACCTGCTTTCGCCGGGTGAAACACCCTATGAGAACGCACAGTTTTTATTATTCCTGTGTGCAGTGATCAAAGCGGTAGATGATTATCAGGATCTGCTCCGCCTTTCCGTGGCAACGGCAGGAAATGATCACCGGCTTGGAGCAAATGAAGCGCCTCCCGCAGTGGTATCCATCTTCCTTGGAGATGAATTAAACGGGGTTTTGGAGGCAATAGAGAACGATACCCCATATGCGGGCACAGAAAAAACCCAGATGAAGCTGGGGGTAAATGTGCTTCCCAAATTTAACAGGGATACCACGGACCGCAACCGTACTTCACCCTTTGCATTTACCGGAAATAAGTTCGAGTTCCGTATGCTGGGCTCATCCAACAGTATTGCCTGCGCCAATATCATGTTAAACAGCGCAGTAGCCGAAAGCCTGAAAATCTATGCAGACCGACTGGAAAAAGCAGAGGATTTTGAAAGCGCTTTACATGAAATGATCCGAAAGACCATCAAAGACCATAAGCATATTATCTTTAATGGAAATGGATATGATGATACATGGATTAAGGAAGCTACGGAGAAGAGGGGACTTCTCAACTACCGGACCACGCCGGACTGCATGCCTCATCTTCTGGATGAAAAAAATGTACGGATGCTTACCTCCCATAAAGTATTTTCAGAGGCAGAATTAAAATCCAGATGCGAGATCATGCTGGATAACTACTGCAAGACCGTGCTGATCGAGGCAAACACCATGATTGATATGGCAAAAACAGAGATTGCCCCGGCCGTAAGCGAATACGTGCTGGAGCTTGCAAAAACAGCGGCTGCAAAGAAAGCGGCAGAGAGTTCGATTTCCTGCAATTATGAAACCGGACTGCTGAAGAAGCTGGCAATTCTGGAGGATCAGATCATGATCAAGGCAGAGGAATTGGAGGATGCAGTGCTTAAGGTTCAGGATATTACGGATATCACTGAGGAATCCTGCATGATCAGGGACAGGGTTTTAAGTAAAATGGGAGAGCTGCGGATCGCCTGCGACAGTGCAGAAACCATGACCGCAAAGAAATTCTGGCCCTTCCCGACTTACGGAGATTTATTATTCAGCGTAAGATAAGTTTCGGCGGAAACTCTGGATCATACAACAACAGAAAGAAGGAATGTTTATGACGTACAGCGCGGTTAACACAATCTGGGTACTGTTTGGAGCAGCAATGGTATTTTTCATGTAGGCAGGTTTTTCTATGTGTGAAGCAGGTTTTACCAGAGCAAAAAATACCGGAAATATCCTGATGAAGAATCTGATGGACTTTTGCATTGGCACTCCTGCCTTCTGGCTGGTAGGCTTTGGACTTATGTTCGGCGCAGGTTCCGGCGTCATAGGAACCTTTGATCCCCTGATCGGAGGAGATTACAGCCACATTCTGCCCGCCGGCGTCCCCCTTTGGGCGTTTGTGATATTTCAAACTGTATTCTGCGCCACATCAGCCACAATCGTTTCCGGAGCAATGGCAGAGAGAACAAAATTCAGCGCTTACTGCATTTATTCCGCTGCGATCTCATTGCTGATCTATCCGGTTTCCGGTCACTGGATCTGGGGAGGCGGCTGGATTGCGCAGATGGGCTTTCATGATTTTGCAGGTTCTACGGCAGTACATATGGTAGGCGGTGTCTGCGCTTTGATCGGCGCCAAAATTCTTGGTCCCCGTATTGGAAAATACGATAAAAACGGAAAACCGCAGGCAATTCTGGGACATAATCTTTCCTTTGCAGCCCTTGGAGTGTTTATTCTCTGGTTCTGCTGGTTCGGATTTAACGGCGCGTCTACGGTAGGCATGGACAGTGACGCGCTGATGGATACGGCGGGACGGGTATTTTTCAATACAAATATGGCGGCAGCCGTAGCCTGCTGTACGACCCTGCTGTTCACGTGGATCCGTTATAAAAAGCCGGATGTTTCCATGACGTATAACGCGGCGCTGGCAGGTCTTGTCGGAATTACGGCCGGATGTGACGCGGTAAGTCCGGTTGGGGCAGCTGTTATTGGGATCATATGCGGAATCCTTATTGTTCTGGCAGTAGAGTTTTTTGATAAGATCGCCAAAATTGACGACCCTGTGGGCGCTGTGTCCGTTCACTGCGTGTGCGGCGCGACAGGAACCATACTCACCGGTCTGTTTGCAACAGGCGTAACGACAGAAGCAGGTCTTTTTTATGGCGGCGGAGTCCATCTGTTGGCAGTTCAGGCAGCAGGCGTCGTCTCTGTGGCGGTATATGTGGCGGTTGTTATTACGATTGTATTTCTGGCGATCAAATATACCATTGGGCTCCGGGCCGACGCAGAGGATGAGATTGCCGGACTGGACGTATCAGAACACGGTCTTTTAACCGCCTATGCAGGCTTTGCAATGCAGCCGGATATTGCGGCAGAGGGTGAGGCTGTTCCGGCTGCAGTAACCGGAGATGTTCCGGCTGCAGAAGCGATTCCGGTTAAAAAAGTGCCGTCTTTTGAAGAAGGAACCCCTAAATTTACGAAAATTGAGATCGTATGCAGGGAATCCAAATTTGAAGCGCTGAAGAATGCAATGATGAAACTCGGTATTACCGGTATGACCGTATCCCATGTATTAGGCTGCGGCGCACAGAAAGGGAAACCGGAGTATTACCGTGGAGTACAGGTAGAAGCCAGCCTGCTCCCGAAGGTACAGGTGGAGATCGTAGTCAGTGCGGTTCCGGTTCGTAAGGTGATTGAAACGGCAAAGAAGGTTCTTTATACCGGCCATATTGGAGACGGCAAGATTTTTGTTTATGATGTGGAAAATGTAGTAAAGGTAAGAACCGGAGAAGAGGGCTTTGACGCCCTGCAGGACGTAGAATAAAAAAGGAAACTTAAGATTTTGGAGGTATGTTCCTATGTGTTCCATCATGGGTTATTGCAGCCGCAATGCGGTTCTGAGCAGTTTTATGGAAGGATTTCAAAAAACCATATCAAGGGGGCCGGATGACAGCAGAGTGGTTGAAACGGGCGATGGAATTCTTGGATTCCACCGATTAGCCATTATGGGCCTGACTCCGTCGGGAATGCAGCCCTTCCGGCTCGGAAACAGTTATGTAGTCTGTAATGGAGAAATTTATGGATTTGAGAAGCTGAAAAAAGAGCTGTCAGTAAAATATACGTTTGAAAGCAATTCGGATTGTGAAATTCTGCTGCCAATGTATCGGGAATACGGGACAGATATGTTTGCCATGCTGGATGCCGAATTTGCCTGCATCCTTTACGACGGGGAAGCAGGGGAGTTTATCGCAGCAAGAGATCCCATTGGAATCCGCCCACTGTATTATGGATATGATAAAGATCATGCGATCATATTTGCCAGTGAACCCAAAAATCTGACAGGGCTTACGGACAGGATCATGCCGTTTCCTCCGGGACATTATTATAAAAAGGGACAGTTTATCTGTTACTGCGATATAGCCAAAGTCCATAGGGTCTGTTATGACGATCTGGAAACTGCCTGCGGGAAGATTCATGATAAGCTGGTGGCAGGCGTAGAGAAACGTCTGATAGCAGATGCAAAGGTGGGATTCCTGCTTTCCGGCGGCCTGGATTCGTCCTTGGTGTGTGCGATTGCAGCAAAGAAAAGCAGCGAGCCGATCAAGACCTTTGCCATCGGAATGAGCGAAGATGCCATCGACTTAAAATATGCAAGGCAGGTGGCGGATTATATAGGAAGCGACCATACAGAGGTTTACATGACGCCGGATGAGGTACTGTCCTCTCTGAAAAATGTGATTCAGCTGTTAGGAACCTATGATATAACCACAATCCGCGCATCCATAGGAATGTATCTGGTGTGTAAGGCAATCCATAACCAGACAGATATCCGAGTTCTTTTAACTGGAGAGATCTCAGACGAGCTGTTCGGCTATAAATATACGGACTTTGCACCGGACGGGAAAGCTTTTCAGGAAGAATCCCAGAAACGGATCCATGAACTGCATATGTACGATGTACTGCGTGCAGACCGCTGTATTTCCGTAAACTCCCTGGAGGCAAGGGTTCCTTTTGGAGATCTTGATTTCGTAAAGTATGTGATGGCGCTGGATCCGGAATTGAAACTGAATACCTACGGAAAGGGAAAATATCTGCTCCGCCATGCCTTCGAACAGGGCGGTTATCTTCCGGACACAATCCTTTGGAGAGAGAAAGCTGCCTTTTCAGATGCAGTAGGCCATTCCATGGTTGATTATCTGAAGGAATATGCAGAAAGCCAATATACGGATGAAGAATTTAAAAGCAGATGTGAACGTTATACGTATGCCCGTCCTTTTACAAAAGAGTCATTATTATACAGGGAGATTTTTGAAACTTTCTATCCGGGACAGGCAGAGATGGTAGTTGATTTTTGGATGCCAAACAAAACGTGGAAGGGATGTAACGTAAATGACCCATCTGCGCGTGTGCTTTCTAACTACGGAGACAGCGGAAAATAAAATAACCACTCTTTTTTCTGTATTATCGCTAAAGTTCTGTAATTATTATCAAAATACAGATTCGAAACCCTGTCCCTGTGGCTGGAGCGTCACGCAGTACAATAGGATAAGGAGATATGTGGAAAGAGTTTTACCATATGGCAAATGACTACGTTGATCATATTACTCTTTCAGACCTGATGGGACAGAATATCCGAAGCGATAGGGCTGAGCGAATTTCAGAAAAAACGGATTGACAAGATAGGGCTTAAGAGGTAGAATAGCGTCCATAAAGGCAAAGGCGTCTTTAAGTTTAGATAAACTTAAAGGCCTCTTTGCCCTTTTTGCGTTCAAAAATGGAGGAAAGACAATGACAAAATACATTTTTGTGACCGGAGGAGTGGTGTCCGGCCTGGGAAAAGGAATTACAGCTGCTTCTCTTGGACGGCTTTTAAAGGCAAGGGGGTTAAAGGTTGCAGCCCAGAAGTTGGATCCCTATATTAACGTAGATCCCGGTACGATGAGCCCTTATCAGCATGGGGAAGTGTATGTGACGGAAGACGGGGCGGAAACCGATCTGGATCTGGGACATTATGAGCGGTTCATTGATGAAGATCTGAATCAATATTCCAATCTGACAACAGGAAAGGTGTACTGGAACGTTCTGAATAAGGAGCGGCGAGGAGAATATCTGGGATCGACGGTTCAGGTGATCCCTCATATTACCAATGAGATTAAAGAATTTGTGTACCGCGTAGGAAAAAAGACGGATGCGGATGTGGTGATTACGGAAATCGGCGGAACCATCGGCGATATTGAATCCCAGCCGTTTTTAGAGGCGGTACGCCAGATTTCGCTGGAGGTTGGACAGGAAAACAGCCTGTTTATCCATGTGACGCTTGTTCCTTATCTGAGCGGTTCAGAGGAGCATAAGTCAAAGCCGACACAGCACTCAGTTAAGGAGCTTCGCGGAATGGGGATCAATCCCGGTATTATTGTCCTTCGTTCTGACAGGCCATTAGAGGAATCTGTTTTTCGGAAGATTTCCCTGTTCTGCAATGTCAGGGAAGATTGTGTGATTGAAAACATAACGCTGCCAAATCTCTATGAAGCGCCGCTGATGCTGGAAAAATCCGGTTTTTCCGATGTGGTGTGCAGGGAGCTTCACATTGAGGCGCCAGAGCCGGATCTGACAGACTGGACGGCGATGGTAGAACGGATCCACAATCGTTCTGAAGAAGTACACATTGGCCTGGTTGGAAAGTATGTAAAGCTTCACGACGCCTATCTGTCTGTAGCAGAAGCAATGAATCATGCCGGATATGAAGAGAATGCATTTGTAAAAATCCACTGGATCGATTCCGAAGGGATTACCAGGGAAACTGTAAATGATGTTCTGCATGGAATGGATGGAATTATCGTTCCCGGCGGTTTTGGAAGCCGGGGAATTGAAGGCATGATCCTGTCTGCAAAGTATGCCCGTGAAAACAGGATACCTTATTTTGGCATCTGCCTTGGAATGCAGATTGCTGTTATCGAATTTGCACGGCATGTTCTGGGGCTTACGGATGCCCATTCAGGAGAATTTGATGAGCAGTGCGCCCACAGGGTAATTGATTTTATGCCGGGACAGAGCGGGGAGATTGATAAGGGAGGCACGCTGCGTCTGGGAAGCTATCCCTGCTGCATCAAGGCCGGGACGAAAATGGAAGAGTGCTACGGATCAGAACAGATCCATGAGCGTCACCGCCACCGTTATGAGTTTAATAATGAATATCGCGGGGAGCTGGAGAAAGCTGGACTGGTCATAAGCGGAACTTCTCCAGACGGCAGGCTGGTTGAAACCATAGAGCTGCCGGAGCATCCATTTTTTATAGGCGTACAGTTTCATCCCGAATTTAAGAGCCGCCCCAATCAGCCTCATCCCCTGTTTAAAGGCTTTATTTCTGCGGCATTAAAGCAGACAGAAGAAAAATAGGAGTAGAAATATGTGTGGAATTATCGGATTCGCAGGAAATACAGAGGCGTTTTCCGTACTGTTGGACGGTTTAAAACGGCTGGAATACAGAGGATATGATTCGGCAGGCGTTGCGGTTGTGATATTGATAAACCGAGGAATCTGGCAAAATCGGTTACGGTAGAGTAAGGAAAGATCAGTAGGAGGAAATAACGGGATGGGAATTCATGAGGAATGCGGCGTATTTGGAGTAATGAACAAAAAAAAGGAGCCTGTGGCAGAGCTGGTTTATTACGGACTCTATGCATTGCAGCACAGAGGACAGGAAAGCTGCGGGATCGTTGTCAATGACGACGGAGTATTTTCTTCCTATAAAGACCTTGGGCTTGTAAGCGAAGTATTTTCTAAAGATACACTATCCCATCTGCCGGAGGGAACCATAGCTGTGGGACATGTAAGATATGGAACCACAGGAGGAAACACGAGAAGCAACTGCCAGCCCATTGAAGTCAATCACCAGAAGGGGAAAATGGCTCTGGCTCACAATGGAAATCTGAGCAATGCTCTGGAGCTTCGCGACAGGCTGGAGTTGTCAGGAGCTATTTTTCATACCACCAGCGATACGGAAACCATCGCATATATTATTACCAGAGAACGGCTGAAGACACCCAGTATTGAAGAAGCTGTAAGCAATGCGATGGAGTCGCTGGAAGGGGCCTATTCCCTGGTTCTTATGTCTTCCACGAAGATGATCGCCGCCCGCGACCCCTATGGCTTCAGACCCCTGTGCTATGGAAAGATGCCGGACGGCGCTTATGTTGTGGCTTCAGAAAGCTGCGCATTGTCAGCAGTGGGGGCAGAGTTTATCAGAGACGTACTGCCGGGAGAAATCCTGGTTTTTCATCCGGATGGTGTGGAATCCAGAAGAGAGCATTGCGGAAAACAGAAGAAAAAAACCTGTATTTTTGAGTATATCTATTTTGCCAGACCGGATTCTGTGATAGACGGAGTATCTGTCCATGAATCGCGGATAAGGGCTGGGGAACTGCTGGCGGAGACCTATCCGGCAGACGCGGATATTGTGATCGGAGTTCCGGACAGCGGTCTGGACGCTGCCCTGGGCTTTGCGAAAAAATCCGGCATTCCCTATGGCATAGGACTGATTAAAAACAAATATATTGGACGGACGTTTATATCTCCGGGGCAGAGAGAACGTCTGGATCAGGTAAAAATCAAGCTTTCTCCTGTAAAAAGTGTGATTGAGGGGAAAAATGTGGTTCTGATCGATGATTCCATTGTCAGAGGAACGACCAGCAGGCGTATCGTAAAGCTTTTGCGCGAAGCGGGAGCAAAGGAGATCCATATGAGGATTTCCGCGCCTCCCTTCCTGCATCCCTGCTACTATGGAACAGATATTGATTCAGAAGAAAATCTGATTGCCAGCCATCACAGTACAGCGGAAATCGCGAAGTTGATCGGAGTCGATTCTCTGGGATATCTGCAGGTGGATCAGCTGAACAGGCTGATTGACAGCAATGACTACTGCGCAGCCTGTTTTCATGGACAATATCCTACGAAAATACCAACGGATCTTCGGAAAGACCGATTTGAAAGAAAGCTGTCTGAGAGAAACAATCAGTAGAAAGGAATAAAATCTATGATACCGAATACCAATTACAATAATTTGAAGGAATCCTATCTGTTTTATCATATTGCCCAGAAAACAAAGCTTTATCTGGAAGAGCATCCGGAGGCGCATCTGTATCGTATGGGAATCGGAGACGTATCCCTTCCTCTCTGCGGCGAGGTGATCAAAGCACTTCACAAAGCAGTCGACGATCAGGGGGAAAAGAGCCGTTTTCACGGCTATATGCCGGAGTGCGGAGACCCTGAACTGAGAAAGATAATTGCTGAATATTATAAAAAAAGAGGCGTAGGGCTTTCACAGGAGGAAGTATTTATTTCCAGCGGGGCAAGTGACGAGCTGGGAGATATTCTCGATCTGTTTGGCAGGGATAAAACGGTTATGATCATGGAACCGGCCTATCCGGCTTATGTAGACGCCAATATAATCGCAGGGAATAAAATCATTCACATCCCATCGGGAGAGAAGGAGGGATTTCTTCCGCTGCCGAATGAAAGCGTTACAGCGGATGTCATTTACATCTGCTCCCCCAATAACCCTACAGGAGCCGTTTTCAATTATGACAAATTAAAGCAGTGGGTAGATTATGCCAACCGCACGGACGCTGTCCTTTTGTTTGACGCCGCATATGAGGCGTTTATTGAAGATGAGGATGTTCCCCACAGTATTTTTGAAATAGAGGGGGCAAAAAACTGTGCGATCGAAATATGTTCCCTGTCTAAAACAGCGGGCTTCACTGGCACCAGATTGGGCTATACAGTGATTCCCGGAGCGCTGAAACGAAACGGGATGAGCTTAAATGAGATGTGGATACGCAACCGTACAACGAAAACCAACGGGGTATCTTACATTATCCAAAAGGGAGGAGCCGCTGTTTTTACGGAAGAAGGACAGAGGCAGATCCGTGAAAGAATACAGGTTTATAAAAATAATGCGAAGGTATTGATGGATGCCCTTGATCAGCTGGGAATCTGGTATTGCGGCGGAAAAAATGCTCCTTATATCTGGATGAAGTGTCCGAATGGAATGGGAAGCTGGGAATTTTTCGATTATCTGCTTCATGAAATCCAGGTGGTGGGAACTCCGGGAGAAGGCTTTGGAGCCTGCGGCGAGGGATATTTCCGTTTTTCTACCTTTGGCTCGCCGGAGGATACGAAAGAGGCAGCCGGGCGGCTTGTGAAGCTGCTTGCCCGATAAAAACAATAAAAAGCCAGTGGTATTGCATTGCCTTTTGGGCGGGAAATACGACTGGCTTTTTTACGGGAAGTTTCTTTTTCAACTGGACATCGTTTCTTAATTCATCATCAATATCTGTATGAAAAAATCGTAAATATGAATAGATTTTTCTTCAGGAGTTCCGTATAATGTCAAAATTGGAATGCAGATATTGATTTGGATTACACCCCATTTTGGAACGAAAAGCAGCGGCAAACCGGCTCTGGCTGCTGAAGCCGCAAAGAGCAGAAACCTCTGCGATCGAGTATTTTCCGTCCGCCAGATAGGGCAGACTCCGCATAACTCTGTATTCAGTCATATACTGGCTGATTGTCATACCTGTCATCTGTTTGAAAATCCGACAGCAGGATTCTCTGGACAGCAGTGTATGATTTGCGAGCCCGGTCAGAGAAAAAGGCTGGTTGAAATGTTCATGGATATAGTCCAGCATAATCCGGAGCCTGCGAAGGGCTTCCTGGCTGGATGGGCAATGGTTTTTAAATTTATTTTTGTTTTCTAAAAGCAATTGATAAAAGCAGTCAAGTATCAGGCTTTTGACCTTCAATTCAAAAAAGTCAGATTTAGAATCAAACAGGTGGATAAGCTGAATCAGTTTTTTTACAATTTCATTCTGTATTTCATTTTCGAGAAGGAGAGGAATACAGGGGAGATCTGTATTATGGAAAAAGGGGGAGAGGCAGTTTCGATCAATATCATTTCCCGGTGTCTCAGAAAGAAATGCTGTCTGAATAATGATCGTGTCGATCATTACATGACTGTTTTTTATGGGAACTGCACTGTGAGGGACATCGGAATTGATCACAATCGCCTGTCCGGGAATGAGTGTATATACTTGTAATGAGGCATACGAATATATGTTTATTGTTCTTTTAGGAAGCGGAGCCACCTTTTTTTACAATATGATATCCAATATACTGCGGGCTCTTGGAGACAGCCGGACGCCCCTGTACTATCTGGTATTTTCCTCTCTGCTGAATATTGTTCTGGATATCCTGTTTATTGTGCCTTTTAAGGGCGGTGTTGCAGGTGCTGCATGGGCTACTGTTTTATCTCAGCTTCTGGCTTCTTTACTATGTGCCGTTTCAGGTGTAAGGAGATATGAGGAGCTGAGACTGTCCCGAAGGGACTTTTCCGGACTAAGGAAGGTCTGTATCCGGGAACTCAAAATCGGGTTTCCTATGGGATTTCAGATGTCCGTTATGTGTATAGGCCAGCTTGCCATGCAGAGTGCGGTTAACGGATTTGGAAGTATGGCTGTGGCCGGTTATACGGCGGCTACGAAAGCGGATCAGGTTTCTGTGCTTGTCAATAATGCAACGGCGTCCGCTTTGTCTGCATATGTTTCTCAAAATTATGGAGCGGGAAAATGGAAGCGCATTCGTCAGAGAGTACATGCCGCACTCATCCAGACCCAGTGCCTGAATCTTATGATGGGAGTGGGAATCCTCCTTCTGCGCCGTCCTATTGTGGAAATGTTTCTTGCCAATCCGCCTAAAGAGGTTATCTGGTATTCAAATGGTTATCTGAATTGGGTGGCCCCCTGCTATCTGATACTGGGAGCGCTCAGTATCTACCGCTGTGCCGTTCAGAGTATGCAGAATACAGCGACACCTTTTATCGCCTGTATGATTGAACTGGTGATGCGTATTGGAAGCACATTGTTTATCTGTTCCCTGTGGGGATACACAGGAGTATGTATTGCCACACCTCTTGCATGGATTGGGGCAGGCAGCTATGTAATGTTTGTGTACTACAACAGTATGCAGCGGAAAATGCTACCTGCAGACTGCCTTTCGGATACTGTAAAGGGGTAGATGTTAAAACAGTGATATTGACTGTAAATAAAAATTAGTGTAAACTAACCACAGACTTAAATAAACGACGTGGGAGGAAGATGAAATGGATATCAAGCAACTGGAGTTTTTTGTGACCGCCTGTGAACGGGGAAGCCTGTCTCAGGCGGCCATTTGTTTATATACTTCCCAGCCAAATGTGAGCAAAACGATCCGTTCTCTGGAGCGTGAGTTGGGAAGGCCGCTGCTTGAACGCAGCGGAAAAGGCGTTTCTCCAACGGTTTATGGAGAAACCGTTCTGGAATATGCAAAAATGATACTGAAAGCAACGGCGACCATTTCCTCTCTAGCGGTTCCGGATATGAAAAACAGTATCCGGATTTCCACTTATCCAAGCAATATGATCGCAAGGCTTCTGACAGATTTTTATAAAGAATGGGGACATGTGTATTCCATAGAGCACCATGAAGGAACGGTAGAGGACATTACAGAACAGGTACATCAGGGGATTTCTGAGATAGGGATCGTTTATGTGGCACAGCATCAGGTTCAGACCTTCCAGCACATTCTGTCCCATAAAAACCTGGAATTCATACCGTTAAAGACGAAGAAAATCTGCCTGTATGTGGGTCCCTGCCATCCTCTGTACTATGAGCAAAGCGTAGACTTTTCTGAGCTCCAGGAGCTGAAATTTGTCCGCGGAGTAAGAGATTTTTTTTCTATGGAGCACCATTTGGAAACAGTCAGCATGGGTCTGATCGATACAAAAAACCTGAACCATGCGGCCTACACAAACAGTGACCATCTGACTGTCAACCTTCTTTTATATACGGATGTATGCAGTCTGGGACTTGATTTTATGTATGAGCCCTATTCCCAGTATGATTTAAAAGCCCTTCCTATCAATGGCTGTGAACCATTTTTACAGGTCGGTTATGTAAAAGATCCAGCCCGCATTCTTTCCAGACAGGCAGAATGGATTCTGGAAAAATTTCAGCAAATGCTATAACAATCTGTTATGGAGTGGCAGAACAAATTACCATCTAGTAAGGCTGAGCTAACTCTGATACAATAATGCAGGTCAGATAAAGCTATAAAAATTACTGGAGGTAAGCACTATGAAAAAAAGATTTCCGGCACTGGTTCTGGGAGGAATCCTGGCGCTTGGTCTTTTAAGCGGATGCGGACAGAAAGAAGCTGCATCATCGGTTTCAACAGCAGCATCGGAACCGGCCGCTGCAGTCAACGGTTCCGACCAGGAACTGGTTTTTGTAAATTATCGGGATATCCGGGATTTAAATCCACATCTGTATGCAGGAGAAATG
This sequence comes from Enterocloster sp., assembly GCF_057861365.1. NCBI lineage: Bacteria > Bacillati > Bacillota > Clostridia > Lachnospirales > Lachnospiraceae > Enterocloster > Enterocloster sp. The sequence continues at coordinate 65,284 of NZ_DBMACH010000010.1, forward strand.
TATGCCCAGAGCATTTTGTACGATACTCTGGTGAGCATTACAGAAGACGGATATGAGGGATGCCTGGCAGAAAGCTGGACCATCAGCGAGGATGGAAAAATATATACATTTAAAATCCGCGATGGAGTTACTTTTTCGGATGGAACCGTCTGCGATGCCAATGCAATCTTAGCGAATTTTAATGCAATTATTGAGAATAAAGATCGTCATACATGGCTGGAGATGATGAACCTGCTGGTTGGGGTATCGGCTCCGGATGACCATACATTTGTAATAGAATTGAGTGAAGCCTATTATCCAATGCTTACGGAATTAGGCTGTATCCGTCCTTTTGCCATGATTTCTCCCAATTGCATGATTAACGGAAGTACAAAAGACGGAGTGAGCGGGTATATCGGAACCGGTCCTTATGTGCTTACTGATTTCGAGACAGATCAATATGCCGTATTTGAGCGCAATGAAAATTACTGGGGAGAAAAGCCTGAAATTGAAAGGATTACCGTAAAAGTAATTCCTGATAACCAGACCCGTATTATGGCGCTGGAGTCTGGAGAGATCGATCTGATTTTTGGTAAAAATATGCTGGATGCAGATGCCATCAGTCAGTATGTGGACAGTGATAAATTTGAAGTTGCCCTTTCCAATCCTACCTCTACAAGACATATTGTATTAAACACGACGAATGAGATTCTCAGTGATACGGCTGTCCGTCAGGCACTGCAGCATGCGACCAACAGAACGGCAATTTCGGAAGGTATTTTTTATGGGCTGGAGCAGCCGGCAGATACGCTTTACGCAGCTACGGTTCCTTACTGTGATGTAGAACTGACACCATACGAATATAGTACAGAAACCGCATCCAGTATGCTGGATGAAGCAGGATGGATTATGGGAAGCAGTGGCATCAGGGAGAAAGGCGGAAAAAAACTGGAACTGGATTTATTGTATAACAGCGATAGTGTAACGGAAAAAACCATTTCTGAATATCTGCAGAGCGAATACCTGAAGCTTGGAATTTCCCTCAACATACATGGTGAGGAGGAGCAGTCCTACAGGGACAATATGAAAGCAGGTAATTTTGATATGGTATTCAACATCTGCTGGGGTATGCCTTACGATCCACAGTCTTCGCTGGCGGCAATGAGAGCACCGGTTTACGGAGATTTTGCGGCACAGCAGGGACTGGCAGATAAGAAAGAAATTGATCAGGCAATTACGGATATCCTGACTACCACAGATGAAGAGGAACGTCAGGAACTGTACCGGTTCGTTCTCACCCGTCTCCACGAGGATGCCGTATATATTCCTCTGACTTTTGAATGCAACAAGGCGCTTTATACAAAGAATTTACAAGGCGTTCATTTTGGAACAGACCAGTATGATGTTCCGTTTTCTGACATGTATTTTGAATAATCAGGAAAAGCCGTTTCTTCTGAGAAGCGGCTTTTTAAAAGATAAGACCTGAAAATCTATAAGAAAGAGGGGAAAAGCTGTGAAACGATATGTCATTCGCCGTCTGATGATGGCTGTTCCATTGCTGCTTGCGATTTCCTTTATCTGTTTCCTGTTTATCAATCTGATTCCATCTAATCCCGCAGAGGTTGCCCTAAGGGTACAGCAAATGCCTGTGATAACAGAAGAGGCCATTGCCAGGATGGAGGAAATGCTTGGTCTGAATAAGCCGTTTTTGATCCGGTATTTTGACTGGCTTGCAGGATGCCTGCAGGGAGACTTTGGAATCAGCTATGTGAATCCCAAAAGAACTGTAGCCGGAGAAATTTTAAGATGTCTTCCGGCCACCCTGCAGCTTGCGGGAGCTTCCTTTGTGATCGTATTGCTTTTGAGTATTCCAATCGGATTTTTGTGTGCAGTATACAAGGATGGATGGTTTGATAAGATGATGAGAAGCATTGTCTTTGTTACCACTGCCATGCCGCCTTACTGGGTTGGACTGCTGCTGATGTGGGCAATCGGTGTAAAATTTGGATGGCTGCCTACCAATGGAAACGGAACATGGAAGCATTTGATCCTTCCTGCATTTACAGTGGCATTAAGCTATATATCGACCTATATCCGGCTGATACGCAATAATATGCTGGAGAATATGAAACAGGATTATGTCCTTTATGCCAATGTCAGAGGATTATCTCCAAAATCGATCTGGGTAAAGCATGTTCTGAAAAATTCCATGCATACCTGCATTGTTGCAATGGGAATGAGTATCCCTCAGCTGATATCAGGTACCATTGTTGTAGAAAATGTATTTTCATGGCCGGGACTTGGAACCCTGTGCATCAGTTCTATTTTTAACAGGGATTATCCAGTTATTCAGACCTATGTTTTGCTGATCGGTGTTCTTTTTGTAGTATTTAATTTGATATTTGATATCTTGCAGACAGTGTCTGACCCACGGCTGAGAAAGGAGGATTAGAGAACATGGTAAAGCGTTTTTTTCAGAACAGAACGGCAGTTTTTACAACATTTGCAGTTTTGCTCATTGCTCTTATTGGGATTTTTGCTCCGGTTATTGCCCCGAACGATCCCTATGAAACCAATATTATCAATAAGTTTGCTTCCTACAGCGTCCAGTACCCCCTTGGAACGGATCAGCTGGGTAGATGTGTGCTTTCCCGCATGATCTTTGGAATCCGCCCCACCTTGGGGCTGGCAGCTCTTACTATGGCAGGAACCATTGGGATTGGGGCAGTCCTGGGCATTATAGCCGGATATTTCAGAGGGATTGCAGAGGAGATTATTATGCGGATCGTAGATGTGATGCTCTCCTTTCCCAGCCAGATCATGGTATTTGCAGTGGTGGCCCTGCTGGGAATCAGTGTCCAGAATGTGATCATTGCCAATGTGTTTATAAAATGGGCCTGGTATGCCCGCATGATCCGTACCGGAGTTATGCAGTACAGGGATAAAAATTTTGTACAGTTTTCCAGGTGCGTAGGCATGCCAGAGCGTTTTATCCTGTTCCGTCATTTGCTGCCGTCCATCACTTCTGATCTGGCAGTTCTGGCTTCTCTGGACATTGGATGGGCGATTATTAACATCTCTACATTATCTTTTCTGGGACTGGGAGTTCAGGCACCCACACCAGAATGGGGCGCTATGTTAAATGAGGCTAAGGAGGTTCTGACCAGCAACCCAACTCAGATGCTTGCGCCAGGAATTGCAATCGTTGCCCTTGTGTGCTGCTTTAATCTGCTGGGAGATGCGATGCGGGACGTTCTTGATCCAAAGGAGGTGGCAAAGTGACACCAGTATTTGAATTGAATCATCTTCAGGTATCCCTGCGAGGCAAAAAAAGGAATACGGATTTAGTGAAAGACGTCTCTTTTTCGGTAAAGCAGGGGGAGTGCCTGGGAATTTTGGGGGAATCAGGAAGCGGAAAATCCATGTCAATTAAGGCAGCCATGGGGCTTCTTGATAAGAATTTTGTTGTTTCCGGAAGCGCGAAATTTCAGGGAGATGAGCTGGTTGGGAAAAATGCAGAGCAGCTGCGCAGGCTGAGAGGCGGGCAGGTTGGAATCGTACTGCAAAATCCCATGACCTGTTTCGATCCTCTGTACCGTATCGGAAACCAGATTGCAGAAACATTTGCAGCTCATCAAAAATGGGATGCCGGAGAAATAAAAGAGAGATCCATTGAAATGTTAGATAAAATGCAGATCCGAAATCCAGAGGAGGCACTGGAAAAATATCCACACCAGCTTTCCGGCGGAATGCTGCAGCGTATTATGATTGGAATTGCCATGTCCATGGAGCCGTCTCTGCTGATTGCAGATGAGCCTACCACTGCAATCGATGCTATTACACAGTTTGATATTTTAAATGAATTTGCAGTCATTAAACAAAAGCATAAGACCGCGATGATCTTTATTTCTCACGACCTTAATGCTGTTTCGCAGATAGCAGATAAAATTGTGGTTCTGAACCAGGGAACAGTAGTGGATCAGGGGGATTTCCATCACATTATCCACCATGCGGCAGATCCGTATACAAGGCTGTTGATTGAAAAACGGACGGATGTTATGAGAAAATACAGACAGGCGCTGGAAGGAGGAGAGTGCAGTCATGCTCAAGCTGGATAAGATATGCGTCAGCTTCCGCAGGGAATGCCAGGACAAGCTGTTTGGACATACAAAACAGCAGGTTTTATTTGATGTATCAGCGGAGGTGAAAAAAGGAACCTGCCTGGGGATTCTGGGAGAATCCGGAAGTGGAAAATCTACTATGGGCAGGGTGTTATGCGGACTTTTAAAACCGGATTCGGGAACCGTATTCCTCAATGGAGTTTCCGTATACGGTTCAAAACAGGGACGTAAGAATCTGCAGGATCGGTTAAGTATTGTTTTTCAGGACTATACAACCTCAGCCAATCCCCGTTTCAGAGTGGCGGATATTTTGAAGGAAGGCCTCTTTGTCCGTCAAAGACGAGAGAGGAAAAAGCTGAATCAGGAAAAGGAGATCCGCCGGCTGCTTGAGCTGGTAGGCCTGTCCTATGACTTTGCCGGTCGGTTTCCCCATGAACTGTCAGGAGGCCAGCTTCAGCGGATCTGCATTGCCCGGGCGGTTGCGTGTAATCCGGAGTTGATCTTATTTGATGAGGCGATTTCCTCACTAGATGCCCATACCCAGGTTCAGATCATGGATCTTTTGCTTGATTTAAAGGAAAAGCTTGGATTGACCTATATTTTCATTACCCATGATCTTACATCTATAACCTATCTTTGTGATGATGTGCTGTTTTTGTACCAGGGAAGGGTGACAGAGTATCTTCCGGTAAAGCAGCTAAGCGAAGCAAAGGATATCTATGCCAGAAAGCTTTTAGAATCTATTATCGTTTTTGACACAGAGGAGGCATCATGATCGTTTGCGGATACGAGATACAGGCGGGGGAAAAGAAACATATAAAAATTCCCGTCTTACAGGCGGAGGCAATGGAGGGAATTTGTATCTGTGGAAAAAATCAGGGGAAAACTCTGGTCATAACGGCAGGAGTTCACGGCTGCGAGTATGTGGGGATAGAAGCAGCGAAGCGAATGGCTGAGTTTCTTGACCCCATGGAATTGGCGGGAAACGTGATATTGATCCCTCTCGTAAACAGATGCGGATTTTTTGACGGCAGAAAGCAGGTGGTTCCGGAGGATGAAAAAAATTTAAACAGGGTTTTCCCTGGAAAATCGAATGGAACGATTTCTGAACGGATTGCTTATACCATGGAAGAATATATATATCCCTGTGCAGATTTTCTGATTGATCTTCACAGCGGAGACAGCAATGAAGATTTGATTCCTCTTGTTTTTTATCCCACAAAGGGAGAGAAGGCGGTTAATGATAAAGCATTACAGGCAGCCAAAGTATTATCCGTACCTTACAGGGTAAGCTCTCAGGCGAAAAATGGATTATACAGCTGGGCCGTACAGAAGGGGATTCCGTCTCTTTTGATCGAACGGGGTTCAGGCGGTCTGTGGTCGGAGAATGAAGTGGAGCGGTGTATGGAGGATATGCACCGCATTATGGCATTTCTTGGGATAAAACAGGGTTCATATGAAAAAACATCGCAGGCAGATATAAAAGAAGCCGTTTATGAGGAGGCAGTCTCTGACGGTTTTTGGTATCCCTCTATTACAGCGGGGAAGCGGGTATGCTGTGGAGAAAAGTTTGGGGTTTTTGAAGCTTATGCGGATGGGAAACGAACGGAGCTTTGTGCAAAATTCGATGGAGTTGTCTTGTATCATACGACAGCGTTGGGAGTAAGGGCTGGCGAGGCATTGGCTGCATATGGGAAGATATAAGTGCAGAAGGATGTTGCGATCGGGTGTGCAGTTTTTATATCTGCACACCCTGTTTTATGGATGGTGCGCCTAGCGGCGCACGTTTCTAACGGGTTAAAGTCCCGAATCCGCCCGGTAGTGGGAAGGATATAGCCGAAGGCAAGGGTGTCCATCGTGAGGTGGGATCTGAAGGAAGCTGGATGTGAGGGACATACTAACTCACGGGCAAATCTCTGGTCTGATGAACAGAAATCTCATATGAGGTCATGCATGAGGGTAAGGCTGCCATCCAAGTCGAAGCCCAATAACTACACGGAATCATGCATGATAGATGAGGCAGATGGATGGAGAGGAAGAAACGTGTGGTACCTAGGGAGGTCTGTGCGGCACGCCTTGAAAGAGGTAACCATTACATAAAGCAATGCTGAACGCACAGAAGTCAGCAGAGGTCATAGTAGCCGAGAGGTGAAGGACCGAATCAGTAGGAGTCTTGAGTATGACCGAGAAAGGAGGAATGACCGTCTATGGCAGAAAATATTGAAAACAATGGCCGTTCGCAAAGAGATAATGCGGAACATGAAGGGTATGTGAAAGCGTCTAGGTCATTCAATCGGATATGGAAAGAAAGAGACAGTGCACAGCCGAGACTTTTGGAAGCGATACTGTATAAAGACAACTTTAACAGAGCGTATAAGAGAGTTAAGGCAAACAAGGGAGCGCCAGGAATTGCTGGCATGACCATTGAGGAGGCTCTTCCATATTTAAAGGAACATCAACGAGAGATAACCGACCGCATTTATCGTGGAAAGTATACTCCGTCTCCAGTAAGACGAGTTGAGATTCCCAAATCAGATGGTGGTGTGCGAAAGCTTGGCATACCAACAGTGCTAGACCGTACACTTCAACAGGCAATAACCCAACAGTTAGTGCCAATCTATGAACCACTGTTTGCAGAGGGTAGCTATGGCTATCGTCCGAACAGAAGTGCAAAAGAGGCAAGTGCCGTTTGGTAATGGAAATCGGGGCTTTCTCAATCTCGCTGGCCCACACCGAGCGGATTCCGCACCGGGAGGCAGCAAGGGGAAAGACCCCGATCCCGTCAAACAGACTTCCCAGCTTAATGTCAGGCATTTCTGCCATGTCCTTTTACTGCCAGGACGCCCTCTAAAGTCGTTGCCGCAATGCCAAGCCTTCCGGCAACTGCAATATCGTTTTTCACATCTTCATCCACTGTTTCCCCGCAGACAATCAGCGTATGGGAACGGCGGAGCATATCCCGGGCCATGTCAATCCCGGCTTTGTGTTCCTCGGGTACGCTGTCGTCTAAAAACAGCGGAAGGTAGATCAGCGGACAGATGGGAGAAAATCCCGCCTCATAAGCAAGGCGGCAGTAGCCCGCCGCCAGTTCCATGTCGATTTCCGGTTGTCCGCTCCATGCGGCAGTCAGATATGCTAAGGGTCGTTTCATTGAATAACCTCCGTTTCTTCTTATATAGAATGGGTATCAGCAAGGTTCGCCTTTCCCCTCCGCCCCTTTCCCCGGAAAGGGGGACGGCTCTGGAGAATTTATATCCCCGTCGCTTGACTGTGTAAAAGCATAACCGGGAAAAATCCGTCAAGGGTGCCGTATGGCACCCTTGACGGATTTTCCCGGCTATGCTAAGGGATAACTGGCGACGGGGAATAACATTTTATATGTTTTTATCACCGGAGGAGATTACACTCTGTCTTCCAGAGATGATGGAATCCATGCAGATGACGGAGCTGCCATTTCCGGAGGCAGTATTAAGATTTCAGAAAGCTGCGAAGGAATAGAAGGTTTGACGATCGATATTACAGGAGGACAGATCGATATTACAGCATCTGACGACGGTGTGAATGCTGCCGGAGGCAGAGACGGAAGCAGTATGGAAAAAGGAAAAGATCCGTTTGTATCTATGGAAGGAGCCTATATTTCAATTTCAGGCGGCAGCCTGAGAATCAACGCGTCAGGAGATGGGATTAGTTCATTGGATTATAATGGAAAAGCAGTGGTCACAGGAGGAATTTTTGCTTCATCAGGCGCATCCGGTATGGCACAAAACTTTGATCCATCTTCTACCCAGGGGATAATAATGGTTACTTTGAATCCGCAGGAAGCCGGAACGCAGATCGCCCTGAAAAACAGTGACGGCACAGAGCTTTTATCCTGGAAAGCAGAAAAAGAATATTCATCTGTCCTCATTAGCAGCCCGGATATCAGACAGGGAGAAAGCTATTCATTAACAGCCGGTACGGAGGAGAAAACGATTACTATGGACAGTCTTGTTTACGGCACCGATATTCCTGAAAACGGAAAGGCTCCCGTTGGCAGTGAGATACCTAAAGGCGGTAGGGGGCCTGAGAACGGCGAAGTTCCCACAGGCGGGAGGGCGCCCATGGAAAGGGAACCGGCGGAGAATGGTAAAAGACCCGGAGAAATGGACAATAAACCGGGAATGGGAGAAAAAACCGATAATGAAAATAAAAAAGAAATCCAGTAAATGTGTGGGATGTATAGTTGACACAGGAAGAATATTACGGCAGCCTTCTGAAAAAATGAAAGAAATATTTAGAGCAGCTGGCAGGACAATACCCTGTCTGTGAAACAGAAGATGGTATTCATCCGATGGGGAAGCAGCCATTAAGGGGATTTCATAGAGAAAAAATTAGTAAGATTTACACGGAATGAACTGCAGAGGTTGACAGCAGAAATTCAGATCCTATCGTAAAAAAGGAAACTGCGGTCATTTTCATGACCGCAGCCTATGAAGACATACTCCCGGGAGGTTCCCGCTTTATCAATAACCTACAATGTTTTTTTTTGTTCATCCTCTTCCTGACCTGGATCGTCTCCATGCTTTAACACCCTTGCCATCAGCGCCATAGCATAAAACAGGACGGAAAAGAAGAGGATCGAAAAAGCCACAGCCATCAGTGTATTTTTGGAAGCCCCGGTAAGAGCCAGAATAAAAAACAGGAGAACAAGCCCTGCAAGGAGAAGGACTCCAAGAAGAGCCAGAATACGTTTTAATTTCATTCCTCTGCCAGCGCCTCCCATAATTCGTAAAGTTTTTCCAGTTTTTCACTGATGGAATCCTTTTCTTTGTTCAGCTCCATCAGTCTGGACACATCGGTATAGACTTCTTCCAACGCCAGCAGCTCATTGATCTCGCTGTCTCTTGTTTCTAACTGGTGGATGGCGTCTTCGGTCTTTTTAAGTTCATTCTGACGTTTGCGGATCCTGGCCTGCTCTTCCTTCTGAGCTTTCCAGTCAAGCTTGGCCCCTGTATCTGAAGCAGAAGAGGAGGCAGCGGTACCGGAAGAAGCTCCCGTTCCGGCATCAGCCGGACGGCCTAAAGCTGATTTTGGAGCCTCAGAGCCTCGTCCTGCAAAAAATGCAGCCTCCACATCCTCCTTTTTCTCCAGATAATAATCATAATTGCCAATATAATTTACAAAGGACTGTCCGGTCAGATCCAGAATCCGGGTAGCGGTGCGGTTGATGAAATAGCGGTCATGGGACACGTAAAGCACCGTTCCTGTATATCGGTTTAATGCACTTTCCAGAATCTCCTTTGAGGTAATGTCCAGATGGTTGGTGGGCTCGTCAAGGAGCAGGAAATTGGCGTCAGAAAGCATAAGCTTTGCAAGTGAAACGCGACCCCGTTCGCCGCCGCTTAAATCCTTGATCAGCTTAAACACATCATCACCGGTAAAGAGGAAAGAAGCAAGGGTATTGCGGATCTGAGTGTTGTTCATATTGGGATAGGTATCCTGGATTTCCTGAAACAGGGTTTTATCCATGTGGAGGACCTGATGCTCCTGATCGTAGTAGCCGATATGAACCTTGGCGCCCAGGCGGATTTCTCCGGCATCAGCAGGGATCAGGCCGTTTATGATCTTAAGAAGCGTGGTCTTTCCGGTACCGTTATTTCCGATAACCGCAATCCGTTCCCCACGTTTGATTTCAAAGCTGCCATGTGTAAATAATGTCTGAGTATCAAAGGACTTGCTTAAGTCTGTGACGGTGAGTACATCATTTCCGCTGACTACGTCCGGTTCCAGACGGATATCCATGGAATCGTTGATTTCCACTGGCTTTTCCAGACGCTCGATTTTATCCAGCATCTTTTCCCGGCTTTCTGCCCTTCGGATGGATTTTTCACGGTTAAATGATTTTAATTTGGCAATGACCGCTTCCTGATGGCGGATTTCCTGCTGCTGATTTAAGTAAGCACGGATCTGTGCGTCTCTGAGCATGGCTTTTTTATCGCTGTAGGCGGAGTAATTGCCGGAAAACACAGTGGCGGTGCCATTGTCCAGCTCGATGACCTTTGTAACCACACGGTCCAGGAAATACCGGTCGTGGGCCACGATGATCACGCTTCCTGAATAGCCCTTTAAATAGGTTTCCAGCCATGCAATGGACTCCATATCCAGATGGTTGGTAGGCTCGTCCAGAAGAAGGATATCGGGTTTGGTTAAGAGGAGCTTGCCTAAGGATACACGGGTTTTCTGGCCGCCGGAGAGCGCCTGGATGGGCTTTGAAAATTCATCCTCTGAAAATCCCAGACCCTTTAATACCCCCGTAATTTCACTGCGGCAGGCGTAGCCGTTTTCCAGCTCGAACGCGTGGTTTAAGCGGCTGTATTCGGAAAGCATAGCCTCCAGTTCTTCACCGGAGGCAGATTTCATGGACTGTTCAAGGTTTCGCAGACGCTCCTCCATTTCAAGGATAGGCCGCTTTACCTCTAAAAGAGCGTCATAAATGGTCTCAGCGCCCTCCAGATCCTGATGCTGGGCCAGATATCCGATGGAAGCGCCCTTGGCCCAGGTTACACTTCCCTCATCTGGTGCCAGATCACCGATGATGATCTTTAAAAGAGTGGATTTTCCCGCGCCGTTAATCCCTACGACAGCGGCTTTTTCATGTTCCTCTATATGAAATGAGACCCGTTTGAGGATATGGTTATCTCCAAAGGACCGGCTGATGTTGCTGCATGACAGGATCATTTCAAAACTCCTTTTTTAGCATAAATTCTATGTTTTTTGCATAATATGCACCAATCAGTATAATATAGGAACATATTTTTTTCAAGAACATCCTGAAAGTGATTTGACATTTTTTTAACGCCCGATTATAATAGAAAGCATTAGATTGAATCATATAAGGAGAGGGTGGCACAGGATGGAACGCAAGGAAATATCGAAAGCGGTTATTTCGAGACTGCCCCGCTATTACCGCTATCTGGGGGAGCTGATTGAAGAAGAAGTGGAGCGTATCTCTTCCAATGAACTGAGCAACCGCATGAAGGTTACAGCTTCTCAGATCCGCCAGGATCTGAATAATTTCGGCGGCTTCGGACAGCAGGGCTATGGCTATAATGTAAAATATCTGTACTCGGAAATTGCAAAGATTCTGGGAATCGACCAGCAGCACAATCTGATCATCATCGGAGCCGGAAATCTGGGACAGGCAATCGCCAATTATACAAATTTTGAACGGAGAGGTTTTGTGATCAAAGGGATGTTTGATATCAATCCCAAGCTGATCGGTCTGGTGATCCGCGGGATTGAAATCCGGTCCGTGGACGATCTGGAAAGCTTTATAAAAGAGAATGAGATCCAGATCGCGGCTCTTACCATACCAAAGACAAAGGCTCCCGAGATTGCGGATCGTCTGGTAGCAGCAGGAATCAAGGCAATCTGGAATTTCGCCCATACGGATCTTGTTGTACCGGAGGATGTAGTTGTGGAAAATGTGCATCTGTCTGAAAGTCTGATGCGGCTGTCCTACCGGGTATGCAGTATGCTGGACCGGGATGAAAAAAACGAACGCACAGGAAGCAAGTAGGATGATACTGGGAGTTGGAACCGATCTGATCGAAATAAAGCGCATGGAAAAGGCCTGCAGGAGGCCTCATTTTGTCGCTCGCACATTTACGGAGACGGAAAGCCGGCAAGCGAAGGGGTCTGCCTCTAAGCTGGCCGGCTCTTTTGCTGTGAAGGAGGCCGTGGCAAAGATGTTCGGCACCGGGTTCCGGGGATTTATGCCCGGAGATATCGAGGTGCTTCGGGATGAGCTTGGAAAACCCTATGTCAATCTTTACGGCGGCGCTAAAAAGCGATCTGAGGAAATGGGGCTGACACAGATCCATGTGTCTATCTCCAATACAGAGGATTTTGCCATGGCATTTGCAGTGGGCGAAAAGGAAACGTCCGCAGAGAGGAGAACATGATATGAGAACCCTTCTGACAGGTAGAAAGATGAAAGCAGTGGATCATTACACCATCCATGAGGTCGGGATTCCTTCCCTGGTTTTAATGGAGCGGGCAGCTTTGGCGGTCGCAGACTGCGCATTAAAGGCAGCCCGAGCATTTGCCGCACACAGTCCGGTCTGGGCGCTGTGCGGTGTGGGAAATAATGGAGCGGATGCAGCGGCGGCAGCCCGGATGGTTTATTTAAAAGGACTTCCTGCAGTTATTTTTCTGGCCAGTTCAGAGGAAAAGGCGACAGAAGAATTAAAGCTCCAGCTTTCCATTGCCAGGAAGCTGGGGATACCTGTAAAAAAATGGGAACTTATGAAAGAGGAAGCAGAAAACTGCGGGATTCTTTTCGACGGCCTTTTCGGTGTGGGATTAAGCCGGGAAATCCAGGGAGAATACAGAGCCTGTATGGAGCTTGCAGCAGAGATTCTTAAAGGGAATGGAAAAACAAAGCCATGGTGCATTGCTGTCGATATTCCTTCCGGGATCCATTCCGGTACGGGAGCGGTGATGGGGATTGCTCTGAAAGCAGATGAAACCGTAGCCTTTGGCTGGGAGAAGATTGGAACTGCCGTATATCCGGGAAGGGACTATGCGGGAAATGTTACGGTTGCAGACATCGGTTTTCCTGAGGAGGCCTTAAGGGCAGAGCCGGAAGAGGAGGATCCGATCTCTATGGCGTATGCCTGCGAGGAAAGCGATTTAAACCGGGTACCGGAGCGGAAAGCCTATTCAAATAAAGGGACCTTTGGCCGCGTGCTGATCGCAGCAGGCTCTAAAAACATGAGCGGAGCAGCTTATCTTAGCGCTCTTGGAGCCTACAGGGCCGGAGCGGGACTTGTAAAAATCCTGACCGTGGAAGAAAACAGGACGGTTTTACAGACCCTTCTTCCGGAAGCCATTATTTCTTCTTATCGTCCGGAAGAGCTTTTAGGCGGGAGAGAGGATTTTAAGGAACGGATCGAGGCTGAGATGAACTGGGCAGATGTGGTGGTTTTAGGCCCTGGTCTTGGAAGCGAGCCTTATGTGGAATATCTGGTAGAGGATATCCTTACAAGCGCCTTTGTGCCTGTGATCATTGATGCGGACGGCTTAAATACCATTGCATCTCACCCCTATCTGACCTCCTACTATACGGAAAATATTGTGATCACTCCCCATTTGGGGGAAATGGCGCGGCTTACAAGCCAGAAAATCAGTGAAATTCAGGCCGATCTTCCGGCTGCGGCATTTTCCTATGCATCCCACTACGGGATTACCTGCGTTCTTAAAGATGCGGCAGCCGTGACCGCAGGAAAAGAGGGGACTTTATATATCAATACCAGCGGAAGCAGCGCTATGGCAAAGGCCGGATCCGGAGATGTGCTTACCGGCATCCTGGCCGGGCTGATGGCCCTGGGAATGGAGGAAGAGGAAGCAGCCGCTTTGGGCGTTTATATTCATGGGCTGGCAGGAGAGCGTGCAGCCGGAAATAAGCTTCACAGCCTGCTTGCATCAGAGATTGCTGAGGCAGCCGGGGCCTTTATGGATCGGCAGAAGGAGGAAATCAAAACAAAATGAGACCTTACAGCAGAGTATATGCAACGGTAAATCTGGATGCCGTTGTTTCTAATATGAAAGCTATGAGAGAGGCCCTTCCGGCCTCTACAGCCATTATGGGTGTCGTAAAGGCAGACGGCTACGGCCATGGAGCAGTTCCGGTGGCCTGGGCCATGGATCCGTATGTGGAAGGTTATGCGGTATCTAATATAGACGAAGGGATCAATCTGCGCCGCCATGGGATCCAAAAACCGATCCTGATTTTAGGTGTGACCCACAGACAGCGGTTTGAGGAGCTTTTGCAGTACAAGATCACCCCGGCTATGTTCCGTTTAAAAGAAGCCAAGGAATTATCCTGTCTGGCAAAGGAAAGAGGCCTTACGGCCAAAATCCATCTGGCCCTTGATACAGGCATGAGCCGGATCGGCATGGCTCCCAGCAGGGATGCTGCAAAGGAGGCAGCCGGGATGGCGTCCCTTCCGGGCATTGAAATCGAGGGGCTTTTTACCCATTTTGCAAGAGCAGATGAGACAGACAAGACCTTTTACAGGGAGCAGTATGACAAATATCTGGCTTTTTTAGGTTATCTGGAGGAATATGGGGTCAATATTCCCATCCGCCACTGTTCCAACAGCGCCGGGATCGTAGAAGATCTGGATTCAAACCATATGGATATGGTCCGTGCCGGAATCTGTATTTATGGTCTTTATCCATCGGATGAAGTGGATCGAAGCCGGATCCGACTGACGCCTATAATGGAAATTAAGAGCTTTATCACCTATATTAAGGAAATAGGACCAAAAACGCCAGTAAGCTACGGCAGCACCTTTGTATCAGATAAGACTATGCGGGTGGCAACCATTCCTACCGGATATGCGGACGGTTACAACCGCGCTTTGTCCAATAAAGGTTTTGTCCTTATCCGCGGAAAGCGGGCCAGGATCCTTGGCCGGATCTGCATGGATCAGTTTATGGTCGATGTGACGGATATCCCTGAGGCAAAAGAGGATGATGAGGTTACTTTGATCGGAAGGGATGGGGAAGAAGAGATCACAGTAGAAGAAATGGCTGCCTGCTCAGGTGGTTTCCACTATGAGATCATCTGCGATATTGGAAAGCGGGTGCCCCGAGTCTATATAAAAGACGGTGCGATTGCGGGAACAAAGGATTATTTTGATGACCGCTACGAAGGGTTTGAAGAGCCATAAGATATTTATAAGAGGTACAGACACGCTCCCTGGACTGTCCCCCTACATATGCTGATAGTGTATCAGTACATGGGAGGGGAAAGCTATGATCATCAGACGGGGAGATATCTTTTATGCGGATCTTCGCCCGGTTGTGGGCTCTGAACAGGGAGGTGTGCGTCCGGTGCTGATCATTCAGAATGATGTGGGAAACCGACATAGTCCTACGGTAATCTGTGCGGCGATCACCTCCCGTATGAATAAGGCAAAACTGCCTACTCATGTAGAGCTGAAAGCCAGAAACCGGAGTCTGGTCAGGGATTCTGTCATTTTACTGGAGCAGGTACGCACCATTGATAAACAGCGGCTGAGAGAAAAAATCTGTCATATTGACGGGGAAATGATGAGACGGGTAGATGAGGCTATGCGGATCAGCCTGGAGCTGGGAATGAGAGAAAGGAGTTTTTGAATTTACTATGGAGGATGGAAGCTGGGGGCCTGGAAAAAAGCTTTTTGCAGCTTTAAGGCGCTTTGGGATCAAGTTACACGGTTATGAGGATGTAACGGAAGAAGATATTATGACCATGGTCAATGAAGGCCATGAGCAGGGGGTGCTGGAAGCAGATGAAACAGAAATGATATCCAATATTTTCCAGCTTGGTGACACAACGGCAGAAGATATTATGACTCACCGAACCGGGATCACGGCTCTTGACGGTTCCATGAAGCTGGAGGCTGCCCTTGATTTTATGCTGGATGAGGGCATAAATACACGGTATCCCGTATATGGCGAGGATATGGATGATATTATCGGGATCCTTCATCTGAGAGATGCGGCCATGCTGGCCCGCAAAGCAGAATTCAGGGAACAGGAAATCCGTAAAGTGCCGGGACTTTTAAGAGAGGCGGCTTTTATCCCTGAGACAAAAAAGATTGATTCTCTTTTTAAAGAAATGCAGTCGGAAAAGATCCATATGGAAATCGTGGTAGACGAGTATGGACAAACCGCAGGCCTGGTGACCATGGAGGACATTTTAGAAGAAATCGTGGGGAACATCATGGATGAATATGACGAGGAAGAGCACTATATGACCGAAAGAGAGGACGGTTCCTGGCTTATCAGCGGACTGGCTCCCTTTGATGAGGTTTCAGAGGCGCTAAAACTCAGCCTGGGAGAGGACGAGGAGGAGTACGATACATTAAACGGTTTTCTTACATCCCGGTTAGACCGGATTCCGGCAGAGGGCGAAAAGCCCTCCATCGACCAGTCCGGCTGGCATTTTCAGGTGTTAACGATCGGAAATAAGAAAATTGAAAGCGTACTTGCAAAAAAACTGCTGGAAGACAGGAAAAACAGAATGAACGAGGAAGGAATGGAAACGAACGATGAGACAGCTGATGATCCGCACGGGAGAAATGCTCCGTGACCGGAGATTTCTTAAAAAAGCGCTGATGATCGCATGCCCTGTGGCACTGCAGGGTATGCTTAATACAGTAGTAAATATGGTAGATACTCTGATGATCGGAGGCCTTGGCTCCAGCGCCATTGCCGCCGTGGGACTTGCAAATAAGTATTTTTTTGTATTTTCACTGCTGGTATTCGGCATTGTCAGCGGAGCCGGTATTTTAGCGGCCCAGTACTGGGGTAATGGAGATGTAAAGAGCATACGGAAAGTATTGGGCTTATCCATTCTCCTGGCCGCAGCCGGAGCACTTGTATTTGTGCTCCCGGGATTGATCTGGCCCCATCAGGTGATGCGGATCTTTACAACCAGTGAGAGCAGCATTGAACTGGGCATAAAATATCTTCGGATCGCCGTGCTCACATACCCTTTTATTGCCATGACAAATGTGTACGTCGCCATGCTGCGGGCTGTAAATAAGGTTGTATATCCTGTGGTATGCAGCTGTATTGCAATTGCTATCAATGTTGTTTTAAACTATGTGCTGATCTTTGGAAAATTCGGTGCTCCGCAGATGGGCGTGGCAGGCGCTGCCTGCGCGACTTTGATCGCCCGGTGCATTGAGGTCAGTCTTGTGCTCCTATATGTTTACGGCAAAAAGCTTCCTCTGGCCTGCGGCTTTAAAGGCCTGTTTGGATGGAGCAGGGATTTTATCCTCCGTTTCGCAGATACATCGGCTCCGGTTATTGCAAATGAATTTATGTGGGGACTGGGGACTACACTGTACTCTCTGGCATATGGCCGTATGGGAGATGACGCAGTGGCGGCCATTACCATTGCTACCACGATCCAGGATATTTTTGTAGTGCTGTTCCAGGGCTTAAGCGCGGCTACAGCCGTCATTCTTGGAAATGAACTTGGCGCGGGAAAGATAAAGAGAGCAGAAAAATATGCCACCCAGTTTTTTATCCTGCAGTTTATCATAACTATGGCAGCTGACCTTGTGATGGTGGCAGGACGGTGGCAGATCATCGGGATTTATACCATTACCCCTCAGGTAGCCATGGATGTAAATCTTTGCCTGCTGGTATTTGCCCTCTATATGCCTGCAAAAATGTTTAACTATGTAAATGTGGTAGGTGTTTTAAGAAGCGGCGGCGACACGAAAATGTGCCTCTTTTTGGACACCAGCGGCGTGTGGATCATCGGTGTTCCGCTGGCTTTTCTGGGAGCGCTTGTATGGCATCTTCCGATTTATCTGGTATACGCTCTGGTACTTTCTGAGGAAATCTATAAAATGATTTTGGGCTATTGGCGGTACCGTCAGAAAAAATGGCTAAGAAATCTGGCTTTGGATCTGTAAAAGACTGTCATTTTGGTTGAAAACCAGCCTTCTATCTGTTATAATCCTCTTATATATTTTTCGGGGGATGAGTGACCTATGTCGGGCAGATAAGGAGGAGTTACATGAAAAAACATCCATTGGGACAAAACCCTGATTTCCGGAAGCTTTTTCAGCAGCTGAATGGACAGTACAGCGGTAAAAAGCCGGAAGACGGGCAGGGGGAGAAGGACGGGACGCCGGAGCCGGAGCGCTTTGATTCCAACGGCAACCCGGTAAAAAAGAAGAAAAAAAGACGCCGTTTTGCCAGAGGGGGAAAGGTGGCAGCTGCGGCTGTTATACTGATCCTTCTGGGTACGAACAGCTACTATATTCTGGATGAAGAAAATTATGCAGTTGTCAGTACGCTGGGAAGTGCCCAGGCAGTATCTCAGGCAGGGCTTCATTTTAAAATCCCATTTATCCAGAATGTGCGCCGGGTATCCAAGGGCATTAAGGGAATGCCGATTGGCTATGACCCTGAGACCGGAACGAGTGATGAATCTGAATCTATCATGATCACCAAGGATTTTAACTTTGTAAACACGGATTTCTATTTGGAATATATGGTAAATGACCCGGTCAAATATCTCTACGCATCCTCAGAGCCTGTTGCCACCTTAAAAATGCTGGCCCAGTCCTATATCCGCGATACGGTGGGAACCCACAATGTAGACGATGTAATTACCACAGGAAAATCTGAAATCCAATCAGAAATCAAGGAAAAACTTACAAACCGTATGATGGAAGAGGATATCGGTCTTGCAGTGGTAAATATTACCATTCAGGACGCCTTTCCTCCTACCACAGAGGTACTGAATGCCTTTAAAAACGTGGAAAATGCCAAGCAGGGAAAGGAAACTGCCATCAATAATGCCAATAAGGACCGAAATGAAAAAATTCCTCAGGCAGAAGCTCAGTGCGACCAGATTATAAAGGATGCAGAGGCAGAACGGGAAGCCCGTATCAATGAGGCCCAGGGCCAGGTGTCGCGATTTGAACAGATGTATGCGGAATATACCAAATATCCTCTGATCACAAGACAGCGTATGTTTTATGAGACTATGGAAGAGGTTCTGCCTCATATGAAGCTTTATATTGTAGATGAAAGCGGGACTCAGAAGCTGCTGCCCCTGGATCGTTTTGCAGAAGCCATGGAACAGCAGGCAGCCTCCGGCCAGCCATCCGGAGAGATCACCATAGAGGAGGCGCAGGAATGAAAAAAGTCGGTATCATAGCAGGTTTTGCTGCGGCTGCTGCTGCGGTTTTACTGGGAGCGTCCTTAGTGGTGACCTATCCCAACGAGTATAAGCTGATCCGCCAGTTCGGCGAGATCGTCCGGGTAGTGGAAACTCCGGGAGTGAGCTTAAAGGTGCCTTTTCTTCAGACAGGGACTTCCATTCCAAAGTCCCTTCAGATCTATGACATCCCCCAGTCGGATGTAATTACAAAGGATAAAAAGACCATGATCGCCGATGCTTTTGTACTGTGGAAGATCTCTGACCCGGTGCTCTTTACCAGACATTTAAACGGACAGGTAGCTCAGGCCCAGTCCCGTATTGCGGCTTCTGTTTTTTCCACCATGAAATCTGTCATTTCCAACATGGATCAGGCCGAGATCATTGAAAACAGAGACGGAAAGCTGGCTCTTGATATCAGCAGCGGAATTGGAGATTCTCTGGACGGCTATGGCATTCAGGTAATGGCGGTAGAAACCAAGTCTTTAGATATGCCGGATGACAATAAGCAGTCTGTTTACGACCGTATGATCTCTGAGCGGAACAACATTGCCGCTTCCTATACGGCTCAGGGAAATTCCTCTGCCCAGAAGATTAAAAATGACACCACAAAAGAGGTGTCTGTGATGAAATCCAAGGCGGCCGCTGAGGCGGAACGCATCCGTGCAGAAGGAGAAGCTCAGTATATGCAGATTTTATCTAATGCCTATAATGACGCCAGCAAGGCAGATTTTTACAATTTTGTCCGCTCTCTGGATGCGGCAAAGGCGTCTCTTACGAGCGGAAATAATACGCTGATCCTTGATAAGACTTCACCCATTGCCCAGATCTTTTACGGGTACTGATTTTGAGGGCAGGATAGGAAAGAAACAGATGCAAACGAGCGGACATGGGAAACTGTGTCTGCTCTTTTTAGAAAATTCCAAAAAAACCTTGTATTACAGCTCATTTCATATTATACTTGTTTGGAATGAAAATTGCTTAATTACAGGAGTTTTTCCATGAGAGTTATCGCAGGCAGTGCCAGAAGGCTGCTTTTAAAAACAATAGAAGGTCTGGACACACGTCCAACTACAGACCGGATCAAAGAGACACTTTTTAATATGCTCCAGCCCCAGATTCCCGGATGCTTTTTTCTGGATCTTTTTTCCGGAAGCGGTGCCATCGGGATTGAAGCCTTAAGCAGAGGAGCCAGAAAGGCAGTCTTTATTGAAAATAATCCAAAAGCGGTGGAGTGTATCCGCGAAAATCTGAGCCGTACCCACCTGGAAGAGGGGGCTCTTGTTTTGGAATCTGACGTAATTGCAGGACTTAAGCGGCTGGAAGGAAGAAATTATCGTTTTGACCTGATTTTTATGGATCCGCCCTATGGAATGGAACTTGAAAAACGGGTTCTGGAGTATCTTTCGAGTTCACCGATGGTAACAGAGGATACACAGATCATAATAGAAGCGTCCAAAGAAACGGATTTTGGCTGGTTAGAGGAAGCTGGTTACCATATGACAAAAGAAAAAATATACAAGACCAACAAGCATATCTTTGCTGGCAAGGGAGAATAAATGAAAATTGCAGTATATCCAGGAAGCTTCGATCCGGTCACTCTGGGTCATTTGGATATTATTAAGCGTACCGCATCCATGTTTGATAAGGTAATTATCGGAGTATTAAATAATCGGGCAAAATCGCCCCTGTTTACGGCCAGAGAGCGGGTAGAGTTGTTAGAGGAAGTGACAGGAGATATTCCCAATGTGGAAGTTCAGGCGTTCCATGGCCTTCTGATCGACTTTGTCCGCCAAAATGATGCCAAGGTGATCGTAAGAGGTCTTCGCGCCATCACGGATTTTGAATATGAGCTTCAGATGGCCCAGACAAACAGGGTCATTGCCCCTGAGATCGATACCATATTTTTGACGACCAACCTGAAATACTCCTATTTAAGTTCCAGCATTGTGAAGGAAATCGCGGAGTATGACGGTGATATCAGCGGCTTTCTCCATCCGGCCACAGCCAGACGAGTAAGAGAAAAGCTGGAAGAGATAAAAAAAGTACAGGGATGAAGGAGATCGTAATATGAGCAGAATTGAACAGTTGATAAGCGAGATTGAAGAATATATTGACAGCTGCAAGTCTCAGGCGCTGTCCAAAAGCAAGATCATTGTGAACAAAGAGGAGATGGAGGAGCTTTTGGTAGAGCTTCGTATGCGGATCCCGGATGAAATCACAAAGTATCAGAAGATCATCAGTCAGCAGCAGACCATCTTAAATGACGCCAGATCCCAGTCCGACGCCATGCTTTCTGAGGCAAAGGCTCAGGCAGACGCCATGATCGCCCAGGCGACAGAGCAGGCAAATTCCATGGTAAGCCAGGCTTCAGAGGAGGCAAACTCCATGGTAGCTCAGGCTAATGAGCAGACGACAGAGATGATCAATGAGCATGAGATCATGCAGCGGGCCTACAGCCATGCGGAGGAGGTTATTTCACAGGCCAATATCCAGGCTCAGGCAATCGTAGATGCCGCAGTGAATGACGCCAATAATATCCGACAGGGCTCCATTCAGTATACGGATGATATGCTCCGCAGCCTGCAGACCATTCTTAACCACACCATGGACAACGCAAAGGGGCGTTTTGACGCATTTATGAGTTCCATGCAGTCCAGCTATGATATTGTTTCTGCCAACCGCAATGAGCTGTCCGGAGGGATTGTGAAAGAGGAGAATGCAGAGGCTGCGGCCGCTGTGGAGAATCAGGAAACACAGGCTGATTAAATACCGATCTGCAGGCTTTGATTTATGAAAAAGCACAGAGCAAAGGCCGCGCAGGAAAGGACGCTGTGGAAAAACTTCCACAGAATATAGTGCCGGATAGACAGTCCGGCACTTTTTAGTACACTTTTTGTCTGAAAGATTCCGGAAATCCCACCAAAAGCTCCGGCTGCTGTGATAAGAAGGGCTCCAGCAAAGCCGGGAACAGAGCCTGAGATCGCCTGGATGCCTGTAGTGATTTCTACCGCGCCTAAGAGGGCGCATCTTAGCGTAAGAGGGAGAAGGGAATCTGGAAGTGCACTCAGATACAAAGCCAAAATGGAAAAAATCATAATATAAAGGCCGATTTTCTCCATGGTTTCCAGACAGTCCATTAAGTGGGCGTCAAAGGAAACGCGTGTATGCTCCGATTTATAGTTATCCTGTCTGCAAAGAGACGCTTCCTGATTCAGATGATAACATTTTTTTGCCAGAAAAGAAACCGGAAGTATGGGCAGATACAAAGCGGTGAGAAAGATCCAGGGCGGACAGGCATTTGAAGAAGAAAAAAGGGATGCGGCCTGAACGCAGATATAACCCAGGATAAACATGGGGCTGGGGTGGTTGCTGACGGCAAGAAGCGTTCTGGCTTCATTAAGTTCAATCCGTCCTTCTTCCAGGAAACGGCTGTCCATCCGTGCTCCCATGGGGTATCCGCATAGAAGGCCCGTGATAAAGACAAAGCTTCCCGGCTGGGACAGGCCCATAAAACGGGATAAAAAAGGGAAAAGGGGCTTTGTGAGCAGGGGAACGCCGTTTAGGGCCACGATCATGCCGGAGCAGATCATAAAGGGCAGAAGGGTGGGAAGAACCACATCCGCCCAGAGAAGAAGCCCATTTCTGGCTCCTGTGAGGGCCAGAGCCGGGCAGGCAAGAAGAAGGATGAGGCAGAAGACTGCCCCCAAACCGCCGAGGGAGTGTTTCATGAAGAACCTTAGAGGGTGGGAGTTTTGTATCAGTATATGGAAGAAGTACAGTAATATAACCAATATGGAAAAACATTGAAAGGTCAAAAAGATGACAGATGTGAAAATGCTCCCAAAAGACTTTCTTGCCGGGATGAAAGAACTTTTGGGAAAGGAATACGACCAGTATATAAAAAGCTATGAGGAAGAATGGAAACCGGGACTGAGAGTGAACACGCTTAAGCTTTCTCCTGAGGAATTTTTAGAATTTTCTCCCTGGAAACTTTCTCCAGTCCCTTGGACGAAAAATGGGTTTTATTATGACAGCCAGGATCGGCCATCCAGACATCCTGCCTATTTTGCAGGGCTGTACTACCTTCAGGAACCCAGCGCCATGACGCCGGCGGCCATGCTTCCAGTGGAGCCGGGAGATAAGGTATTGGATGTATGTGCGGCTCCGGGAGGAAAGAGTACGGAGCTGGCGGCAAAGCTTAAGGGAGAGGGCCTTCTGGTATCAAATGATATCAGCTATTCCAGGGCAAGAGCCCTGCTTAAAAATCTGGAATTAACAGGAGCTGCCAATATTGCAGTGGTCAGCGAGGACCCGGAAAAGCTGGCAGAGGTCTGGCCGGAATTTTTTGATAAAATTTTAGTAGATGCTCCCTGTTCCGGCGAGGGGATGTTCCGGCGGGATGATGACATGGTAAAAGACTGGACCAGCAGAGGTCCTGAATATTACAGCCCCATCCAGCGCCGGATCTTAGAGCAGGCCGTGGCTATGCTGAAACCGGGCGGTATGCTTCTTTACTCTACCTGCACCTTTTCAAGGCTGGAGGATGAGGATAATGTAAACTTTCTTTTAGAATCGCACCCGGAAATGGAGCTGGTGCCTTTCAATCTTGCCTCTGTACCCGGATCCGCAGACGGCATAGGACTGAACGGCTGTATGCGCCTTTTTCCCCACCGGATGAAGGGGGAAGGCCATTTTCTGGCGCTTTTAAGAAAAAAGAGTGAAGGATCAAAAAAGATACCAACCCCGGTCGGTCATCCTGCCAAACCAGGAGAACGTCATCCCAACAGAGCCGAAAGCAGAAAGATCCAGGGCAAAAAGTCTTCGGCTTCTGAGGATACAGGCCTTCGGGAGCTGGAAGCATTTTTACGTTCATGCAGGATTTCCTGGGAAAAGGAACGTATGTTCATCCATCAGGAACATGTATACTATCTGCCCTGCGGACTGGAAACGGGCTTGCCTTTACGTTTTCTGCGCACCGGCCTGCTGATCGGAGAACTGAAGAAGGGCCGTTTTGAGCCCTCACAGGCACTGGCAATGGCGCTGCGCATAGAGGAATATCCAGTGGTTTTAAATCTTTCTGAGGAAGATGAGCGTGTGGCGCGCTACCTGAAAGGGGAAACGATCAGCCTGCTGCCGGAGGAAGGCCCCATAAAAGGCTGGTGCCTGGTGGCCTATAGAGGTTTCCCACTAGGCTGGGCCAAGGGAAACAATATGACACTGAAAAATAAATACTATCCCGGCTGGCGTTTACAGTAACTGTGAAGCTGCCAGCGGCGGATAAGAAAAACAGGAGTAAAATCCATATGGCAGAGAAGAAAAAACAGAATACCGGACAGATGCGTCTGGATAAATTTCTCACAGAAATGGGAAAGGGAAGCCGCAGCCAGGTAAAGGAGTTTGCGAGAAAGGGCCGGATCCAGGTCAATGGACAGACCGTAAAGGCAGCAGATATAAAGGTAAATCCGGAAAAGGATGAGATTTTCCTTGACGGTGTGCCGGTAAGCTATGCCCGGATGGAGTATTTTATGTTAAATAAGCCTCAGGGGACCGTATCTGCCACAGAGGATGTCCGTTATCCTACTGTAGTAAGCCTGATCGGGGATGCCCTCAGGGGAGATCTCTTTCCGGTTGGACGGTTGGATCTGGATACAGAAGGCCTGCTCTTGATTACCAATGACGGAGCATTGGCCCATGGACTGCTTTCCCCGAAAAAACATGTGGATAAGGTCTATCTGGCTTATATCGAGGGAACTCTCCCTAAAGATGCCGCAGAACAGATGAAGAATGGCGTGATTTTAGAGGATGGAGTAAAGACCCGACCGGCAGAGCTTATCTGTTTAAGCAGAGAAGAGGGGGAACAGCGTTTGGGACGTGCGCCGGAGACAGCCTTTGCAGAAGCGGCTCCTGTGACCCTGACCATCCATGAGGGGAAATTCCATCAGGTAAAGCGGATGTTTGAAGCTCTGGGCTGCAGGGTCGTATTTTTAAAGCGGCTGTCCATGGGAACGCTTTGTCTGGATCCGGCGCTTTTGCCGGGAGAATACAGGCCGCTTACCCAAAAGGAACTGGCCGGTCTGAAAGGAGAAATATCAGAAATATGATACTGGATCACATAAAAGCAGTCATTTTCGACCTGGATGGAACACTGGTAGACTCCATGTGGATGTGGGAGGATATTGACATCGAATATCTGGGACGGTACGGCCTGTCCTGCCCGGAGGATCTGCAGAAAGCCATTGAAGGCATGAGCTTTACAGAGACGGCTGTTTATTTTAAGGAGCGCTTCGGACTTCCTGACTCTATAGAAGAAATCAAGGAAGCCTGGATTGCCATGTCTCTGGAAAAATATGAAAAGGAAGTTCCTCTAAAACCGGGAGCACGGGAATTTCTGGAGGAGCTTGCAGCCAGAGGGATTCCCGCAGGCATTGCCACCAGCAACGGCAGAGAAATGGTATCCGCTGTATTAAAATCCCTTGATATGGAAAAATATTTCCGTGAGGTGGTAACGGCCTGTGAGGTACCCTTTGGAAAACCGGCTCCAGATATCTATCTGGAGGTAGCGAAACGGCTGGGAGCAAAGCAGGAGGACTGTCTGGTGTTTGAGGATGTTCCGGCTGGAATCATGGCTGGAAAGAGAGCCGGGATGACGGTGTACGCAGTGGAAGATACATTTTCCAAAGCCATGCGGAAAGAAAAGGAAGCTCTGGCAGACGGCTTTATCTGTGATTTTAGAGAGCTTTTATAAGGAGCAGAGCGTATGATACATGATTATTTGCCGGTTACCCGGCAGGATATGGAAACAAGAGGCTGGGATCAGTGTGATTTTGTCTATGTGACAGGTGACGCCTATGTAGATCACCCTTCCTTTGGAACCGCCATTATTTCAAGGCTTTTGGAGGCCCACGGCTACCGTGTGGGGATCATTTCCCAGCCGGACTGGAAAACAAAGGAAAGTATACAGACATTCGGACGCCCCAGGCTGGGCTTTTTAGTTTCTGCGGGAAATATGGACTCCATGGTGAACCATTATTCCGTATCGAAAAAGCGCCGGAAAGAGGATGCCTATACTCCGGGAGGCGTCATGGGAAAACGGCCGGATTATGCGGTTGTGGTTTACTGCAACCTGATCCGCTCCGTCTACAAGGATGTTCCTATTATCGCCGGAGGCATTGAAGCCAGCCTGCGCCGTCTGGCCCACTATGACTACTGGTCCAACCGGTTAAAGCGCTCGATCCTTTTAGACGCCCAGGCGGATCTTATTTCCTATGGAATGGGAGAGCACTCCATCATAGAGATAGCAGATGCCTTAGACAGCGGTCTGGATGTGAAGGATATTACCTTTATTGACGGTACGGTTTATAAGACAAAGCAGCTGGAAAATGTCTATGACTACAAGCTTCTGCCGGATTATGAGGAGCTTGTCCGTGATAAAAAAAGGTATGCGGAAAGCTTTTTTATCCAGTACAGCAATACAGATCCATTTTCTGGAAAACGTCTGGTGGAGCCCTATGACGGGAAACTTTTTGTGGTGCAGAATCCGCCTTCAAAGCCCCTTACGAAGCAGGAGATGGATGACGTCTATGCTCTGCCGTATATGAGAAGCTATCACCCCTCTTATGAGGCTCTTGGCGGTGTTCCGGCTATCCGTGAGATCAAGTTCAGCCTCATCAGCAACCGGGGCTGCTTTGGCGCCTGCAGTTTCTGCGCCCTTACCTTCCATCAGGGACGGATCATTCAGGCCAGAAGCCATGAATCCTTAGTGGAAGAGGCAAAGCGTTTGACAGAAGAGCCTGATTTTAAGGGCTATATCCATGATGTAGGCGGGCCTACGGCTAATTTCCGTTTCCCGGCCTGTGAAAAGCAGCTTACGAAGGGAGCCTGTCCCTCAAAGCAGTGCCTGTTTCCTGAGCCATGTAAAAATCTGAAAGCAGATCATTCCGATTATGTGGCCCTTTTGAGGAAGCTGCGGGCTATTCCGAAGGTGAAAAAGGTATTTATCCGTTCCGGGATCCGTTTTGACTACCTGCTAGCGGACACCAGCAGAAAATTTTTAAAGGAGCTGTGCGAATACCACGTAAGCGGACAGTTAAAAGTAGCTCCGGAGCACGTTTCTGATGCTGTGTTAAACCGTATGGGAAAGCCGAAAAATGCGGTCTACCGCAGGTTTGTCAAGGAATATAAGGAGATGAATGAGCGTCTGGGAAAGGATCAGTATCTGGTTCCCTATCTGATGTCCTCCCACCCCGGTTCTACCATGAAGGAAGCGGTGGAGCTGGCAGAATATCTGCGGGATCTGGGCTATATGCCGGAGCAGGTACAGGACTTTTACCCCACGCCCTCTACTATTTCCACCTGTATGTACTATACCGGCTATGACTGCCGTACCATGGAAAAAGTCTATGTGCCGGTCAATCCACATGAAAAAGCCATGCAGAGGGCGCTGATCCAGTACCGCGACCCGAAAAACTACGATCTTGTGACAGAGGCGCTGCGGATTGCCGGAAGGACGGATCTGATCGGCTATGATAAGAAGTGTCTGGTGCGTCCGGGTGGAACGAAGGACTACAGGAGCAAAAACAGTTCCGGCGGATCAAAGGGAGGAAAGGGAACAAACAGCCGGCCTGTCCAGAAAACAGACAAAGGCCAGCCGTCAGGAAAGAAGAAAGCCATTCGCAATATCCATAAAAAGAAGGGAAGGTAGGGCTTATTATGATGATTGCTGTAGTGACAGGAGCCACCTCAGGAATGGGGAGAGAATGCGCCATTCAACTGTGGGAGCAGTTTAAAGGCCTGGATGAGATTTGGGCCATAGGACGCAGAAAGGAGCGTCTGGAGCAGTTAAAGGATTTCATCGGTATTCCTGTACGCACCTTTGAGCTGGATCTTACAGAAGAAAAAGACCTTGAACGATTAAAGGCAGCTCTTACGCAGGCCGGGCCTCAGGTAAAATTTCTTGTAAATGCCGCCGGTTTTGGAAAGATTGGCGGTGTAAGGGAACTTTCTGTATCAGACCAGACAGGAATGGCAGAGCTTAACTGCACGGCCCTTACGGCAGTTACGTCTATGGTTCTTCCCTTTATGCCAAATAACAGCCGGATCCTCCAGTTTGCCTCCAGCGCCGCCTTTCTGCCACAGCCGGGCTTTGCGGTCTATGCGGCGACAAAAGCCTACGTACTAAGCTATAGCAGAGCCTTAAACCGGGAATTAAAAGATCGGGGGATTTCTGTAACAGCCATCTGCCCCGGACCTGTGAAAACGGAATTTTTTGATATTGCCCAGACAACAGGTGAAATCCCCCTTTATAAGCAGTTTGTGATGGCAAAGCCGGACCGGGTGGTAAAAAAAGCCATCCGGGATAGTGTATCCAGACGTGAGCTTTCTGTTTATGGCTGGACCATGAAGGCTTTCTATCTGCTTACAAAGCTATTGCCCCACCGCCTGATCCTGGATGTAATGGAACGGATCGAATACGCGCCAAAGGGCAGCCGGTGGGAATCCTAAATCAGGATATAAGGAGAAAAAGACCATGCAGGAATTGAAGGTCACGGCAAATGAGGCCGGACAGCGGTTAGATAAGCTTTTAACCAAATATCTGAATCAGGCAGGAAAAGGCTTTTTATATAAAATGATGCGTAAAAAAAACATTACGCTGAACGGAAAGAAGTGTGAGGGAGTCGAGAGACTGGAGGAAGGAGATGTGATCCGCCTGTTTCTGGCGGATGAGACGATTGCTAAATTTTCCCAGATCACAGCCGATCTATCCTTCGCCCCGTCTGCATCAAAAGTCCCTCAGGCTTTAACAACCCCGCAGACGTTGAACGGTCGGCCGGTATCAGAAAGCAGCACGGTCTGCTGCAAAAAGACGGGAAAGGAAAACAGCGCCCAGGCAGTAAAGCTGGATATCATCTATGAGGACAGTCATATTTTGATCGTCAACAAGCCCTCCGGCATGCTTTCTCAGAAAGCAAAAGAGAGTGATATTTCCCTAAATGAACATATCTTAAACTACCTCATCCAGTCCGGCCATCTGCCGGTTGAGCAGCTGCGTACCTTTAAGCCCTCTATCTGCAACCGTCTGGACCGGAATACCAGCGGACTTGTGGCGGCAGGCGTATCACTGGCAGGACTCCAGGGGATGAACCGCATATTCAAAGACAGGAGCATCCACAAATATTATCAGTGCCTGGTTAAAGGAGAGGTGAAAGAAAAACAGCTGATCACAGGCTTTTTAAAGAAGGATGAAGCTTCCAACAAAGTAGAGATCCATTCAAAGCAGACAGCAGACAGCGTACCCATTATGACGGAGTATGTTCCCCTTAAATCAAACGGAAAAGTGACCCTTTTGCAGGTAACGCTGATTACCGGGCGCAGCCATCAGATCCGGGCCCATTTAGCCTCCATCGGCCATCCTATTTTAGGTGATTTTAAGTATGGTGACAGAAGGGTCAATGAACGTGTGCGGTCAAACTACAAAATCACCTCCCAGATGCTTCATTCCTTCCGTCTGGTTATGCCTGAAGATCTTCCTGCGCCTCTTCATTATCTTGGCAAAAAGGAGTTTTCAGCGCCTCTTCCCGAGTCATTTTTAAGAGTTATGAAAGGCGAAGGACTGGCATAAGCAAGGCTGGAAACAGCCTCTTCCGTGCTTGACAGAATATCACCTTTGGGGTATGCTTATTTATTATAAACTCCGGTTTTTAACTGGAGATGAGAGGATAAAATACAATGGGAAAAATCATATTAACCGGCGACCGTCCTACAGGCCGCCTTCATGTTGGACATTATGTAGGCTCATTAAAACGCAGAGTGGAACTGCAGAATTCCGGTCAGTTTGATGAAATATATATTATGATCGCAGACGCTCAGGCATTGACAGACAATGCAGATAATCCGGAAAAAGTACGCCAGAATATCATCGAAGTAGCCCTTGATTACCTGGCCTGCGGTCTGGATCCTGAGAAGTCTACTCTGTTTATCCAGTCCCAGATCCCTGAGCTCTGTGAGATGACCTTCTACTATATGGATCTTGTGACGGTTTCCCGTCTCCAGAGAAATCCTACGGTAAAATCTGAGATTCAGATGCGCAACTTTGAAACAAGCATTCCGGTTGGCTTTTTCACCTATCCCATCAGCCAGGCTGCGGACATTACTGCCTTTAAGGCGACGACCGTGCCGGTAGGAGAGGACCAGGCGCCCATGATCGAGCAGACCAGAGAGATCGTCCATAAATTCAACTCCGTCTATGACGGAAGTCTGGTAGAGCCTGAGATTCTTCTTCCAGACAATAAGGCATGTCTGCGTCTGCCGGGAATCGACGGAAAGGCAAAAATGAGCAAGTCCCTTGGAAACTGCATTTACCTGTCTGATTCTGAGGAGGAGATTAAAAAGAAGATCATGTCCATGTATACCGATCCCAACCACTTAAGAGTTCAGGATCCGGGACAGGTGGAAGGGAATCCTGTATTTATCTATCTGGATGCTTTCTGTACGGACGCTCACTTTGAAAAGTATCTGCCGGAGTACAAAAATCTGGATGAGTTAAAGGCTCATTACATGAGAGGCGGACTGGGAGACGTAAAAGTTAAGAAATTTTTAAACAATGTGATCCAGGATGAGCTTCGCCCCATCCGTGAGCGCAGAAAAGAGTTTGCAAAGGATATTCCCGCTGTATACAGGATCCTGGAAGAGGGAAGCATCAAAGCTGAGAAAAAGGCAGCAGAAACACTGGCAGAGATGAAGCGCGCCATGAAGATCAATTACTTTGAGGACAAGGAACTGATCGCAGAGCAGGCAGCCAGATTTAAGAGCGAGTCAGAAGCATAAATGAAACGTGTGCCGTCAGGCGCACCACAGTCAAACAGGAGCACATCCGGCTGCAAAAAGCCTGATATGCTCCTGTTTTGTTGTTTCTTGCGGATCACATATTAC
Source organism: Enterocloster sp. (assembly GCF_057861365.1). Lineage (NCBI taxonomy): Bacteria > Bacillati > Bacillota > Clostridia > Lachnospirales > Lachnospiraceae > Enterocloster > Enterocloster sp. The sequence goes on from NZ_DBMACH010000010.1 coordinate 96,034, forward strand.
ATTTTGATCAAGGTGTATTCCCTGCTTCCCAGTCCGATCTTTTCCGCATGCTCTAAGCAGCTTTTCCACTCGGATTCAGGAGTGGAATTGCGGAAATGGTCATGGTGATCCACAAAATCCTTCTTTGCCATATTTCTTGCCAGCTGGCTTCCGGGCATGGGAGCGGCTGCCAGACAGGCGTCCACGCAGGCCTGGTCTAAGGCCAGAGGATCAAAGGATGCGAACATGCCGATATTTGGAAGGATCGGGATATCATTTTCACCATGGCAGTCACAGTTGGGGGATACATCCACGATCAGGGAAATATGGAAGTTTGGCCGTCCGTCGATTACAGCTTTGGTGTATTCAGCCATGCGGCAGTTGAGAAGGGCATTGGCCGCGTTGTCATTAAAGGCAATGGCGTCAAAGTTGCAGGCTCCCAGACAGCGTCCGCAGCCTACGCAGCCGTCCAGATTGACCTCCATCTTGCGGGTGTCTTCATTGAAGATAAGGCCATTGTTGGCACATTCCTTCTGGCATTTGCGGCAGCCTCTGCAAAGCTCAGGGGTAATATGGGGTTTTCCGCTGCTGTGCTGTTCGGTCTTTCCGGCTCTGGAGCCGCAGCCCATACCGATATTTTTGATAGCGCCTCCAAATCCTGTAGATTCGTGGCCTTTAAAATGGGTCAGGCTGATAAATACGTCCGCATCCATCACTGCCCGTCCGATCTTTGCAGCTTTTACATATTCGCCGCCTTCTACCGGCACATCTACATCATCGGTTCCCTTAAGGCCGTCTCCGATAATGATGGGACATCCCACGGTCAAAGGAGTAAAGCCGTTTTCCCATGCGCACTCCATATGCTCCAGGGCATTTTTTCTGCTGCCTGGATACATGGTATTACAGTCTGTAAGGAAGGGCTTTCCACCCAGCTCTTTTACTACATCAACAACGGCCCTGGCATAATTGGGACGCAGGTAGCTGATATTTCCCAGCTCTCCGAAATGCATCTTGATCGCAACAAATTTTCCATCCAGATCCAGGTTTTCAATCCCAGCCTTTTTGATCAGCTTTTTTAACTTGGTAGGAAGACTGTCGCCAAAGGCAATTGTGTGAAAATCTGTGAAATAAACGTTTGACGGATTCATTGGTTCACCTCGTAATCATTTGCTTTTTATGTAAGGGTTTACAGTTCCTTTTTTATTATAAAACAAAGGGGGGAAAATGGCAATGATGGGATTTTGTGGTTCGTTGAGTTTCTTATGGTTTCATGATACAATACTTATGGAAATAAAGGAGATGATATAAGATGGGAACCTGGAACACCAGAGGCCTTCGGGGCTCTACCCTTGAGGATTTGATTAACCGCACCAATGACAGCTACAGGGAGAAAAAGCTTGCCCTGATACAGAAAATACCCACGCCCATCACACCGATCCAGATTGATAAGTCCAGCCGGCACATCACTCTGGCTTATTTTGACCAGAAGAGTACCGTGGACTATATCGGAGCGGTTCAGGGGATTCCCGTATGCTTTGATGCCAAGGAATGCAGTGCATCTACTTTTCCTCTGCAGAACATCCATGCTCACCAGATCCGTTTTATGGAGGAGTTTGAGGCTCAGGGGGGGATTGCCTTTATTGTTCTGTACTATACGGGGATGGATGAGATATATTATGTGCCTTTCCGTACCATAAAGCACTTTTGGGACCGGATGGAAGCCGGAGGGCGCAAGAGCTTTACCTATGATGAAATTGACCATTCCTGGCGGATCCGAGCTCACAGGGATATGCTGGTGCATTATCTGGAAATGATCGCAAGGGATCTGGAGCTGAGAGAGGGTTTGGAGGATGCAGAGACGTAAGCTAAAGCGGATTGGACAGGATAGGGTTCCTGTGATATACTTATTTACAGTTTTAGAAACTGAACTTTGTGAAAATGGTACATTTAAGGAGGAAACACAATGGTACAGAATCGATCACAGGTAACAGAGCGCTTTCTGCGCTATGCAGCCGTAGACACCCAGTCTGCGGATGATATGGAGCAGATGCCAAGTACAGAAAAGCAAAGGGTTTTAGGCCATATGCTGGCAGAGGAACTGAAAGAGCTGGGCGTATCGGATGTGCGGGAGGACGAAAATGGCTATGTATACGGCGTGATCCCCTCAAATCTGGAGGAAGGCCATCAGGCACCTGCTCTGGGTTTTATTTCCCATATGGATACAGCGCCTGCATTTTCAGGCACAAACGTAAAGCCTCAGATTATTGAAAATTACGATGGAGAGGATATCTGTTTAAATAAGGACGCCTCCATCTGGCTTTCCGCAAATGACTTTCCGGAAATGAAAAATTATAAGGGAAAGACGCTTATCACCACTGACGGCACCACCCTTTTAGGGGCAGATGATAAGGCGGGTGTGGCAGAGATCATGACCATGGCAGCCTGGTTTTTATCCCATCCGGAGGAAAAGCATGGCAAGATCTGTATCGCCTTTACCCCGGATGAAGAGGTTGGACGGGGCGCTGACCGCTTTGATGTAAATGGCTTTGGAGCAGATGTGGCCTACACCGTAGACGGCGGAGCGATCGGAGAACTGGAATATGAGAATTTTAATGCGGCATCCGGGCGGGTAAAGATCCATGGAGCCAGCATCCATCCCGGCAGCGCTAAGGGAAAGATGAAAAACGCCCTTTTAATGGGAATGGAATTTCAGTCCCTGCTGCCGGTCTTTGAAAATCCCATGTATACAGAGGAGTATGAAGGCTTCTTCCATCTGGACCGGATGGAGGGCAGTGTAGAGGAGGCTTCTCTGGAATACATTATCCGTGACCACAATAAGCAGAAATTTGAGGATAAAAAGGAACTGTTTAAGGAAGCAGCTGCCTATCTGAACAAAAAATACGGCTCTGGTTCTATAGAGGTACAGGTAAAAGATTCCTACTACAACATGAAAGAGAAGATCGAGCCCTATATGTACCTGATCGACGAGGCAAAGGCAGCTATGGAAGAGCTGGGTATCACTCCGGTGATCGTACCCATCCGCGGCGGCACAGACGGAGCAAGGCTTTCCTATATGGGCCTTCCCTGCCCCAACCTGTGTACCGGAGGCCACAATTTCCATGGGAAGTATGAGTATATCTGTGCAGAATCTATGGAAACCATTACAGAGCTTCTGATCCGGATTGCAAAGCGATTCGGGGAAATGGATCGATAAAAACAAATGCGTCCCTTCCGGATCTTCGGAATGGGGCGCTTTATTCAAAAATACATGACCGTATATCGAGAGGATGGGAATCGGCAAAGGCAAAGGCGTCTTTTATGTTTTCCTGGATGGTCATTTCATCCAGCTTGCATAAAATGCCCAACAGATAGATATGATAGTAGCAGTATTGATCCAGGGTAAATACGCCGGGATGATTCTGGTAGGTCTCAAACAGTCTGGATCGAACCCCCATATCCATGTATGCCTTCATCTGCAGATCTTTTCGGTCATAGGATTTGTGGAAGTCCTTTTCAATCTCTTCATAGATTCCGGCGATCATGGCCAGCTTATGATTCTGCCAGATCAGCTGCTGATCCTTATGATAAAATAATTCCATGTTTTTAGGCGTGCTCATTATCTTTCTGTAGGCGTAGATATAGATTATGCAGTGACGCCAGTATCGGTTTTTATATTCTTCCGGAAACGAGTCTACATATCCTTTGATCTGACTGAACAGATCATCTATAAACGTTTCCATGATCATAAATTTGTTCTTAAAATGATAAGTGATGGCGCCTTTTGTAATATTTAATTCATCTGCAATTTTCTGAAATGTAGTGCCGCTGTATCCGTATTCAAGGAACATACGGCCGGTTACCGTCAGAATTTCTTCTTTTAAATTTCTGGATTCTGTTTCTTTCAAATATTGGACTCCCTTTAGATTGATATGGATGGTCAGAAGGAAAATACTCTGGCCTTCCCAAACCATTATAACTCAATGACAAATCTTTGCCAAGTAAATATGAACAAAGAAGATTGTTATATTATCTGACAAAATCAAGAAAAATAGTGCTATACAAATAACATTTTGTATTGTGTGAAAAAAATCGAAAAAAGCGTTATTTATATAAATTAATAACGTAAATTTTGAATTAAATTACAAAACTATATTGACTATATGGATAAAAAAGGTTAAAATCAACAGTATACAAAATGTGTTTGTATAGCACAAAAAGGTCAGCTGAATTCTTTTTTTTAAACACAAATGTTAAAAAAATGACAAAAAGGAGAAGTCATGGGAACTCAAACGAAAAAAACAAACAAGTATATGTCATTGGCGGCAGTCACACTGGCGTTTTCATTTACCTTTTTGAGCCGGTACATCTGGAGCCCTCTGATGGCAGACGTATCCGGGGAATTTGGTATTAACGCCACACAGGCAGGACTTTATATGTCTGCTTTTTTTGCAGGATATCTGGTAACACAGATTCCGGGCGGAATTATGGCGGACAAATATCAGCCCAAGTATATTCTGATTGCCTGTACCGTTTTAGGCGGCGCTATGACAGCCCTTATGTCAGCCATAAACAGCTATGAAATGGGACTGGCAATCCGTGTGATTACAGGTGTGAGCAGCGGCTGCGTTATGGCCCAGTGTTCAAAAGTAGTTGCCCTTACATTTGCACCAAAAGAGAGAGCTTCTGCTATGGGCGTAGTGCTGGCTTCCCCGCCTTTCGGCATCACACTGGCTCAGTCTTTAGGCGCTCCTCTCAATCAGGCCTTTGGATGGCGGACTACCTTTATGATTGTAGGCGCAGTGGCAGCCGTTATCGTGGTTTTATTAGCTGTATTTGTACAGCCCGTTGAAAAGAAAGCGCCGGAAGCTTCCGCTCCCAGGGCAGCAGCACAGACCGCGGCAGCCAAAGCTCCCGGAGCCGGACAGGCCGGAATGCTGGAGGGACTGGTTGGTTTCTTTACCAATAAACAGCAGCTTCTTCTGGGCGCCAGCGGATTTATGTTCATGTTTATCAGCGTAGGCTTTGCTACCTGGACCAATAAATATGTCCAGAGCATCGGTTTCAGCCCTGTCCAGGGCGGCATGATTATTACCTGCTACAGCATTGCGGGCATCATTGCCTCCTGCCTGTCCGGAAGTATTGCCCAGAAGCTTCACATGAGCCACCGGAATTTCCTTATGATGACCCTTGCAGGCATGGGTGTGATGACCATTATCTTCTCTATGCAGAGAAGCTACACCGGACTGATTCTGGTAGGAATTATCTATGGTGCGGTTTCCTATCTGCCTTCCACCCATTACACCACCTCTGCCATGATGCTGGCAGGAGAGCGCTTTACAGCAACTGCCGCCTCCACACAGAATCTGTTATTCCAGATGGCAAGCCTGATTATGCCTATCATTGTAGGACGGGTAATTGATGCAACAGGAAGTTATTCCTTTGTATGGTACATCTTTGTTGGATGCGCAGTGGTTGCGGTATTCTTCAGCTTTCTGGTAAAAAATGACGAACGTCCATAAAAAGGTAGCTTTTGATTCAAAGATCACTTTTATAGAAAGGAAAAAAGCAATATGAAAGAACTTGTTCAAAAAATCATTACCTTGAAGGTAAACGGAAAGGATTACGACATCACCGTGGGAACGGGCAGAAATGATATGCCCGAAAGCGAGACTCTGGCTCATACCCTCAGGGACCGTCTGGGCCTTACAGGCTTAAAGATCGGATGCGATCAGGGAGCCTGCGGCTGCTGTACCGTGATTATGGACGGAAAGGCAGTTACGTCATGCATGACATTGACTATGGATTGTGACGGCTCAGAGATTACCACAATTGAAGGTCTGGCTGACCGGGCCACAGGAGAACTGGACGGCCTGCAGCAGGCATTTTTGGACAACTGCGGATATCAGTGCGGTTTCTGTATCCCCGGTGTAATCATGACAGCAAAAGCGCTTTTAAATGAAAATCCGGAACCCACAGAGGAAGAGGTCAGAGAAGCACTGGCTGGAAATTACTGCCGCTGCGGAACCCACTATACGGCAGTAGAATCCATTATGGCCTATGTAGAAAGCAATAAAAGCAAAAAGGAGGAGCAGGAATGAAAGAATTAAAGTATGTAGGCAAGGAAAAGGTTCGCCTGTTAGGTCCTCAGATTGTAACGGGAAAAGCAAAGTATACCGGTGATTTTAAGGTGCCTGGTATGCAGTATGGAAAAATTTTAAGAAGCCCCCATCCCTATGCCAAAATCGAAGCCATTGACGTTGAAAAGGCCAAGGCTTATCCCGGAGTTACTGCCGTTGTGACCTGGAAGGATGTGGACCCGAATATTTACATCACAAACGGTTTTACCCCTCCTAAGCATCATCATATTATGGATCAGTATGTCCGCTTCATCGGAGATGCAGTTGCCCTGGTAGTTGCCGAGACAGAGGATATTGCTCTGGAAGCAATGAAGCTGATTGACGTAACCTACACGGTGCTTAAGCCTGTATTCACCATCGAGGAAGCGCTGGCTCCCGATGCACCACAGCTTTATCCAGAATTTCCGGGAAATATTGCCCCTCACAAAAATAACATAAACTTTGAGGTGGGAGATGTGGAAAAGGGCTTTGAGGAGTCAGATGTAATCGTTGAGGTTGATTCTTCTATCGAAAACGGACAGAACCCGCTTCCGGTAGAGCCTCCTGTTACCATCTGCTGGTATGAAAACGATACATATAACTTTATCGCATCCGCTGCCGCTCCTGCATACTGCCATCAGAATGTGGCTTCATCCTTAAATGTGCCTTATGAGCAGGTACGCCTTACCGCTCCGGCAGTAGGAGGAAGCTTTGGTTCCAAGTTATACAGCGGCAATGTGCAGCCTCTTGTATTTACAGCAGTAATGGCGAAGGCTGCCGGATGTCCGGTTATGTTTAATTACAGCAAAGAAGAGCATTTTGCAATCCATCAGAACCGTATGGTTACCAAGGCTCATCTTAAATTTGGTATGAAGAAAGACGGTCTGGCAAGCGCGGTTGTTATGAATCAGGTTGCAGATGCAGGCGTCTGCGCTTCCACTCAGGAATTCATGCTGGCGGTGGGAACTAATACTCTTCCCATCCTCTGTAAAACAGACAATAAGAAATACGATGCAGAGGTAGTTGTTACCAACCATATGCCTTCCGGTTCCTTCCGCGGATACGGCTACATGGAGTCTACGGCTCTGGTAAGTCAGGCAATTATGGAGGCATGTATAAAGCTGGATATTGATCCTGTAACTTATCTGGTTAAAAATGCGATGAAGAAGGGCGACCGGTATCACAATGCAAATGCAGAGCCTCATCCATGGCAGTATAACAAGACGGCCGACTGGAGCGATCTGGTTGTCAAGACAGCAGATGCATTCCATTGGTCTGACCGATTCAAGGGCTGGGGCGTTCCTACCTGGGTATCTGCTGACGGAAAGAAGGTAAGAGGCGTGGGAGTAGGCGCTGCAGGCCATTCAGATACCGGCGGAAAGCCATCCAATGCCAATGTTACCCTTACCGGACTGGGCGCAGTCTATCTGTCAACCTGTATGTCTGAGTTTGGCGCAGGTACCAGAGACGTTATGCTCAAGGTTGTGGCAGAAGAGCTGGATATGCCGTTGGAGTCCATCCGTGTGTCCGATTCTGATACAGGAATGACGCCGCCTGATTTCGGTTCCACCGGTTCCCGTTCTACCTACTGCGGAGGCATCGTAGCAAAGCGCGCCTGTGAGGATGTGAAAAAGAAGCTTTATCAGCTGGCTCATGAAAAGCTCGGCCTTCCTGAGGATGATCTGGAATTTAAGGGCGGATATGTGTGCCGTCTGTCCAATCCGGAAGAAAAATACTCTCTGTTCCCTCACCTGATGGGAAAAGTAGACGGCGTTACCGGCTGCGGCCATTTTGACGGTGTTCATGACAGTACCATTTTCCATCTTCAGTTTGTAGAAGTAGAGGTAGATCTGGAAATGGGTACCTTTAAGATTGTAGACCACTTTGGCGGATCTGATGCAGGCGTAATTGTAAACCCGCTTCCGCTGCGCAATCAGATGCAGTCCTTCTTTGCGGGAATTGATATCGCATGTATGGAAGAAACCGTATGGGACCCCAATGATTACCGGGTATTAAACGCAAGCAATATTGATTATAAGACAAGAACCTTTAATGATGTAGTTCCCCATGACCACATTGTCCTGGAGTCTATGAAGAATACAGAGAATGATTATCCATTTGGCGCAGTGGGAGTAGGAGAGCCCTTACTGGCTCCCGGCGGTCCTGCCATCCGTATGGCAATCTACAATGCCTGCGGCATTAAGCTGGATTCTTATCCATTCTCACCTGCAAAAGTCCTGAAAGCGCTGAAGGAAAAGGAGGCAAATAAATGAAAAATTTTACATACATAAATCCATCTTCTGTGGAGGATGCGTCTGAGCTGCTGAAACAGTCCGGCACAGTTGTCATGGGCGGAGGCACGGATCTGATTGGCGTATTAAAGGACGGACTGCTTCCGGAATATCCGGAGCAGGTGGTTAATTTAAAGAAGCTTCCCGGCCTGTCCCAGATTGAAGTAAAGGAGGACGGACTTCACATTGGCGCGGAGGCAACTCTGCGTCAGGTAGCTGATTCTGAAACAGTAAAAGAGCACTGGGGCGCTTTAAGCACTGCCGCTACAAGTGTTGCCACCCCTAACATCCGCAATACTGCTACCGTAGCCGGAAACCTGTGTCAGGACATTCGCTGCTGGTATTACCGCTATCCGGATATTCTGGGCGGAAAGATTGACTGTGCACGTAAGAGTGGCCATCTCTGCTCCGCTATGATGGGTGAAAACCGTTATCATTCCATTTTCGGCGCAGCAAAGGTATGTGAGACTCCATGTACCGGAAACTGCCCTGCTCATACAGACATTTCCGCATATATGGAAATGGTACGTGCAGGAAGATATGAGGATGCGGCCCGCGTAATCCTGGAGGTAAATCCGATGCCGGCTATTACCAGCCGCGTATGCGCTCACTTCTGTATGGAAGGCTGCAACCGCAATACATATGATGAGAGCCTGAATGTAGGCGGCATTGAGCGTTACCTTGGAGATATGGTTCTGGAGCATTCCGAGGACTTTATGCAGGGACCGAAGGAAGAAAACGGAAAGAAAATTTCCATCGTAGGTTCCGGTCCTGCGGGCCTGACCGCCGCTTTCTATCTCCGCCAGAGCGGCTTTGCAGTTACCGTATATGAGAAACAGAAGGAACCCGGCGGCTGCCTTTCCTATGCAATTCCGGCATACCGGCTTCCAAAGGATATCGTAAGAAAATTTGTTTCTGTTCTTGAGAATATGGGTGTCACATTCTGCTGCAGCTGTAATGTAGGCACAGACATTACTCTGGATGAAATTTATAAAATCAGCGACAGCGTAATGTTGGATACAGGCACATGGAAACGTCCTCTGATCGGGCTTGCAGGCGAAGAACTCACACGGTTCGGCCTGGAATTCCTGATTGACGTAAATAATTATATTCTTGACAGACCCGGTTCTGATGTTGTTGTAGTCGGCGGCGGAAACGTTGCCATGGACGTTGCCATCACTGCCAAACGTCTGGGCGCCCACAATGTAACCATGGTCTGTCTTGAGCAGAGAGATTCCATGCCGGCAAATGAAGAAGAGGTTACAAGGGCACTGGAAGAGGGCGTAAAGATCGTCAACGGCTGGGGACCCAAGGAAGTTCTGAGAACAGACGGAAAAGTCAGCGGAATCGTATTCAAGAACTGTCCTCAGGTTCTGGATGAAACAGGACGTTTCAATCCTGTATATGATGAAAACAATCTGCTTACAGTAGATGCAGATGTTATCATGATGGCAATCGGACAGAAGGCTGATCTGGACTTCCTGGAAGGCGCTTATGAGGTTGAAACTGAACGCGGACGCATCAAGGCATTAGAAGGAAACAAGACCAGCGTGGAAGGCATTTTTGCCGGAGGCGATGTAACAACCGGACCTGCAACCGTTATCAAGGCAATTGCGGCAGGAAAGGACACTGCGATCGCTATCCGCAAATACTGCCAGACAGACGCCCTTGAGGTTGAGAAGGCAGCTGCTGCCCGCCTGAAAGAAAAACTGGCATCCTTTACAAATGAGTGCCGTCATAATCACGAGGCAGCAAAGGCATCCCTCCTTTCTGTAGAAGACAGAGCCATGGATAAGGAGGATTTAAGCGGACTGGATGAAAGTGCTGTAAAGCATGAGGCATCCCGCTGCTTCAACTGCGGATGTCTGGCTGTAAACCCAAGCGACATGGCAAATATGCTGTATGCTTACGGTGCAAAAATCCGTACAAATATGAGAGAGCTGGACGCAGAAACCTTCTTTGCAGGCTCTACCCGCGTAAAGGATACCTTAAAGCCGGGAGAAATTGTTCTGGAAATCGTAGTTCCAATGCCTTCTGAAGGCACAACTGCTGTTTATGATAAGTACAGAACGAGAAAATCAATTGATTTCGCTATTCTTGCAGTAGCAGGTACCCTTCGTCTGGAAGAAGGCATTGTAAAGGAAATCAGCCTTGTATTGGGAGCAGCTGCACCGATTCCTATGAAATTACAGGAGGCAGAGCAGTATCTGCTTGGTAAGGAACTTACAGAGGAAACCGCAAAAGAAGCAGCAGAGATTGCCCTTAAGAAGGCAATTCCTTTGGAGATGAACGGTTATAAGATTGAAATGGCAAAGGTTATGATCCGGAGATTCCTTGGATTCTGATTTAAGCCATCCAGTTGGATAAAATAAAAAGCGGGAGGACAAAAGACCTCTCCGGCATCAAAGAAAGGATATTGTAAAATGGACAGGGAGAAAATTCTGTTATACAGTGAAAAAAAAGAAAATCTGGGAAAGCCGGAGCACTTTCTGGGAGCGGGAGAGGTTAAAGAGCCGGGATGCGGCGACTGTCTGGAAATGTTTATTGATACAAAAAGGGAAGTTATTACAGAATTTCATTATACAGTTACCGATACCGCCTGCCCTCCGTTAAAAGCATGTGCCGCAAGAGTCGCAGAATGTGCACTGGGCAAACCTGTAATGGAAGCATATCTGATCAATGCCGCCCAGCTGTCTGAGTTTTTCGGCGGACTTGAAAAGGAGAGCATCCACTGCGCTCAGATGGCGGAAATCGGCCTTAAACGGACTCTTCAGGATTACGCTGTAAAGCGTGCAGAACGGATCAGCAAACAGGCATAAAAGAGGTAAACATATGAAGCAAACAGGCGCTGTAATTGCAGCAGCGGGTCTTTCCTCCAGGATGGGAGATTTTAAACCCCTGCTTCCCTTTGGAAAAGAATGTGTTGCCAGGCATCTGACGCAGATGCTTGCGCGAACCGGCGTATCCCCTGTTGTAATGGTTACAGGATACCGGGGAGAAGAGCTAAAACAGCAGTTAAAGGATACGGATATTATATTTATCCAAAATCGGCAGTATGCTTCTACGGAAATGCTCGATTCGTTAAAGCTGGGGTTCGAAGCAATTAAAGGACAATGCAGCGAGGTGCTTGTCATGCCCGTGGACGTGCCTGCCGTAACCGAAGAAACTGTAAAAAAGATCATAGACGCAGACAGCCCTATTGTCCGGACAAAATGTGCCGGACGGCGTGGACATCCGGTAAAACTCAGCTCAGTAATGATGGAAGCTGTATTATCGTATCAGGGAGAGCAGGGACTGAAGGGCTTTTTAAAAAGCTGCTCAGATTTGATTCTGGATGTAGAAGTCGCTGATGAGGGCAGTTTTGTAGATGCAGATACAAAAGAGGAATACCGCCGTCTGTTACAGTTGGAGGGCAGCAGAGGACAGGGATATCCTGATGGGGAAGCCTTAAAATGGCTCTTGGAAACCTCTCAGATGCCGGATCACCTCCGCCGCCACAGCGAGGCAGTGAGCCGTAAGGCTCTTTCCATGGCTGTAAAGCTGCAGGAAAAAGGGATACTCCTGGATCTGAATCTGGTTCGGTCTGCTTCCCTTCTTCATGACATCCGCAAGGGGAGCGCAGATCATGCAGCAGCAGGAGCAGCGCTTTTAAAGGAAAGCGGCTACAGCCGGGCAGCGGAGATTGTACGGCAGCACCACTGGCTGGACAGGATGCCCTCAAAGGCAGACGAAACCCTGGTTGTATATTTAGCAGATAAGATGATCCAGGGAGATAAAGAAGTATCCATCGACGAACGCTTTGAAAAAAGCCTTGCCAAATGTGCCGGAAACAGCGAAGCGCTGAAATGGCACAATAAAAAATACCGCCAGGCCAGGGAGGCATGGCAGGTATGGGAAGAAAGTTTTGTTTCATAGGTAAGTAAAATAAAAGTGTCCTGTCCGGAGGCTGAAAGCCGGATGGGGCGCTTTTTTGTTTTATATCCATGTAAAAATGTAAAAAAATAGTAAGACAGCAAAACACAGGTTTGTGGTATATTTAAGATATGGTATATCCTAAAATAACATGAAAAGGAGAGCTGTAATTGAATATAAAATATAAAATGCACGGTCTTTGGATTGTCCCTGCCTATTGTTTGATCACAGGAACGATTGGTTTTTATGCGGATATCACATACAGCGTTCATACAGAACAGGAAAACTACATACTGGAAGCAGCAATCTTTGCAATCGCTCTTTTGCTTGGAAGATTTATTTTTCGTTTTTTTTTCTCGAAAAATCCTGTTTTATTCAGCCAGTATAACTGTAATATTTCAGATAATCATAACAGCATTGGAACTGGTAATGCCTGACCTGTTAGGCGCTCTTGGGATAGTTCTATTTTTGTATCCTATAGGCTGGTACAGAATCATAATACGTCTGCTTGTCAGAATAGGTTCTGGTGGAGTTTTATCCTATTTTTTAGCATCACTATGCCCATATCTGTTTATTTTTTTTGGAAAACAAACTTCAGATTGAACTGCAAAACTGCACAGCAGACATACCGGCTCCCACTGGATTTAGCCGTCGGACTGTGTTATATTTATGGTATAAAAAGAAGGGAGGAACCTCTATGAAACGGAACATAAAAAAGACGGCTGTAGCGTTTTTTGCAGCGGCAGCTGTGTTTGCAATGGGTTCAGTAAGCACCTTTGCAGCCGAGCCGGGATGCGGCAGGTATTATGAGGACGCGGATCAGGACGGCGTCTGCGACCGTTATGGTGAAGCAGGACAGCGGGAAGCCTTCCACAGACCGCAAAGGGAACATTGCGGCGGCCATCACAGACAGGAAAAAGCCGGCAGAAAACATGGATGCCGTTTTTAAATAACAGAGAAAAGGCAGGTTAAAAGGAACTATGAAGATAATCGACAGCCACGCCCATATTGTCCAGTACATCGCAGGGATCGGCTCCGGCGGAGAGCTGCGCAGCATCGGCGGCGGAATGGCCCGCTATGCCAACGGACAGGTAGTCCGGATGATACCGGAGCAGTTTCATACAGACGGCGTAAGCCCGGAACAGCTTCTTGAAATCATGGATGAGAACGGAGTGGAAAAATCCGTGCTCCTTCAGGGAAACTTCTACGGTTTTCAGAATTATTATACCTGGGAGGCTGTAAAAAAGTATCCGAACCGTTTTATCGGCGCCGCCAGCTATGATCCCTATTCCTTTGACCGGGATGGAATCCGGCGCTTTCTGTTTGAAGAACTGGGATTTAAGATTGAAAAGTTCGAGGTCAGCACCGGCTCCGGCGTGATGGCAATCCATCCTGATTTCCTCATCGACGGAGAACGCATGGAGGAGGCCTTTTCCTATGGGGAGCGTATGGGCCATGTGATGGTTATTGACATCGGAAAGTGCGGCAGTAAAAGCTGGCAGGCAGAGGGACTTAAAAACGCAGTTACCCGCCATCCGGGCGTAAACTTTGTGATCTGCCACCTTCTGGCTCCCAACGGAAAGCAGGAGGAGGAACTGAAACGGGCTCTGGAAGGGCTGGCCCTCCCCAATGTATGGTTTGACCTGGCAAGCGTACCCCATAATTGTATGGATGCTTCCGAGCCCTGGAAGAGAGCCGGAGCCTATGTACGGCTGGCAAGAGACCTGGTGGGCGCAGATAAGCTGCTGTTCGGCACAGATATGCCTTCAGCCCTGAAAGAGGCTCCGTATGGCGACTATGTGCGCTGGATTCGGGAGATGGAAGGGCTAAATGATGCAGAGCGGGAACAGATCCTGTATCAGAATGCAGCGAAGGTTTACGCTGGCCTTTCCTGATCAAACAGACCAACATGTTCTGCAGCCCGAAAACCGCCTGATCTCTTTTCAAAAGGAGACGGGCGGTTCTTTTTATTTCGGGCAGGTGTATCGGTTAAGCTCCTGACTGTGTTTTCCATACTCAATCACTTTTTGGGAACAGCGGCAGATACAGGTCATACAGTGGGTACATTTATTTCCCCAATGGGGTTTGCCGTTTACAAGCATTTTTGTAAAAAGATTACAGATTTTCCCCCCGGGTTCTTTCGCTATCCTCCGGGCAGTATACTCACTGTTTCCTGTTCCTGTAAAATATAGAATCATCGTATTTTCACTTCCTTTCATTGAAATCCATTCCACCATTATACAGAAAAGGAAGGATGATAACAGCATTAAAAATATGTATGATAGATCATGTTTATCTCGCCGGTGATCGACATGGAAAAACAGAAACGCAGGAGTTGACGGCCTATGGTGTATGAAGATTTTCTGGCTTCAATGAGATGGTTGTCATTCATTTAAAAACCGTTTATAATATAAAAATAACTATAAATGAGCAAATTTGAAAAATTGCACAAAATTATATTGCCAGCTTCATAAATGAATCAAAATCATTACTTGACTTCGCAGTGTCTTTCTTTTGTGCAAAATCACGAACTTGCTCATTTACAGAAAATAATATATTAAAATGTCGGTTTAATACAATAAAGAAAAGAGGATAAAATAAATGGATCGTATGGAGCATACAAAAACCACAGTACCTTCCATGGATGCATGGATTAAAGAGGCAAAAGAAGATAAAAGCGCACCTGAATGTGGAATGTATCTGTTCCACAATGGAATCGTCCGCCAGAGTGCGAGGGCAAAGGTAAGACAGGGAGACATTTCTGCATCCGATGTGAAAGGAATGGTATTCTCTTATGACAAAGAGAAGGTGGAAGAGGCAGTAGAGAATACACAGAATATGCCGGGAATCGGTTATGTCCGTGTATGGCTGAATGAAGGACAGCTGGAGGTAGGAGACGATATCATGCTGGTGTTAGTCGGCGGAGATATCCGTCCCCATGTGGTTGATGCGCTTCAGTCTCTGGTAGGCGAACTTAAAAACCACTGTGTAAAAGAAGAAGAATTATTTTAATATGTAAATCACTCTATGAAAAGGGGTTGTCGGGAAATAGATAGCCTAAAACAGGGCCGGTTGTGACTTATGCGAGTCACAACCGGCCCTGAAATTTTTTTATAAAAAAGAGAAAAAGATGGCTAACGATAACTATCTTTTCCCCGTTCCATGATTTTTCCTTCAGTCTGTTTTATGCTCATGATGCGCTCCTTTCAGACTGTCAGCTCATTTGTGGTGAATCTATTATACGACAAGTTCCGCCAGTTGTAACCGTTTCATTGCGAATCATCCGTAAAACTTTATCCTCCATTATTTCTTTCTCTGTATCGCTGAATATTACTTTAACTTTATAGGTGGTGCCGTCAATGCAGCGAGTCATATAAGAAAAATTACTGTTCTCGTTTTTTGCCATAGGCAGTTACCTCCGTGTTGAAATATTCATTATTTTTTCGTCTAATAGAAAAGGTATTAACACCCTGCCAATGCAAAAATGCCCTCAAAAAGCCTTTGGCACAGCGCTGTGGGCAGTACACCCGTTTTCCGTCAGTTGGGAACGGCTTGCCGCATTGTTTGCAATGAGTGGTCGGTGTTTGCGTGAATACGGCTTCCAACCCTGCATCTTCCGGCAGGACAGACTTGCGGAAATATCTGCATAGTGCGCTGTTGGTAAAACAGATCCCCAACACTGGACAGTCACAGTCCAATGGCAGGCAGCCGTACTCGTTGTCGTAGTTGGCGCAGAGAGAAGTAACCAGCTTTTTTTGAAAATATTTTCGAAGGGAGGGGTCTGCGGTGTTCGACGATCCCGAACGATATGAACATGACGGTTTTTATGAAGAAAATACTGACTATGAAGATGAATATGAAACGGACGATTCCGATTACATAGTCGATGACGAAGAAGATGAAAATCCCTTTGGGACGATGAGGAAGAAGCTGCTGACGATCTTCCCGAAAAGAAGCGGAAGAACCAAGTTGTTCTTGCTGACAATGATACGGATACCGAAGAAACCGAATTATCCGAACAAGCCATGTGCCAGATTGCAAAAGAAGAACAGCTCATCGAAGAACTGGAAGCCGACGCCGAGGAACATCCCTTTGAGGATGGTACTGACGAGGAAGAACCGGATCGTAAGAAGCTCAAACGAGAACTGCGGGCAGAAGCCCTTGCACGATTGGAGGATTCCACCAGAACACAACGGGAGTTTGAAAATGTGATTGCATGGCGGGACAGACGCCTTCCTGCTTTGCCATAGCGGAAACGATGTTTTCAATGCGCTCGTTGCCGATTTGATCGATTTCAGCTAAATGCTTGAACAGTATTCCCTCCAACACATAGTTGTTGTAGAGGATTTTACGGTACTCTTTCAGGTAGCTGCGGCGCATACGCCCGTATTTGCCTATCTGATATTCGCCGTCATCCGGCAAAGTAATGCTGGGAATGAAATAATCGCCCACTTGACGGTATGTACCGCCCATTTCTTCAAAGATAGTTTTCATAAAATTCAGCTCCTTTTGTGTTGATTTCCAGCGGTTATAAGGCTTTTTGACTCCATTCTTACAACTGCTTTTCAGTTTACCACAAATGAGCCGCAGTCATATGTATTAGATGGCAGAAACCACCCTTTACATGTTACTATGACCTGCGGGGAAAGATCGCCAAGGCTGAGCGCCGGATCGCCACTCTTACCGAACGCGGGGAGATGTGGGAACAGTATAAGTCCATCCACAAACAGTTTGCCAAAGTAAAGCCGGAAAAGCGGGAACAGTTTGAGCAGCGCCACAGCCGGGAACTGATCCTGTATGACGCAGCAGTCCGGTATCTGAAAGACTTGAAAGACAGTGGCGAGGGGATAACCCCGAAGGCATGGCAGCGGGAGATCGACCAGCTGGCCGCCGGAAAGCAGACGGACACGCTTGCCATGAAATCCATGAGGGAGAATTTGAAAGCAGTGGAACGGCTCCGCAAAACCGCCGGGCAGCTGTCCCGACAGGAAATGGACAAGTCTCACGACCGTGGGCCGGAGCGATAAAGGCTGCCGCGTTTTGGTGTACCCCTGCCAAGTGCGTCGCGTTTCACAACATACTTTTGTATACAGAAAAAACCGCCGTACAGGTTTCCCCATACGGCGGCAGACGGTTTATTTGCCGAACAAGTCACTGTGTGTGCCGGTGCGGGCCAGCGTCAGCACCAGAACATCATCCTCTATGCGATAGACAAGCAGCCAGTCCGGGAGAATATGACATTCCCGATGACCTGCCCAATCGCCGGACAGGTCATGGTCACGGTTCTTATCCGGCAGCGGTTCGCCCATTGCCAGCAATGCTACGACCTGCTCCAACAGCTCGATCTTCAAGCCACGCTTTATGGCTCGTTTGTAGTCCTTTTTGAAACTGGTCGTGTACTTGACAGTATATTTGGTTTCTTTCATCTTTTCAGGTCAGCAAACAACTCGTCAAGGTCATTGTAGCCCTTTACAGACGGGTCTTTTGCAATTCTTTCCGCTTCCAGCATGGCAGCAACCGTTTCTTTGTTCGGCTGTTCCAGCCTTACCTCAAAGGGAATGCCGCCTTCACGAAGCGACTGGCGCACAAAGATGTTAAATGCCGTAGTCAGGTTCATGCCAAGTTCAGTAAACAGTGCGTCCGCCTGCGCTTTCAAATCTGCGTCCATGCGGATACTGATGTTTGTGGTATTTCCAGCCATACGATCAACCCCTTTCTGCTGGCAATTATAGTATATGCCATTTGCACGAAGAAAACAATACTTTGCACGAATATTTAACAATAAATTCATTCAAGGAGGTTACCTGTTTTATGAAAGAAATCACTTTACCTGTCACGATCCACCTAAATATCCATCTGCTCCTTCCGCTGGTGCAGCCGGAACCGGCAGATACGGACAGCCGCCCGGAGGCTCAACACTGCCACGGCTGCGGTGGGTGTGGGAACTGTCGCTATGAAGAACAACAAGACTGAACCTATCCCTGTCATGGATTACCGCCAGTACCACAGAGCGCGGAAACTGGTGCATGAGTGCTGTAACTACATCGACGAAAACTGTATCGCCCTGGACGATGGGGAGGAATGTGTCTGTATCCAGTCTATTTCCTACTCCCTGTTGTGCAGGTGGTTTCGGACAGCGGTATTGCCGCAGGATAGGGAACTGGAAACGGCGCTGTTTACCCCCCGTTCCAACCGGGCCAAATACTGCTCGGAATGTGCCGCACGCATGAAGCGGATCAACGCCGCAAAGCGCAAGCGGAAACAACGGGAGAAATAACAGGGAAAAGCAATGGAATGAATCATAATTATTCAAGAAAAGTATGGAAAATCCAAGCAGTTTCGGTGGATAAATGGAAAAATGATTATACCTGTAGGATATGTGTCATACGAATATCCTAAATATAAAAGGCATGAAGTCAATAAATATGTGAGGAAATATTCCGACATCGAAAATTGTATTAGTTACGATGTTATGAAGTATATGGTGAAAAACGCTCTTTCGAGGTATATCGTACAAAAAGGTAAATGTGCGGTAACGCATAATGCTCTGTCAATATCAGATATGGTCTGTGTGCACATCAAACCCTGTAAGGGAGAGCGAAACGACACCTACAGGAATCTAATTATCCTGTCAAAAGCGGTATCAGAAGTGGTCAGAGCAACAAATCCGGAAAAAATCAGAAAGTTGCTTACAGACTTAGACTTGACCGAAGAAATGAAAGAGAAAATCAATAAACTCCGAAAACATCGGGAGTTGGAAGAAATACAATTCGAGGACTATATAGGCACTAAAAAGTAATCTTAGTCGGTGGAACGCCGTGTGATGGGAAACTATCACGCACGGTGTGGAGCGGTGGAAAAGCCCGAGGTGGTAACACCAGAGGCTTACCTATCTCTATTCGGAGAAATTCCCGATTTTGACAAAATGTTATCAACCATGAGGAAATACGAAATTTCCTGTACGATCATCCTCCAATCCCTGTCGCAGATTAAAGCAAAATATGACAAAATATGGGAAACCCTGGTAGGAAATTGCGTGCGCCCAGAAGTCGCCAGCGCATTATAAATTCGGCGGCGTGGTATTTATGGAATACTGCCTTTAGCAAGCAGTAGGTAAAAGTATCAAGTGATAAAAAATCACAACCTATTATTCTACAACTTATCCGAGAGGGGAAACCCGAAGGAGAGTGTAGCATGTTGTCGCTCTTGTTAATAGACGAGAGCCTGAATGATAAGGTATGATATTGTCAATATTGGTTTACACTTTTTTCTCAAGAATGTTCGACCTTATGCTGCCTCCTGTAGCGAAGCATAGTATTGTTGTCGCTTAACCATTGG
>NZ_DBMACH010000011.1:0-98768 GCF_057861365.1 Enterocloster sp.
CGCTACCAGCATGATCAGCTGCATTTCGCTTTCTATATTTTCCTTTAAGGATTTGTTCTGCACGGCCATCCCGGTATAGCAGCCCTTTTCCCCTAAAAGATTCCGGATCTCATCCACAGCACGGGAAGTTCTCTTGGCCGTATCTCCTTCATCAAAAGTAATATCCATTACTGCGCAGCGATCCTTATAGTAATCCTCTATGTCATCCATGGAGATAAAGTCCTCTCCTGCATAAATATTAACGGCAGCATCACACCAGAGTACCTGATCCACTCCGTCCACAGCCTCTATCTGATCCTTATACTGCTTCGCCTCATAAAGACTTACATCCTTTACCATCACCCGTGCGGTTCCCGGATATCCGAACGTCTCCTCCATACGGTCCAATCCAATACGGGATGCCGCCTCCCTTGGCAGATATTCAGTCAGATCGTAATTCACATTTACAAACAGCATTGCAATAAAGGAAAAAACACATCCTGCCACAAATATGCTTTCAATCCATTTCTGCCTTCTTAAAATAAAGCGGGCAAGGCGAACAGACAACCGTTCCGTCAAGCCATTCTCTGTCTGCTTCTCTTTCTTTTTATGTACGAATTTCAATTTCTCCTTCATTTGATCCTGCTCCTAACATCCCGGGGTTCATTTCATTCAGCGCTTCAGTACCACCATAAACCAGTGACGTCCGTCCGCCTCATAATGGGCCATACCCAAATACCGATAATAATCCAGCGTATCCTGATAAGCTTCTCCTCTGCTGTACTGTTTTTCCAGCACATCCATGATTTTATCAAAAGCAGCTTCCCCATCCTCACAATTTCGTATATAAAGCTCCTTATAAGTGCTGTTTTTCCCATCTGCATACCCATTTTCCATGGCCTCCTTAAGGCGGGCAGCCGCAATCCGGTTCAGCTTTACATCCATTTTTAAGCCCGCATACCGGTCATAGGACGTATGCATATCCCCGTCATACTCATGTTCCCGATCCGGTCTGGCGTCAAAATACTGATCCCGCTTTTCATCGCATAAATACTCAAACAAAATCTGCTCCTGCGTATCATAGCAGCCTGCAAAATAGGCTCCTCCTCCCGTATTTTCCTTCCATGAGGCTCCGGTAAGAGCACCTTCTGCCGAAAAGGTATATACCGCATTATCAAGCTCCAGATCTCCCAGATTCATTCCACCGTCCTCATGGAAATAATACCACTCATTTCCTACCTTTTGAAATCCGGTCGCCATGACCCCGTCCTCCCTCAGATAGTAAGTTCTTCCTCCAGCTGAAAGCCAGCCTGTGGCTGCTGTCATATCCGCTTTCTGCCAATACCACTTTCCATCCAGACAGATCCATCCCGGATCAGAACCTCCCGGCTCTGCCGCCAGCGCATCCATATTTTCCATTTGAAGCAGAACCGCCCCGATCAGGCACATCAACCTGATACTCTTCCATTTTTTCATACAACCGATCTCCTGATTCTTTGCTGGTCATGTTTATTTTCTCAACTCTGTGAACGATAATTGACATATGTTCATTACTTAACTATAATAGATTATACTAATGAATGTTTAAAATAACAATGATTGATTTCACATTCAATGTACGTTAATCAACATATTTGATTTTTATGTTCATTATTATACAAAATCCCATACATAAGGAGGTTATGAAAATGGGAACAGAACTGATCGACCGAAGAATCCGCAAAACGCGGAAACAATTAAAAGACTGTCTTATTTCTCTGTTAAAAACAAAGCGTATACAGGATATCACCGTCCGGGAGCTGACGGAAATGGCAGACTTAAACCGCGGAACCTTTTATCTTCATTATAAAGATGTGTTTGATCTTCTGGAACAGACAGAAACTGAGCTCCTTGGAAAATTAAACTCTGTGATCCAAAAGCACCGGGCTGAAGAGCTTTTAGACCGCCCCTTTAATATTTTCCATGAGGTGTATACGCTGGTATATGAAAATGCGTCTCTGGTAGAAATTCTCCTGGGAGAAAATGGAGATTTGAACTTTCTCAACCGGATGAAACAGATCATGCGTGATAAATGTCTTCACGACTGGATGGAAGTGGTTCGTACCGAAAGTACCGCAGTATTTGACGCCTACTTCGCCTTCATCGTTTCCGGCTGCCTGGGGCTGGTGCAGCACTGGCTGAAGACCGGTCTTAAGGAAACGCCGGTTCAGATGGCGCGGCTGACCGAAAAAATCATTACTGACCAGCTTCATGTGCTTTCCCAGAATCCTCTGGAATAAAGCATCCCCATTAAAATCCGCAGTTTCAGTCAAAATCTCTGTAGCGCCTCTGAGTAATCTGTGGTATAAAAGAAGATATTCCTATGGAAGAAAGCTAAAGGAGAGTCCTATATGACAAAAGATGAATTATACAGAGAAACCGCCTGCGTACGGATCAAAAAGGGAGCCGGGCGTTCCTTAAAGGCTGGCGGAGCATGGATCTATGACAATGAGATCGACACCATTTCCGGTGAATATAAGGACGGAGATCTGGTAACAGCCGAGGACTTTGACGGCTATCCTCTGGGCCATGGCTTTATCAACACACATTCCAAACTGACCGTTCGGATGTTATCCAGAAAAAGGGATGCTGTCATTAATGATGAATTTATCGAAATGCGGGTAAGAAATGCCTGGGAATACAGGAAGGCCACCGTAGATACCTCCAGCTGCCGTGTCATCTTTGGAGAAGCCGATTTCCTGCCGGGTATTGTGATCGATAAATTTTCCGATGTTCTGGTAGTAGAATCCCTGGCTCTGGGAATTGACCGTTTAAAGCCGGTAATCCTGGAAAAGCTGCTTAAGGTACTCAAAGAGGAGGATATCCATATTCGGGGTATCTACGAGCGCAGCGACGCCAAGGTACGTCTGCAGGAGGGGATGGATCGCTATAAGGGCTTTATCGGCGAAGCCTTTGATACCAAGGTGGAAATTCTGGAAAACGGGGTCCGCTATCTGGTGGATGTAGAGGATGGACAGAAAACCGGCTTTTTCCTGGATCAGAAATACAACCGGCTGGCTGTACAGAATCTGTGTAAAAAAACGCAGCCGGAACGGGTGCTGGACTGCTTTACCCATACCGGCTCCTTTGCCTTAAATGCGGGAATCGCCGGTTCCGGCCATGTTCTGGGAGTAGACGCCTCGGAGCTTGCAGTGGAACAGGCCCGTGAGAATGCCCGCCTTAACGGCTTAGAGGATCGGGTTCATTTCCAGTGCGCCGATGTATTTGACCTTCTCCCGCAGTTAGAGCAAAGAGGAGAACGCTTTGATGTGGTAGTTCTGGATCCTCCCGCCTTTACCAAATCCAGAAGTTCCATCAAAAATGCAGTAAAAGGCTATCGTGAAATCAATATCCGAGGCATGAAGCTGGTAAAAGACGGAGGATACCTTGCCACCTGCTCCTGCTCCCATTTTATGGATCCGGAGCTTTTCACAAAAACCATCCGTGAAGCAGCTGCCAATGTCCACAAACGGCTGCGCCAGATCGAATACAGAACCCAGGCCGCCGATCATCCGATCTTGTGGGCGGCAGACGAATCCTATTATCTCAAATTCATCATCTTCCAGGTCTGTGATGAAAAATAATTTTGGAAACTATTGTAATTTCTGATTTTTTATTCTATAATACAGCCATAGAAAAAATTCATTTGATAGGAACAAGTAATCCTCAGAGGATTTTTCAGAGAGACAGCGGCTGGTGTGAGCTGTCATTGAACCTGACGGATGAAATCATCCTGGAGAAGCAAACTGAAGTTTAGTAGGAGCGCCGGAGCAGAGCCACGTTACAGGTGATACGCATTAGAGGATGCGGAGATGAGCTGGATTTCATTCAGGAATTAAGGTGGTACCACGGTTTTTAATCGTCCTTTTTATAAGGGCGATTTTTTTATTTTAAAGGAGGCTTTTTATTATGAAACTACACAAGAAACAAATCCTGCTGGTGAGCTTTATGCTCTTTTCCCTGTTTTTCGGGGCAGGCAACCTGATATTCCCGCCATTTTTAGGACAGAATGCAGGCAGCCAGACCCCATTTGCCATTGCAGCCTTTCTGATCACAGCTGTAGCCCTTCCCGTTTTGGGCGTGATCGTTGTGGCGAAGTTTGACGGCCTGGAAAAGCTTGCTAGAAGGGTTAATCCGAAATTTGCCATCGTATTTACCATTCTTATCTACCTTTCCATCGGCCCCGGACTTGGTATCCCCAGAGCAGCCTCCCTTCCCTTTGAAATGGCAGTGGCTCCCTATCTTCCTGAGGAAGCGAATTTGTCCTTATTCATGCTTGGATTTTCCCTTGTGTTTTTCCTCATTGCAGGATGGCTGGCTCTTACCCCAAACAAGCTGGTAGAGAGGATCGGAAAATTTTTAACACCAAGCCTGTTATTTTTACTGCTTTTTGTATTTTTTAACTTTCTTTTAAAGGGAAATGTCCATGTGGCAGAGCCGCAGGAAAGCTATGCTTCCAATCCTCTTGTGAAGGGATTTCTGGAAGGCTATCTGACTATGGACACGATTGCAGCCTTAAATTTCGGCCTTGTAATTGCTACCACCATCACAGGACTGGGGATCAGCCGTAAATCGGACGTGATGAAATATACGGTTATGACCGGTATTTTCGCGGGGCTTATCCTAGCCGGCGTTTATCTGATCCTGGCTTATATGGGCATGAGTTCTTCCGGTGTATTCCCGATTCAGGAAAACGGCGCGTGGACTCTGCGCTGCATCGTGCATCAGCTCTTCGGAGATACGGGCGCCGTCCTTCTGGCAGCTATCTTTACGCTGGCCTGCCTGACAACCTGCGTGGGACTGATCACCTCTATTTCCCAGTATTTTTCAACCCTTACCTCCCGGCTGTCCTACCGCCAGCTGGTTCTTCTGATCGCAGGTTTTTCCTTTGTGGTCTGCAATCAGGGGCTCAATGTGATCTTAAGCATTTCCGTACCTGTACTGGATGCGATTTATCCCATTTCCATCATGCTGATCGTGCTCGGACTGTGTGATGCAAAGCTGGGACACATTCCCTTTATCTATCCCTGCACCATCGGCTCTGTAGGATTCATAAGCGTTATCTATGCAGCTGAAAACATCGGCCTGGATCTTGGAGTTTTAAGCCCTATCTTCCACTCCCTTCCGCTGTATTCCGCCGGCCTGGGATGGACCGTCATCGCTGTCCTTGTCATGGTTGTGTGTATTCTCACCTTCCGCTTTTTGCCGGCCCGCTCTGAAATCCAGTCATAATAAAACGAAGCTCCCTGTATACTGAACTAACCGTATACAGGGAGCTGTTTGTTATTATGAAAAATGATGGATCCTGGGATTTTTCATTCTGGGGAATCATACTCACAGGAGTATTGTTTTTGATGGCCTACGGAGCCGGCCAGTGGACTGCCAGACAGGCAGAAGCGGGATTTTTCGGCCCTTCGGATCATCTGGAAGCGTCTGCAGACGGAAACTGGGGTCTGGGTTTTCCTGAAAAAGGAAAAACACCCGTTGGGAATGCCTCTGCCGAATATTTAAAACAGTATCATGCCTGGTATGCCGGAAATCCGGATGAAAAGGTAATCTATCTCACCTTTGATGCAGGCTATGAAAACGGAAACACCGAACCAATCCTGGATGCACTGAAAAAGCATCATGCACCGGCGGCCTTCTTTTTAGTAGGAAACTATCTGGAAACAAGCCCCGAACTGGTAAAACGGATGGTATCGGAAGGCCACATTGTAGGGAATCACACCTATCACCATCCCGATATGTCAAAAATTTCCAGCAAAGAAGCCTTCCAGAAGGAGCTGTCCGATCTGGAAACCCTCTATGAACAGACCACTGGACAGAAAATGAAGCGATACTACCGCCCCCCTCAGGGAAAATACAGTGAAAGCAATCTGCAGATGGCAAAGGATATGGGATATCAGACCTTTTTCTGGAGCCTGGCCTATGTGGACTGGTATGAAAACAAACAGCCCTCGAAGGAAGAGGCCTTTGAAAAGCTTTTAGGCCGCATCCATCCGGGGGCTGTGGTTCTCCTTCACAGTACATCAAAAACCAATGGACAGATTCTGGATGAACTGCTGACAAAATGGGAAGAAATGGGATATCGTTTTGAATCCCTGGATCATCTTACAGCTCAGTCTGCCAGATGATCCTCCCACTCCTTTTCCCGAAAACCCGGGAAGGCCCACTGGTCTGTAACTGCCAGAGGGCGTTTTACAAGCATACCATCAGATGCAAGAAGCTCCAGCTGCTCCTCCTCTGTCATCTGGGGCAGCTTGTCCTTAAGGCCCAGCTCCTTATACAGATTCCCGCTGGTATTGAAAAAGCGCTTTAAGGGAAGGCCGCTTTTCTTATGCCAGACGGCCAGTTCCTCCTTTGAGGGATTCTGTTCCTTAATGGGTCTTTTTTCATAGGAAATCCCCTTTTCATCCAGCCAGTTTAAGGCTTTTTTACAGGTACTGCATTTGTCATAGCACAATATCGTCAGCTTCATTCTTCTGATTCCTCCATTTCCAAACTTCCTGAAAAGTGACGGTCGTCCAATGTATGGGCCCTGATCCCTGTTCCCTTTCCATTCAGACACTGAATCTGTATCTCCCCGCCTGCAAGCTCTACGGTATCCTCATAAAGAGCCGTTTCCTCTCCGGTAAATACCAGTTTCCCCCCTTCGATCCGCAGGGCAGAGGGTTCATCCTGATTAAGCGTTTCCTCCTTCCACTCCCCCTCCAGGGCCGTTTCTCCCTGAAGCCTTAAGCTTCCTTCTCCGCGTATGGTAAGAGTACCTGCCCCCTTTTTCAGGGCGGCGTCTGTACTTAAAAGTTCGCTCTCTGTCCCCTTTTTCAAAACCAGGGTAAGATCTCCCTGGATTTCAAGAGCCGGAGTCTTTCTTTCCAGGCTGCCTGCCTTTAGTCCGTCCAGAGTCAGTGTGTATTGGCCTTTGGAATTTCTCAGCACCCATCCTTTTCCCTCCGTAACCTTTCCCTGCAGGGGAATGGGTATTTCTTCTCCGTCAATCGCCACATGGCTTAAAGGAACCTGAACCCTGGAGGTGGTAAGCCCCAGCTTTGACGCTGCAAAAAGCCCCAGAAATACAACGGCCGGACAGAAGAACATCACAAGGCCGATAAACAGAAGGGTCTTCACAATTCCCCCTGTAAATTCCTTCATATTTTCTCTCATCCCTGTTTTATCCTTTCCTGCACGTACATGGTGTTTTTAAGTTCCAAATCCTTTTTTGCCTGTTCTAACCGCCTGTAAAATTCCTCATAAAACCCTTTTGTTTCTCCATACGGCTCCATGTAAAACCGGTTCAGCACATAAAGACAGATTTTTTTTGATTTCTCCTGCCCTTCTGCTCCCAAAGAACGGATCCTTTCTCCCAATTCCTTTGTCATGTAGTGCCAGTCACTGATAAACTGCTCATAGGCCGCAAAATCAAGCGTATCCAGCCATTTGCGTACCCGTACCTTTGTCCGATTTTCCTTCCTGCACTCATGGATCTGGAGAAAATACCGGAAGCTTCCGTTTTCATAAAGACGGCCCAGAGGAAAGAGACGGCAGAAGCCTGGCCGGAATGTATGAATGGAACACCGGCCTTCTGAGTTTAAAAAGGAACAGGCCTCTTTCTCCCCCGTCATCTTTAAATACGGAAGGATCAGTCCGTCTGCCATTTTAAGACCCACAGCCTCCTTCATCAGCTCCTCAAAGCTTTTTCCAAGCCCCTCTGACAGGCGGCAGATATCATAAGGATCCAGCAGAATGGAATCCCCCATGCCCTGACAGCAGGCAGAGCAGCCCTCACAGTCTCCGCAGTCCGCCTTTACCATATCCTCTGCCCCGTAAAGCTTTCCATCGGAAATTTCCGCCAGATCAATCCTTCGTTCCATATTGTTCCCTCTTTCTTTTCCTTCCGGACATGTTACGGATCCACCTTAAGCCCTGCAAGCGCCGCGGCAAACGCATTGTTTAATGGTTCCGTTTCTTCTTTTTTCTGCTGGTTTAAGTAGCGGGCCACATCCTTTTTGGATACGCCGGCTCCTTCTTTCTTTCTCCGGTCCTTAAAAGCAGACAGCTTCTCCTTGTGACCGCAGCTGCATACGAAAATCTGTCCCTCTCCCTTTCCCCGCAGCTCCATTTTTTTATGGCATACAGGGCAGCGGGCATTGGAGGTTCGGGAGACAGTCTCTCTGTGACCGCAGGCCCGGTCCTGGCAAACCAGCATCTGGCTGTTTTTTCCCTTTACAGAAAGCATCCGTTTTCCGCAGACCGGACATTTGGTATTGGTCAGGTTATCATGGCGAAACTGCCCTTCTCCTGTTTTAATCTGCCCCAGAAGTTCCTTACAGTAGTCACGGATTTCTTCCATAAATGCATCCCGCTTTAAGTCTCCCTTTGCAATGGCTGAAAGCTTCATCTCCCACTGGGCGGTAAGCTCCGGTTTTTTTAAGTCCTCCGGCACCAGCTCTAAGAGCTGTTTTGCCTTGGAGGTGAGGAAAATATCCTTTCCCCGCTTTTCAAGTAAAAAACTGGAAAAAAGCTTTTCGATGATATCTGCACGGGTCGCTACCGTGCCAAGTCCCCCTGTCTCTCCCAGCGTTTTTGCCATAGCCTTATCCTTTGACTCCATATAAGCAGCCGGATTTTCCATGGCAGACAGAAGGCTGGCCTCATTAAAGGGCGCAGGGGGCTTTGTCTTCCCCTCCGTCATGGCAAGAACTACTCCCTTCAGGACATCTCCTTCCTTCAGGCTCAAAAGTTTCTGGCTGTCTGCGCTGCTTTCTGCTGCCTCCGTGCTCTCATCTTCCTCCCATGAGCCGCTCTGTCCCTCATACGCTGTCTTCCAGCCCGTCTGGGTAACCACATTGGCCCTGGCTGTAAAGCGCTCGCTGCCGATCCGTACCGTTACCTCTGTCTGCTCATACTCGCAGGGCGGATACAGCACCGCCAGAAAGCGGCGGACAACCAGATCGTAGATCCGTCGCTCATCTACGGTCATGTGATCCAGCTGGACAAACTGTTCTGTGGGAATGATGGCATGGTGATCTGAAACCTTTGAGTTATCCACAAAAGCCATCTTCTGGGCAAGAGGACGGTTGATCATAGTCCCTGCGATCTTTCGGTATGGCCCTACAGAGCAGGCTTTTAAGCACTCCTTTATCGTTGGGACAATGTCCTGGCTCAAATATCTGGAATCCGTTCTGGGGTACGTCAGTACCTTATGATTCTCATACAGCCGCTGCATGATGTTTAATGTTTCCTTGGCTGTATAATTATACTGTTTATTGGCGTCTCTCTGAAGCTCTGTCAGATCATATAAAAGCGGCGGCTGCTTCTTTTTGGGCGTTCTTTTGATCTGCTCTGCCTGGGCAGACTCATTTTTAAGAGAGGACAAAAGTCCCTCTATCCGCGCCCGGTCAAAGGAACTGCTGCTGGATGCAGCCTTATCCTGCCAGGTAAAGGAAATCCCCTGAACCCTGGCTTTCATTCCATAATAAGGTTTCGGCACAAAGGCTCTGATCCGCTCCTCTCTGGCTGCAATCATGGCTAATGTAGGCGTCTGCACCCGTCCGCAGGATAACTGAGCATTATATTTGCAGGTCAATGCCCTGGTGCTGTTGATCCCAACCAGCCAGTCTGCCTCGGCTCTGCACAATGCGGCGTCCCGGAGGGATTCATACTCTTTTCCGTCTTTTAAGGAGGCAAATCCCTCTTTAATCGCCTTATCCGTAACGGATGAGATCCAAAGCCGCTTAATCGGCTGACGGCTTCCCGCCTTTTTAAGAATCAGCCTCGCTACCAGCTCTCCTTCCCGTCCCGCATCTGTGGCAATGATCACCTGGGAAATATCCTTCCGGTGAAGCTGGGATTTTACTGCCTGATACTGCTTTCCGGTCTGTTTGATCACTTCCAGCTTAAAAGGATCGGGAATCATGGGAAGATCCTCCATCCTCCACTCCTTATAGCGGGCGTCGTAGCTCTCCGGATCCGCCAGTTCCACCAGATGGCCCAGCCCCCAGGTTACTACGTAGCGTTCTCCCTCAATGGCTCCATTTATATTTTTTCCGCATTTCAGCACGCGGGCAATGTCACGGGCCACAGAAGGCTTTTCAGCAATTACCAGCGCTTTCATGCTTCCATTCCTCTTAAACAGGTTTCAATATTATCCAGTACCTTTTTGCTTAAAAGGCCAAAGGCCTGTCTGGTTCTTCCAGCAGAAACTCCTGCGCAGATAACGTTTGGATGATCCTTTAAAATGCCTTCTGTATCTCCAAGGGCTCCTGCGGTGTCGCAGATAAAATAACCGCCCTCATGATCCAGCCATTCTGCCAGCGCCTCCACCTCATGAGCCGGCCCAATGGATGTGTTAAAGAGAAGCTTTCCCTTTCCCAAAGCGTCAAATTCCTCTTTGTGAAGCAGGATCACATTTTTATTCAGACAGGCAAATACCACCTGGCTTTCTGCCAAAAGCTCCTTTAACGGACGGTAGGCAAAGCCTGCTGCCTCCTTTTCCGGCTTGCGGGTACGGCTGAAATAGGAAACCTCCGCTCCCATAAACTGCAGCGCCTCTGCAATCATGGTTCCGGAAACACCAAGGCCGATGATACCAGCCTTTAAACCGGTAATCTCCGTAGGGATGTCATAGAGCATGGGGCGGTCAAACCCGTGAAGGAACCGCACCAGCTCGCTTAAAACGAATTCTACCACGCCCCGGTCTCCGTAATCCCGGATGCCCAGTACACGGATTCCTCTCTCTCTGGCGCAGGCAATATCTACATTGGCGCTCTCCTCTGAATAAAGGCTGCAGCACATACCGATATAACGGATCTGTGGACATGCCTCAATCACATTCCGTCCAATCCTTGTGGTATAGCTTACTAAAACCGCATCTGAATCACCGATGCGCCGGATGATCTCCTCATCATTTTCAGGGATATCTCTGTATAATACAACTTCTTCTGCATAGGTATGAAGCTTTTCCTCCGCCCAGTCCTCCAGGCTGACCGGTTCAATGGCAGTCAGTTTACGAAACATTTCTATCTCCTTTCTTATAATCCATTTTCGGATATTATCATTTTAAATATAAAGTCGGTTAAAATACAACAGGTGACAGGATATTTCTCAGCACGGCTACGGTGCTCCATCCTGCAATGGCGCTGGTACGGGAATAGATATCTACTACTGCCTCTACCTCATCCGGACCGCCGATCTTTGCCGTAATTTTGTGGTCGTCTCCTGCCATACCGGGAACACTGGTGATATCCACTGTAGTTTCATCCGGGCCTGCTGTAGCAAGAGAGGAAGCGACCGCCACATTTACCTTGGTCGGCAGAAGACCGATAGCCTCCTTCGCGCTGCCGGAAAAAGCAGCCGCTTCTTCTGGATCTGTCATGAAATAATCTTTAAAGACCGGTGTTCCCATCAGGGATGCCGGCCCTTTTCTGGTAGAAATTCCGGCTGTAAGATAACCGTCCAGACTTCCGGCCTCAGAAGCAGACAGCCCCTCTGCCTTCATCTTCTGTGCCAGGGCCATCAAAGATGTGGTGCGAAGCACATCAAAGCCGCCTACCGCTCCGGATGCCAGATAAATCCTGGTGCCGTGCTCCATAGCACAGTTTTTTGCCTGCTCATAAAATTCCTGGTCTGCAAATGCTCCGATGGAAAGAACGACCAGGCTGGCTCCCTGACAGAGAATGGTTTTGGCATAGTCTTTAATGGATTTTACAGACGCAGCTTCTGCCACATAATCCGGCTTGTCCTCCATCAGCTCTTCAATGGTGCTGCAGGCTCTGCAGCCTGCCTTTGCAGCCAGCGCCTCTGTTTTCTCCTTTGTCCGTCCCAGGATGCCGGTAAGTTTATAGCCCTCAAGCAGTCCCATATTATACGCCTCGACTACAATCCCGGACAGATATCCATTTCCCAGTAATGCCAGTTTCTTCTTTGTTTGATCCATCTTAAATTACCCCTTTTTCTTTTATGATTCTCCGCTCACCTGGACTGTGCTTCCCACACCGCCTGTTTTGCGGTTTTTAGTTACAGTAATCCTTCGGCTGATTCTCTCTTTTAATTCAGATACATGGGAAATAATCCCCACCATCCGCTGCCCTTCTGCCAGACTGTAGAGAGCCTTCATAGCCTGGTTTAGAGCTTCCTCATCCAGAGAGCCAAAGCCCTCATCCACGAACATAGCGTCCAGGCGGATTCCTCCGGCATTTGACTGTATCTCATCTGCCAGCCCCAAAGCCAGGGACAAAGATGCCTGGAAAGTTTCTCCGCCGGAGAGTGTTTTCACACTGCGTTCACTTCCATTATAATGGTCAATGACATTTAATTCCAGTCCTGCCTTTTCTTTTTTATTTTCTCCTGCCGCCTGACGCTTTAATTCATACTGACCGCTGCTCATAGTCATCAGGCGGAGATTCGCCCTTCGCAGGATACGGTCAAAAAACGCGGTCTGGACATAGGTTTCAAATTCGATTTTCGGCTTTCCGCTTAATGTTCCTCCCGCTGTATCGGCCAGAGCCTTCATCCACACATACTCCTGTTCCGCAGCTGCCATCTTCGCTTCCTTCCCCTGAACTGCATTAAAAATACGGCGGTTATTCTCCATTTCCGCATACAGCTGGCTCCGCTGTGCGGCTTTTTTCTCTTTTTTTTCAGAAAGTACGGCTTTACAGGCCAGAATTTCCGGCTCAGAAAGCAGCTCTGCTTCCTTATTTTGCTCTCTCAGCGTGGAAACGGCAGACTGTAAGGCTGTAAACCTGGTATTACATTCCCGAAATGCTTCGGCTGCCTGCTCATAGGACTTTTCCAGTCCGGACTTTTCCCTGCGCCAGCTTTCAATCTGTACAGAGAGCGTCTCTTCTTTCCAGTCTTCCAGATGCTCGTTCTTCTCTTTTTCCTGCTCCCTCAGAGAATCCATTTTGGCTTTCAGGGAGGCTTCTTCCGCTCTCAGCCGGCTGATCCTTTCCCTGCAGGCTGAAAGCGCCTGTTCCTTCTGCAAAAGGATCTGCCTGAGAGAAATAAATTCCTGAACAAGCGCCTGATTGGAGGCTGTTTTCTCTTTCAGTCCTTTGAGTTCTGCTTCCAGGCTCTGGACAGCCTGTTTCAAAGCCGTAAGAATATAAGCCTCCTCTTCTTCCCGTCCCAGAGCTGTTTGGATATCCTGTAAGGCCTGTTCCTTCTGCGTCCGTATTACCTCCATTCGGCGCAGACGGTTCTGATACTGTTCCTGGCTTTCCTTCCACCTTCTTTGTTCCTGTTCCTGCAGCCTCCCAAGTTTTTTTCGCAGGACAATTTCCTCTGAAATCTGAGCGATCTGTCCGGAAAGCGCTGCAATACGAAGTTTCAGGATCTGCCCCGCCTGCTCCGGTCTTATATCCGTCTCCTCCGTTCCCAGACCAGACCGGATGCTCTTGCCAAGCTCTGCACATTCCCGGTTCCCATGCTCTGCCTCTGCGCAAAACGCCCGAACCCGATCCTCAGCCTGGCTCAGCCTGGCTTTTTTCTGCTCCAATTCTGTCTTTTCCGGAACCCGTTCAGGCCTTATGGCAGGCGCCGGATGATGAAGAGAGCCGCAGACCGGACATCTTTCCCCTTCTTTTAAATGATCTGCCAAAATCCCCGCCTGTGCATCCAAAAAGAGCTGCTCAAACTGGTCATACTCCTGTCTGAGACGGGATTTTTCCACACTTGCCAGACGGTACTGCTCCTGAATCTTTAAAAGCGTTTCCTCTTTTTCCTTCCAGCGGCCACAGACCTGATCTAACTGCTTTAATCCTCTTGCTTCCTCTGTTTTTTTCACTAAAAGCACATCCCGGTCCATCAGGCTGTCGATTTTTTCCTGTCCCTTTGCAAGAGCTGCTTCCTGTTCCTTTAATGCCTCCTCATCCAGACGGATTGCCTCCCGCTCCTGCTTCCCGGCCTCCAACAGCTGGAAATACCGCTTCCCGCAGCTTACCAGTTCTGTTTTTCTGGCCGTCGTTCGCTCTGTTTCGTAGGCTAACTGCTCCCGCCTTGCTTCTGCTCCCGCAAGCGCTTCCTGCCTGTTTTTCCCTTTTTGGATTTCTTCTTCCAAAAGCTCTTCCTGCTTCCTGCAAAGCCCATACTCTTCCTGGATCTTTTGCAGACTGCTTTCCTTATCCTTAAGTTCCTTCTTCAGACCAGAAAGCGCCGTAAACTGCTCTAACTGCCCCATTCCCTTCCGTATCTTTTCATCAAGCGCTTTGCAGTAAACTGTCCTTTCTTCTGCTTCCTTAAGCTGCACGGCACGTTCCTCCAGAACCGGAGCCAGTTCCCTTTCTTCTGTTTCCCTAAGCTTTAACTCCTGTACCAGCCTGCGCCTCTGTTCTGCTTTTCCCAGAAGCTGATCCTGTTCCTGGATTTCTTCCTCCAGTCCTCTGATCTCCTTATCCAGCTGAAACAGGCTGTTCTTATCCATCTCCAGAAGCCGGCTCAAAAGTTCCATGCCGCGGACGGCTTTTCCGTCAAAATGTTCTTTTTTCAGAGTCTTAAATTCTGCGTCAATTTCCGGCGCACATCCGCACTGTACTCCGTCCAGATACTGACTGATACTGCGCCGCATCTCATCATAGTCCTTCCAGCGTTCTTTTACTGCATATTTCAAACGATTTTGAAGTTCCTGACAAGGCTCTGTATGAAAAATACGCCTGAAAATCTCTGACCGCTCTGCGGTTCCGGCTAAGAGAAGCTTTTGAAAATCTCCCTGGGCGATCATGGCAATCTGAGTGAACTGGCGGTAGTCCAGCCCCAAAAATTCTGTAACAGCCTTTGTGACCTCCTTATTCTTTACGATTGGCGGACGGCCGTCAAAAAAGATCAGTTCCGCATCACTTTTCTGAACAGTAAAGCCGGTCCCTCTCCCTTTTGGACGCAGATACTCCGGATTACGTCGGACACGGTATCTCTTTTCCTGAATAGAAAAAGTCAGCTCTGCAAATGTGGGCGTCTGCTCTGATGCATATTTGCTTCGAAACATTCCCGCTTCTCTGATCTCTCCGCTGGCTTCTCCGTACAAGGCAAAGGAAATGGCATCGAAAATCGTCGTTTTCCCGGCCCCCGTATCTCCTGTGATCAAAAACAGGCCCCTGTCTCCCAGCTTTTCAAAATCAATTTCAATTTCCTCCGCATAAGGCCCAAAGGCGCTTATGATCAGCTTTTCCGGTTTCATCCTCTATTCCTTTATCTCTTCCATAATATGTTTGACAAACGCTTCCTGCTCTGGGCTCATGGGCTGATTGTTCTGCTGCTCATAAAACCGCGAAAACAACTCCAGCTCCGAAAGCTCTTCCTGCTTTTCCCATTCTCTTATCTCTGCGTCTTTTCTGGTACGGCGGTTATCGTATTCCAGGCGCATAATATTAGGGTAAATGGTACGCAGCTTCTGGAGACCATCCGGTATATCCTCCTCATCTGTAAGAGTCACCTGGATATAATCCTGCTGATCGGTTCCCTCATAAAAAGCCCGATCCGTTACCTCCATATACGTACCGCGTATCTTTCTCATATCACGCAGCGGTATGAGAGGAAGAGTTTTTATCTGCACATTTCCTTTTTCTTCCAATTCAACCACGGTAATGGATTTCTCCTGGGATACTTCAGAAAAGGAATACTTAAGAGGCGTACCGCAGTAGCGCACCTCTTTGCGCCCCACACTCTGAGGGCTGTGGATATGGCCTAAGGCCACATAGTCAAACGCATCAAAGAGGGAGGCGTCCCCATTGTCCAGCCCCCCTACAGTCACTTCTTCTGATTCACAGCTCATAGCCCCTGTGATAAACTGATGAGCTGCAAGCACATTCCGTTCTCCTTCTAGCAGCTCCATATGCTCCACTGCAGTCCTTAAAGCTGTCTGATAATCAACGATCCCTTCCGCCTCCTTGGGAAATGCATGGCGTACCGATAAAGGACGCACAAAGGGCAGAAGGTGGATCCGGATCCTTCCAAAGGAATCCTTAAAGTCAACCGTCTCCACCTTCCCCTCATAAACCGGGGACAGAAAAATGTTTCTGGCATTCATAAGCCTGGCGCCGAATGCCAGCCGCTCTGCCGAATCGTGGTTTCCGCTTACAATACACACCGGACACGCTCTGTCTGCAAGCTCTGTAAGAAACCAGTCAAACAGGCTGACCGCCTCTGCAGACGGTACTGCTTTGTCGTAGATATCACCCGCCAGGATCAGTACATCCGGCTTCTCCTTATGAACCCATTCCAGAATACGGCTCAAAATATACTGCTGATCCTCCAGCATGGAAAACTCATTTACCCGTTTTCCAAGATGAAGATCTGAAAGATGAAACAGTTTCATTCTTCTCTGCTCCTTCTGCCTTTACGTTTCTTTTTCTCTTCATACATCCGTTCATCCGAAATATGCATCAGCACATGGTAATCCGTTCCGTCCTCCGGATAAAACGCATATCCAACGGAAAATTCTACAGTTCCCAAAATATGTTTCATCTCGGGATCCATAAAAACCTCGCCGCGATGAGCCTCAAAGTCCCGGAGAACCTTCTCTGCCTCCTCCTTTGAAGCGTAACCATAAAGAAATGCCGAAAATTCATCGCCTCCCATTCTGGCGCTGATAAAACGTTTCTCTCCCGAAAATTCAATCTGACGGCCAATTTGACGTAAATAAACATCTCCCATATGATGTCCGTACATGTCATTGATCCCCTTTAGTCCATCTGCATCCAGCATGATCATCACTCCGCTTCCAATAGCTCCGGGATCGGCAAACAGAGCCTCCAGCCGTTCCGTAAAGCCCCGGCGGTTATAAAGCAGCGTCAGGCTGTCTCTGCTGCTCTGTTCTCTTAAGCGATTGATCTCATTCCACCACTGGGAAACGTCCGTAACGCACCAGGTCGTACTCTGTTCATCTGTAAATTTTTCAATTCTGGCAAAAACCGTTTCCCCGTTTCTGTCATATTCATAAAGAGATTTTCCTGCATCCACAGGATGGTTCTCCGCTTCTTCCAGCTTTTTCCTTATCCTGTTGCTCAAAGCATCATTATTTTCATCTGCATCAGAAATCCCAAGAATTTTCAGAATACGGTTGTTCATAAAGGTTTTTTTATAAAAATGGTTATATTCAAATACTCCCACCGGAACACGGCTGTTTTCAATCACATGATCCATCTTATCCCAGTTTAAACGGATACTCTTTAAAAGAGCATTGATATACTGAACCAGCTCGTCAAATTCTAAAATTCCCGTGTGGATGGTAAGATTGGTCAGATCTCCCCCTTCTATTTTTTTCAATTCACCTACAATCGCAGTCAGATTCCCTGCAAGTTTTACTTTCATGTACCACATGATAATCCACAGAACGGCCACAGACGCCCCCAGTATATAGAGAAATACAAGCAGAGTAGACTGCACCGCGCTGCGCAGCGGATAAGCTGACACAAAAGAACGCACCAGGAGATATTGACCGTAATATTTTGTATAGACACAGAATTTCCGGCCGTTATACCGATAGTGGCCGGAAGCAGGAGCTTTTATTTTATCTTCCGTTTTAAGTTCTTCATGAATATCCAGCCCATTCATTCCAGGGACAGTCGAAGCTTCGATCTTCCCTGTGTTTGTATTGATTATATGCAGATATCCCATAAGACCGGAAGGTATCTCAGAAACCACCTTTTTCAGGCTTTTTTCCTCCATCTGCTTTAAAAGGCGTTTGGGTTCCATCCCGATCTGGACAATTCCGCTTTTATCTTCCATCCATACTGCCGCATACTCCATCATCTTTCCTTCTGCAGTATTGGGAGTGATCTCCCGACACAACTCCAGAGAAGTATCTTCCAGCATGGAAAGAAAAAACTGCATCTGTTCTCCATCCCGGAATGTAAAACCATAATACCTGGGATGGGTACCCGCATAAATCTCCCCCTGAGGATCAATAAAATGGATCTCATCTACATCCAGCTTTTCAGCCAGCTCCTTCGTATGCTCCAGATCTGTAATATACCCCGGATTATGTTCCACAAAGTAGGCAGCCATTTTAGCTGACTGAATACATTTTTGAGAAAAGTCCCTTTTCTCCCGCTCCAGATCATATATATTGTTCCGTATAAGCTGTTCCAGCTGCCAGAATATCTCTTCTGAATTCTGCTTCTGGTTCTGATGCTGTATATATAACTGTAATGCCACATTCGTCGGAAGGATCAAAATAATTAAAATCAGTATCATAAACCTTGCCATTCCGGGCAAAGTCTTTTTTATACTGTTACCTGTCATACTCCTCTCTCCACTGCTCAAATTCCCCAACAGGCAGAGGCTTAGAATAGACATAACCCTGAATCAAGTCGCAGCCCATCTTCCTCAGCATTTCCACCTGTTCCTTTGCTTCAATTCCTTCAGCTACCACATCCATATCCAGGCTGTGTGCCAGCTGAATAATGCTTCCTACAATTCTTCTTGATTTGTCATTTTCGTTGACAAAAAAACTGCGATCCATCTTTAGTGTATCAACTGCAAACTCTTTTAACATGGAAAGGGATGAATAAGCAAAGCCAAAATCATCCAATGCAACACGAAGTCCGCAGGACCGGAAACCGTTTAAGACGGCTTTTACAAAAGGAATCTGATTTTCCTCCAAAAGAATAGTTTCCGTAAGTTCCATTTCTATCACGCCCTCAGGAATATCATACCGGTCAAGGATCCGTTTGTACTCCTTCCATATCTCGCTGCCAGCCTCTCTTAAGTGGAAGCGTGACACATTGACCGATATGGAAACCAGTGCCTTTTTCTCCTTGATCCAGCGATCGATCAGGCGGCAGACCTCTTCAAACATATAAAGATCCAGGGAGCAGATTTTCCCGTTTTTCTCAAAAATCGGAATAAATTCAGAGGGATAGATCACCCCTTCCTGGGGATGAAACCATCTTACAAGGGCCTCTGCCTGACAGGCTCTGGTTTCTGAAGGAGACACTTTCGGCTGAAGATAAACCTTGAAATCCCTGTTTTTTACAGAATCCTCAAAAAGAGTATTCAGCCGCTCCTCCCTTTCAAGCATATTTGCAATACCTGCATTGTAAAAGCTGCATACATTGTCTGTATCCGACAGCTTGCTGGCATAAATTGCCTTATTCATCGCTGTAGGAACTCCTCCTGCAATATCCAGACGGCAGGCGCCAACCGCAAAATCAATGCTGTACTCGCTGAATTTACAACGGATCCGCTCGTTTACTGCTTCTTTCATTTTGAGGATTCGACGGTTGACATCCCGATCGTCCTCTTCCTTTAATAACAGGAAGAAATGATCCATGCTGCTCCTGCTCACCAGCTCCTCTTCATTTATAAGTCCGGAAAGCATACGGTATATAAACTGAAGCATCAGATTCCCATCTTCTTCGCCCCAGCTTTCGTTAATATATCGGAAATCTTTAATATTCAGATACACAACGATCCATTCGTGAAGCCTGTGTCCTTCCGTATTTTGCGTACCCAGCTTTATAAAGCCTTCGCGGCTCCAGCCTCCGGTAAGAGGCTCTGTAACAGAAAGCCTCTCCCACCTCTGGTTTTCCTTCATCAGATGTCCGATCAATACGCCCAGCAAAACCATGACAGCCACTACTACCGCGGCATAAACATCCATATGACGTTCGATCTGGGCCATCAGAAAATCGGACGGGATCACGGCTGCCTGTACCCAGTCCGTATCCCTTACCTCATACAAGGAAACAAAAACCTCCTGTCCGTTCGGCATCACCGCTTCATAGACCTGCCTGTCTCCTTCCAGCTCCCTTCCTGTCTCTAGAAGAGCATAGAGCTGCTGATCTGTAACTGATAAAGCTGACTTTTCATCTGCGATCAGGATCTCTCCATCTTTTCTGTCAATGAGAAAGCTGGCTCCCTGCTCCTGATAATCTGCCCGGAAGACCAGAGCCTTGATGCTCCAGTAGTTCTGAAGTCCTACTACAACCGCTTCTGTTCCATCCCCATAATGTACAGGAGCAGTAAAGATAAGATTCTGATCTGCTACATAGGAGGTTACCTGTTTTTCCCATATGTCCGGATTTTTCTCAAACCACTGGCTCAGATAATCCGGACAGGCAGATTCGGGAAACACACTGCCGTCTTCAAAAAGAACCATAAGTCCTTCCAACTCCACGGCGGCTGTCTTTCTGGATATAAAATCCTCTGTGAGAAGAAATTGGGGCATTCGGCTCAGGGTATCGGCAAAGTCCGATACAAACTCTCTTCCCATTTTCAGACGGTATGAAATCTGGCTTGCAACCTGCTGATTGTTTTCTGACACATACCGCTCTACCACCTGGTTCATCATCCGTTCAAAGGATACGGTATTTCCAGCACCTACTGCCAGACAGAACATAGCAACCAACACCGCGCAGATGGTAAAAATACGGCTTCTCTTTCTAATGGTTTCCATGTTCCACCCCCCCCCCCAATTTTTTTCATATATTTCATCCTCTGTATGCAATCAATTACCTGCCGTTACTGCAGCTGCTTTTTATAAACAGCAATTACCTGCTTCATTGCCTCAGGCCCGGGAGCACCAATGGTCATGCGCTTCTCGACACAGGTCTTCATACTGATTGCTTCATAAATATCTTCCTCAAATACGGGACTGATCTCCTTATATTCCTCCAGGGAAAGATCATCCAGCGCAATGCCTTTTTCAATACATAAAAGCACCAGCTGTCCTACAATACCATGGGCATCTCGGAAGGGAACGCCGTGATTTACCAGATAATCGGCAGCATCTGTCGCATTTGTAAAGCCTCTCTTTGCGCTGGCTTCCATTACATCTTTTCTGAAGGTCATAGAGGAGATCATCCCTGTAAACAGGGCAAGACAGCCTTTTACCGTATCAATAGCATCAAAGGTAAGCTCCTTATCCTCCTGCATATCTTTATTATAAGCCAGAGGAATTCCCTTCATAGTTGTCAGCATGGACATCAGAGCTCCATAGACACGGCCGCTCTTTCCGCGGATCAGCTCGGCAATATCGGGGTTCTTCTTCTGGGGCATAATGCTGCTTCCGGTGCTGTAGGAATCGTCGATCTCCACAAACCGGTACTCATTTGTATTCCAGATAATAATTTCCTCACAGAAACGGCTTAAATGCATGGAAATAACAGACAGGGCGCTTAAAAGCTCAATAAGATAATCCCGGTCTGATACGGAATCCATGGAATTTAAGGTAGGCCCTGCAAATTCCAGAAGCTCTGCCGTATAAGACCGATCTAGAGGATAGGTCGTGCCTGCCAGAGCGCCGGAGCCTAAAGGACAGTAATTCATCCGTCTGCGGATATCGGCCAGACGGGAGCGGTCTCTTGAAAACATCTCAAAATAAGCTCCCATATGGTGAGCCAGCGTAATGGGCTGTGCCTTCTGCAAATGGGTAAAGCCCGGCATAAAGGTTTCTGTATTTGCCTCCATGATCACAAGGAGTTCCTCTAAGAGCTTCTTTACCAGACCGTCAAGCTCGTCAATTTCATCCCTTGTATACAGCTTCATGTCAAGGGCGACCTGATCGTTGCGGCTGCGGCCTGTATGAAGGCGCTTTCCTGCCTCTCCGATCCTCTCTGTAAGAGTTCCCTCTACAAACGAATGGATATCCTCATAACCGGAACCAGCCGGAATGATCAAAGTGCCCTCGTCCAGATCCTGCCGGATCCCTTCCAGTCCCTTTATAATATCGTCTCTGTCCTTCTCAGAAAGGATTCCCTGCTTTGCCAGCATCTTTACATGAGCAATGCTTCCTCTGATATCCTGACGGTAAAATTTCTGATCAAATGAAAGAGATTCGTTAAAATTCTGTACCAGCTGATCCGTTTCCTTAGTAAAACGTCCGCCCCAAAGCTTCATAATAGTAGTCTCCTTTATATATGATTTATTTTAGAAATTTCTTTTTATTTTTCATCCAGCCACAGACAGCCAGTGCTGCCACAGCGGCCGCACTTACGCCTGTAATAACGGCACCTGTCTTTAGCCCCTGAGGCTCATAGGACAGCCGGATCTTATGCTCGCCGGGTTCCAGATCCACGCCCAGAAATGCATCAAACACCGGACGCCCTGAAACAGCCGTCCCGTCTACCCAGATTTTCCATCCCTTATCATAGGGAATGCTGGTAAACATGGTTCCTCCCTCCGGCGTATTTATGCTTCCTGCAAGGCCGGTATCCGTCCAGCTGGAAAGTTCAAGAGGCGATTGGCTCAGACACTGATAAATCTCCTCCATGGCCTCCGGATCAAAACGCCAGATTTCCGCCTGCATGGCAGGATTTCCATCTGTTTTGGACTGAAAGATTACCTCCTGTCCCTTTGGCAGATAGCCCAGCTCCAGAAAATAGCCCCTGTCAACATTGTCAAAGGAAAGACTTCTCTCCCCTATTTCGGCGGAAACCTCTTCTACCTTTTTATTGGTCACATAGACATAATAATCGCCGGAGGCATCTGCTGTAAAGGTAAGCTTCTTTCCTTCCGATACTCCCTCTGCCGGCACAAGCAGATTGCTTACTCCCAGTACGGAAGAAAGATCATTCTGCACATTTGCCGGATTTCCCGAATCAAGAACCCAGTTGGTTTCCATATCCTGAGGCATCACAAACCCCACCGGAAGGGTATATTTATTTTCATAAAACCACATGGAGCCCTGACGGCCAATCTGCTCCTTTAAGCCGTCCGCAGGCTGCTGATCCGGATAGATGCCGTAACGGGTAGCGAAAAGAGCGTCAATAAAGGGCGTACTTCCTTTTACACTGTACGCATTGGTGGAGCTCTCACAGCCTACGCTTTTAAAAAAGTCCGACATAGCGGCGCTGGCTACGGAAGAAAACAGGGAGGCAGAAGGGAAATTCATCCATGCCCCATCATTTTTGGTCCGGCTTTCACCCTTTTCAATCCGGTAAAATACCGAGGAGCGGATGCTGTCTGCCAAAAGCATGGTATCTTCATTATCTTTTACATAGGCTGTACGGCTGGTTGTGGGAATACTCGTTACCGCCATATTGACTGCCGACTCACAAAATACCAGTCCCAGCACTGCTAAAAAAACCCCATCCCGACACCATTTCCGGCTGTGATACAGATAAATACAGCCCGTATACAGAGCCAGAAACAGGATAGCTGCATAAAATACGGCAAAATGGAACTGTTCCTCATTATCTACCAGCTTTTCAGCCAGGATCACAAAGGCTGCAGCTCCCCAAAAGGCCATAACGATATGCTTCCAGGGTGTATTTTTAAGCTCCAAATACGCCTTATAGCACATCACCAGCACCAGCGCGATATAGATGAAGGACTGACGGCAGGGAAGGCTGTTGGGATAATGAAAGCCATGCCAGATAAAATTCAGTACATTAACAGAAAAACTTGCGTAGAAAAAGAGCAGAAGACTGAAATATACTGCTTTTTCCTTTATTTTAATGTTCTTATTCCCAAGATACAGGAGCAGGAGCATCAAAACCGCTACCCCACAGTAAATATTGGGCCAATGATCCAGTCCGATCTCTGTCTGTACGTTCCCCATATGGCGGGCGATCATGTCAAATATGGAAAAATAGGAACTGACTGTCTTTGGAAAGTCAAAATTTCCTGAAGCGGTGGCCTGAAGGGCATAAATTTCCGGCAGCAGGACCACTGCCGCCAGTCCGCCGGCCAAAAGGGAATACAGCGTAAATCTGCCGGCTGTGGCTGCGAACTCCTTTCCCTTCTTCGGAGGATATAAAATCACCAGAACCGCTGCATAGATCACCATAAAAATACAGATCATAATGGAGATATAATAGTTTGACAGGATGGAAAGCCCCAGGGCAATACAGTAAACCATCCCCTTTTTTTCCTTTACCAGCCGTTCCAGCCCGAAAAGAATGACCGGAAATAAAAGGATACAGTCCAGCCACATGATATTCCAGCTGTAGGCTGCCATATAGCCGCTTAATGCATAAAAAATGCCGAAAAAGCAGGAACCAAACTCCCTGGTCC
Organism: Enterocloster sp.; assembly: GCF_057861365.1. Lineage (NCBI taxonomy): Bacteria > Bacillati > Bacillota > Clostridia > Lachnospirales > Lachnospiraceae > Enterocloster > Enterocloster sp. Next base: position 23,971 of record NZ_DBMACH010000011.1, read on the forward strand.
CCGTATGTTTTCTAAGGTACCAGGTAAAAAACAAACCGGACAGGCCTGTTTTTATGACGATCAAAACCGTCATGAACTCAATCAAAAACTGCCTGGGGCAAAGAGCCACAAGCCAGTTCATGGGACTTGCCAGATAATAGGCATACAATGCTGAGAAATTTACCCCCATACCGATATCCCAGCTGTAAAGCAGACTTCCTCCGTGAGTCAGCTTATACTGAAATTCAGAGAAAAACGGCGCATACTGATGGTACATATCCGTACGCAGAAAACATTCTTCCCCAAAAGGGAAAATACCTCTCTGTGCAAAGATAACCACCAAAACAAGCACCGGAACAAAAAAAGCAGCCAGAAGGCTATCACCCGGACGCAGGATATGAACGTCCCAGCAGCGTTTTAATTCCCGGCACGCTTCATACTGCAGCATATCTGCCGTGTCTTCCATATTAATACGGGTCAGGCTTTCTTCTACCTCTGCTTCCTGAATCCGATTTCTTTCTTTCATACGCTCCTCTTTTATGTCATCCCTTCCTGAAATCCCCTCCGACTCCTGGATCAGCTCCAATACCGCATCCAGTTCCCGTTCTGCCTGAACGATCTCTTCTCGTTTCACTGCTGTTTCCCCTTGCTCTCTGACCTTTTTTTAAAAATCCACAGCTTGCTGAAAATATAATTTGCCACCAGGTTCACCGCAGAAGAGACCATCTTGCAGAACATCTCATATAAAAAGCCTCTTCCCTCTCCAAGCGCTACCATAACAACCATCAGCAGCCAGACAGCCACGCCTGAAATTCCTCTTGTCATCAAAAAAGCGCCTGCCTCCTTCATAAGATAGGATGGCCTGAGATCATAATTTTTAAATACGATCAGCTTATTCACCACATAGGCAAACAGCACAGCTGCCCCCCAGGAAAAAGCCTGTGCCATTCCCACTCCCATATCCATACGGCGAAACATGGCATAGGACACAAAATCTACTGCCGTAGTCAGGATCCCGCAGATCAGATAACTGATCGTTTCATAATTTACACATTTTTTCCATATTGCTTCAAACATTTTATTCCTCGTATTTCTGTATGTAAACACGTTCTCATTATATGGCAGCCTGCAAAAAATGTAAAGTTAAGTTTCTATATTTATGGGCTGCTGATAAAGGCCTCTGCTCCCTTAGAATAATGAAGCGTCCCATCCTCTGTAACAAATACCGCATACACGCCCTCTAAGGACTGTGCAAGCTCCATTCCTTCTTTCAATCCCAGCGCAAAACAGGCCGTGCTCAGTCCATCACCATCTACGGACTGCTCAGACAGGATCGTGACCTGAGTAAGGCCATTTTCATAGGGCCATCCGGTAGATGGATTCAAAATATGATGGTAATTGACTCCATTTTCCTCAAAATGGCGCTCATATACCCCGGAAGAAACTACAGACATATCACGGATATCCAAAGCCGCCACTGTCTCGGACCGCTCTGCAAAGGGCTTTTGAAGACCGATTTTAAATGGCTTATTCCCGGGCCGTTCCCCCAGACAAAGGACATTGCCTCCCAGATTGATAATGGCGCTCTCTACCCCCTGCTCTTTAAGATATTCTTTCATGCGGTCTGCAATATACCCTTTGGCGATCGCTCCCAGATCCATAGATACCAGATCATCTGCAAAAACCACTGTATTGCCGTTTACCGCAACTCTTTCATATCCTACCTTTAAAAGTTCTTTCCGGATTGCTTCCTCTGACGGTACATGAGGATCTGAGCCCGAAAAATCCCACAGACGGCTTAAGGGTTCTATGGTGATATCAAAGGCCCCATCTGACAGCCGGCTGTACTCCAGTCCTTTTTCTATCAGCTCCGCCGTATCCTGTGACACAGTAAACTCCCGTTCTCCCGGCTTTCTGTGGTTCATTGCATAAATTTCACTGGTTTCTATGGTGGTGCTGAACTTCTTTTCATATTCTGAGCAAAGCTCCGTCACCCCATCCAGGATCTCTTCCTCTCTGGAATCGTAAAGCGTTACCGTAATAAATGTGTTGAGCAAAAAAGAAGACCTGCTGACAGGTTCCCTATGCTTTTGGCACCCCGTCAGACAGGCCGCTATGATCAAAATTCCTGTAATACAAACTGCTATTCTCTTCTTATCCATGGTATTTATTCTAGCATTGGGGGGCAGGAAAGTCAAGAATACACCTGAATGCTTCTTTTCACCGATCCCATCTTTTATTTCATAAATAAAACCCGAAGAAAGATATCGCGCTTTCTCCGGGCTTTCTTTTCTCCCCCTCTTACTCGTCAATCGAATAGTTGGGAGCTTCTTTTGTGATGTGAATATCGTGAGGATGGCTTTCCTTTAAGGAAGCGGCAGAGATCTTCACGAATCTTGCCGTATTCTGCAGAGTGGGGATATCCTTGGCTCCGCAGTAGCCCATACCGGCTCTTAAACCGCCTAACAGCTGGAATACGGTATCCTCTACCATACCCTTGTATGCCACACGGCCTTCTACACCCTCCGGCACCAGCTTCTTGGCGTCGGTCTGGAAATAGCGATCCTTGCTTCCGTTCTCCATGGCAGCGATGGATCCCATGCCGCGGTATACCTTGTACTTACGTCCCTGGTACAGTTCAAAGGTACCCGGACTCTCATCGCAGCCTGCAAACATGCTTCCCATCATGCACACGCTGCCGCCTGCTGCGATCGCCTTTGTAACATCACCCGAATACTTGATGCCGCCGTCAGCGATAACCGGGATGCCGTATTCCTTTGCCACATTGTAACAGTCCATAACGGCTGTGATCTGAGGTACGCCGATACCTGCCACCACACGGGTCGTACAAATGGAACCGGGGCCGATACCTACCTTTACACAGTCCGCACCTGCCTCGATCAAAGCTCTGGTCGCCTCACCGGTAGCCACATTTCCTGCCACTACCTGAAGATCCGGAAATGCATCCTTGATCATCTTCACACAGCGGATCACGTTGGCAGAATGACCATGGGCAGAGTCAAGAACAATTACATCTACCTTTGCTTCTACCAGAGCAGCTACACGCTCTAATACATTAGCAGTAATGCCTACGCCGGCTCCGCAGAGCAGACGGCCCTGCTCGTCTTTTGCAGACAGAGGGTACTTGATCTGCTTTTCAATATCCTTAATCGTGATAAGACCCTTTAAATTGAAATTGTCATCTACGATAGGAAGCTTTTCCACTCTGGCTTTAGCAAGGATCGCCTTTGCCTCCTTGAGCGTTACTCCTTCCTTTGCAGTGACAAGATTCTCGGAAGTCATACATTCCTTGATCGGACGGCTGAAATCCTCCTCAAACTTCAGGTCACGGTTGGTAATGATACCCACCAGCTTCTTTCCCTCCGTAATAGGAACACCGGAAATACGGAATTTTGCCATAAGGTCATTGGCATCCTTTAAAGTATGTTCGGGGGAAAGATAGAAGGGATCTGTGATAACACCGTTTTCGGAACGCTTTACACGGTCTACTTCTTCTGCCTGTTCCTGAATAGACATATTTTTGTGGATAATACCGATACCGCCCTGGCGCGCCATGGCAATGGCCATACGGTGCTCGGTCACGGTGTCCATGCCTGCACTCATCAGGGGAATGTTAAGTTTGATCTTCTTTGTAAGATAGGTGGTTAAATCTACCTGATTCGGAATCACTTCTGAATAAGACGGAACCAGAAGTACATCATCAAAGGTAATGCCTTCGCCGATAATTGTACCCATTAAAACTTCCTCGCTTTCTGTGTGGTATACTGCCCTCAGCATCTTATTAGTATCTAATCCTAGCAAATTTTATTAGGATTGTCAAACCCATTTTCCCGTTATGATTCATTGAATTTACTAATAGGATTCCATCAGTGCCCCTAATATTTTGTTTCTCTTACTTCACGAATTTACGCGGAAATGTATGGCGCATGGCTGCCAGCATCTTTTCATTGGGCTCAATAAGAACTTTCATGGTGTCGGCTCCCTTCTGATACATCAGCGCATAAACTTCAGCACCCTGCTTTCCGGAGGTACAGTCCATAACCTTCATCCCCTGCTTGGCATAATCCTTCAGCATATAGGAATCCACCGGAGCGATCAGCTGTACATCATCCTTTTCACAGTCAAAGGCCTTTTTCCGTCTGGCCTTTCCCAGAATCCGGTCAATCCGCAGACCGCCCTCAGCAAACAGATACTCATATTCCACACTTAAATTCAGGAAAATAAAATAGGTACCGATACCTGCTGCTGTCATGATCACAACTCCGATCACCGTCTGCAGCGCCAGCAGTACGGAAAAGGCGCAGACAAGCACCATAATGATCTTTACCGGAAGGGCATAGATAGGATCCTTGCGCTTTACCAGCCATTCAATGTAACTTTCTTCCATAGCAAAACTCTCCTGTTGTCATTTTTTCTTCTTATTATACACCACTTCACCGGTTATTTCCAGTCACATTTTCCCGCCTGAACCATACTGTAATAATAAGAACAAACACGGGCAGGTATACGGATCGTGAATCCTTTCCTTTCCTTAAATGATATACAACCAGGGCAGACCGCCCGGGTAACGGAACTTCTTGTTTCCGGAGCCATGCGCAGGAGGCTTATGGATCTGGGGCTGACTGCAGACACACAGGTAGAATGCCTGGGCGTAAGTCCTTTAGGTGACCCGGTCTCTTACCGGATCCGGGGTGCAGTCATTGCCATACGGCGTGAATACAGCCGCCAGATCCGGGTGGATGGAAACGAAAATAAGAACCAATTTTCAGTGGCTCTGGCCGGCAACCCCAATGTAGGAAAAAGCACCCTTTTCAACAGCCTTACCGGCAGCTCCCAACACACGGGCAACTGGGCCGGGGTTACAGTTTCCTGTTTTAAAGGAAGCTGCTCCTCAAAAAAATACAACTATGTTTTCGCAGACCTTCCGGGAACGTATTCTCTTATGGCTCACTCTGCTGAAGAAGCGCTTGCACGGGACGGCATCTGTTTTGGGAACTGTGATGCCGCTGTGGTTATCTGTGACTCTACCTGTCTGGAACGGAACTTAAACCTTGTCCTGCAGATTCTGGAAACCGGAATTCCCGCCATGGTCTGCGTCAATTTCATGGACGAAGCAGCGAAAAAAAACATACGCGTTGATCTGCCGGCTCTCAGTCGGGAACTTTCTGCCCCTGTCGCAGGAACAACTGCAAGAAAAAAGCGCTCTCTGGAACATTTTTTAGACCGGCTGGATGAAACGGTCGATCATCCAGACACAGAGCCATTTCATATTTCCTATGACGCAGCTGTAGAACAGGCCATTTCCATGCTTCTGCCCTTTACAGAACCGCTCAGCAGCCGCCTTTCTCCCCGCTGGCTGGCCTTAAGACTCCTTGAAAATGATCCCGGCCTGCTTCGCTCTTTAAATACCTTTTTAGGCAGAGATCTGTCCGAGGATGATGCATTATGTCAGGCTGTCCGCCAGGCCCAGTCCCACCTGGATCAGGCCGGGATCTTTGAGGATGATTTAAAGGACCGAATCGTATCCGGCATCGTAAATACTGCGGAGTCCATTGCTTCCCGCACGGTCTCCCTTCCTGAAAAACCCTACGGCAAAAGGGATGCTTTTTGGGACCGCATCCTGACCGGGCGGCTGGCCGGATATCCGGCTATGATTGGTCTTTTGGCGCTCATTTTCTGGCTGACGATCACAGGAGCCAACTACCCTTCCGCCCTGCTTTCCTCCCTCTTTTTCTCCTTTCAGGAAAAACTTACCGCTGCTTTTATGGCAGTCAATGCGCCCCAATGGCTCCACGGGATTCTGGTTCTGGGTGTATACCGGGTACTGGCCTGGGTTATCTCTGTCATGCTTCCGCCCATGGCCATTTTCTTCCCTCTCTTTACCCTTTTGGAAGATTTTGGTTATCTGCCCCGGATCGCATATAATCTGGACCGTCCCTTCCAATGCTGCAAAGCCTGCGGAAAACAGGCCCTTACCATGGCTATGGGCTTTGGCTGCAATGCAGCCGGAGTAACGGGCTGCCGGATCATCGACTCGCCCAGAGAACGGCTCATCGCCATTCTTACCAACAGCTTCGTCCCCTGCAACGGCCGTCTTCCGGCCCTCGTAACTCTGATCACGCTGTTTTTTACAGGAGCTTCGTCCGCAGGTCCTATTTCCTCTCTCCGTCCTGCCCTGATCCTTACTTTTTTTATCCTTACCGGTGTTGCCGCCACCTTTTTTGTATCCCGCCTTCTGTCTGCCACGGTCCTTAAAGGTATGCCTTCCTCTTTTACTCTGGAGCTTCCGCCCTACCGCCGACCTCAGATCGGAAGGGTAATCTGGCGCTCCATTTTGGACCGCACCCTTTTTATTCTGGGCCGTGCCGCCGCGGTAGCGGCTCCTGCCGGGCTTGTCATATGGATTTTAGCCAATGTTTCCATTGGAGATATCAGCCTTTTGGCACGCTTTAGCGGATATCTGGATCCGATCGGGCACCTGATGGGGATGGATGGGGTAATCCTTATGGCATTTATCCTGGGGCTTCCGGCCAATGAAATCGTGATCCCCATCATTATTATGGCCTATACCTCTCAGGGAACCCTGATCGAACCAGGAAATCTTTCCGACCTTCATACGCTCCTTATCTCTCAGGGCTGGACCTGGGTCACTGCCCTTTGCACCATGGTATTTTTCCTGTTTCACTGGCCCTGTTCTACTACCCTTATGACGATAAAAAAGGAAACCGGAAGCTTAAAATGGACCTGTCTGGCCGTTCTTCTTCCCACAGCCTGCGGCGTTATACTGTGCATGGCAATTACTGCCTTCTCCCGGCTCTTGACTTTCCTTTAAGGTACCTATATAATAATTCCCAGTATTCACATATGAATAATATGATACCGGATTGAAAATCAGCCAGGTATCAAAACTATGTATATCCGGAGTTTAGAATGACAAACCATTACGATCACAGACGAAACAAAGCCTCCCGCTCTTCCTACCGCGGCCCCAGAAAAAGCCGCCGGCCTGCATCTGAAACGGAGAAGGGAAAATTCCTTCTTCCCCTGTCTGCCGCCGGAGCGGGAATCTTTCTTTTAGCCGCTGTCTCAGCCGTCACTATTTCCCATTTTAAAGGGAAACCGGCTGCGGGCAGCCATGAAACCTCGCTTTCTGAAACAGATGCCTCGCTTACCGCGCCTGCGGTAACGGTCAACGGCATTTCTCTGAACGGCTTAAGCCCGGATGAGAGCTTTGAAGCCTTAAACCAGCTTTTTCTTTGGGACATGAAAGCAGAATATGGAGAAGAACAGCTGGCTGTGGAAAATCCTTTATCGTCCCGGCTGAAGGAATGGATTGGAACACTCTGCCGTTCCTCCCAGTCCGGAGATCTGACCCTTACCCCTGCAAACCTGATAAACGAAGAATTAAAAAAGGAAATTTTAATCCAGGCAGAAACCTTTGCAAAAAAGTGGGAAACTGCACCTAAAAACAGCGGTCTGGATTATTTTGATCCACAAAAAGGAAGCTTTATATTTACCGAAGGCTGCTCCGGCATTGAAATTGATGAACGCCGGCTGGCTGAGGATATTCTTTCCGCTATCCGTGAAAACCGGCTGGATGCAGTAATCCCCGTTCATTCCGCAGACGCTGCCCCGCCTCTCTCCAAGGCCATGGCAAAAGAGCAGTACAAAACCATCGCTGCCTTTACTACGGAAACCACCAGCAATCAAAAACGCAACACAAACGTACGGCTGGCAGCAGAGGCCTTAAACGGCACCATTGTACAGCCCGGCGAGGAATTTTCCTTTAATCAGGCAGTGGGCCAGCGCACGGCTGAAAAAGGCTATCAGGAAGCAGCTGCATACAGCAGCGGCGCTGTGGTACAGGAAATCGGAGGCGGTGTCTGCCAGATTTCCAGTACCCTGTACCGGGCAGCGTTTAATGCGGGAATGGAAATTACCTTCCGCCGTTCTCACACCTTTGAGCCAAACTATGTGACTCCTGGACAGGATGCGGCCATCAGCTGGGAACAGCCGGATTTCCGTTTTGTAAACACCTCCAGTGCCCCCATTGGCATCCGGGCCAGCTATGCGGACCGCAAAGCCACTGTATCCATCTATGGGCTCCCTGTTTTGGAAGAAGGCGTTTCCTGGGATCTTTATTCTGAAAAGGTGGAGGAACTGCCTCCTCCGGAACCGGAATATGCGGAGGATCCTTCACTTGAACCCGGAACAGAAAAGGTGGTAAAGGCAGCGGTTCCCGGCAGCCGCTGGGACACCTATAAGGTAATATCAAAAGACGGGGAAGAAAGGGAACGCATACTGGATCATTCCAAGACCTATAAAGGCCATGCTGCGGTTATCCACAGAAATACTGCTTCTTCAGAAACTTCAAAGGCGGAGCAAACGCCTTCGGCTGCCCCCTATGAGACCAAAACAGGCCCTGAGCATCCGGCTTCTTCCGATCCTGCTCCAGCCGAAACGCTTCCCTCCGATGCTCCGTTCGTAGACGGAATGCCGGACAGCTATACTCCAAAAACAAACCCTATCATCCCTTTTCAGCCAACGGCTTCCTCTTAAAAGAAGGCAGGTGACTCATGAATCTTTCCTATTTAAAATACGCAGTAGAGGTAGAAAAAACCGGCTCTATCACCAAAGCCGCCCAGAACTTTTATATGAATCAGCCCCACTTAAGCAAAATCATACGGGAACTGGAGCGGGAGCTGGGAGAAGATATTTTTGACCGGACCAGCAGAGGCATGATTCCCACTAAAAAGGGCGAAGAATTTCTCCGGTACGCCAAAACCATCATGGCTCAGGAGGAACAGATCGAAGCCCTCTGCGCCCGAAACCGCAAACAGGCTCTGGAGCTTAAGTTCTGCGGCCCCAGAGCCACATATATCACCTGTGCATTTACGGATTTTCTCTGTGAAGCCAACACCAAATCCCCGGTAAATATCCACTATATGGAAACGAACTCCAGACAGGTCATTGAGCTGGTATCTTCCAAGGAATTTGATCTGGGGATCGCACGCTGTCCTGCTTTATATGAACCTTACTATAAAAAGCTGCTCCAGGATGAAAATCTGGACTCCTGCCTTTTATGGGAATTTTCATCCCTGGTTTTAATGGCTCCGGATCATCCTCTGGCAGGCAGATCCGGCCTGACCTATCTGGATCTGGGAAGCTCTCTTGAAATCATCCAGGGCGATTCCTCCAATCCCTCTTTTTCCTTTGAAATCCAGGAAACTTCAGCCACAGGAGGCGATTCCAGCCGTTCTGTGTCCGTTTATGACCGCGGAAGCCAGTTTGCCCTGCTGCGCCGTCTGCCCGGAGCCTATATGTGGACCTCTCCCATTCCCTACAGCGAACTGTCTGCCGAAGGCCTGATCCAGCGTCCCTGCGCTTATCCCGGAAATCTGCACAGGGATCTTCTGATCTTTCGAAAGGGCAGCCGCCGCTCTTCGGCGGAAACCGAACTGATCCATAGTCTGAACCGCATCGTAAGCCGGCTTTCGGACTGATTTAAGCGCTCCCTTCTCCCTCACAGTCTCCGTTCTGATAAGGACAAGCTGATAAAGGATATCCATTCCGGCATACCTGTATTCCATTTTCATATCTACCCGAACCTCTTTTCCTGTGATATTCTATGTTTGTTAAATAAATATCATTCTTCACAGGAGGTTTTACTCATGAGGTTTACATTACCAAGAGATCTGTATCACGGAAAGGATGCTCTGGAGGCATTAAAGACATTAACAGGAAAGAAAGCGATCGTTGTAGTAGGCGGCGGCTCCATGAAGCGTTTCGGTTTTCTGGATAAGGTAGTTGCTTACTTACAGGAAGCAGGCATGGAGGTTCAGCTGTTTGAGGGAGTTGAGCCGGATCCTTCTGTAGAAACTGTTATGAAGGGCGCAAAGGCTATGGAAGAATTCCAGCCTGACTGGATCGTAGCTGTAGGCGGCGGTTCTCCAATCGATGCTGCAAAGGCTATGTGGGCCTTCTATGAATACCCTGAAACAAGCTTTGAGGATCTGATCACACCATTCAGCTTCCCAACCCTGCGCACAAAGGCAAAGTTCTGCGCTATTTCCTCTACCTCCGGCACCGCTACCGAGGTAACTGCATTCTCCGTTATCACGGATTATGCAAAGGGGATCAAATATCCTCTGGCTGACTTTAACATCACACCGGATGTAGCAATCGTAGATCCCGCTCTGGCAGCTACCATGCCAAAGAAATTGACTGCTCATACAGGTATGGACGCTATGACTCATGCAATCGAAGCGTACGTTTCTACCCTTCACTGCGAATATACCGATCCGCTGGCACTTCATGCCATTGAGATGATCAACGAGTATCTGGTTCCATCTTACAACGGAGATATGGATGCCCGTGCCAAGATGCATGACGCACAGTGTCTGGCCGGAATGGCATTTTCCAATGCTCTTTTGGGAATCGTTCACTCCATGGCTCATAAGACAGGCGCCGCATACTCCGGCGGCCACATCGTTCATGGCTGTGCAAACGCAATGTATCTGCCAAAGGTAATCAAATTCAATTCCAAAAATCCTGAGGCTGCCGAAAGATATGCAAAAATTGCAAAATTCATCGGACTGGCCGGCAGCACCGATCTGGAGCTTACAGACGCTCTGATCGCCCGCCTGCGCGAAATGAATGAGCAGTTAGACATTCCAGCCTGCATTAAGGATTACGAAGGCGGAATCATCGACGAAGCTGAATTTATGGAAAAACTTCCAAAAGTAGCTGAACTGGCAGTAGGCGATGCCTGCACCGGCTCCAACCCAAGATCCATCGATCCGGAGCAGATGGCAAAACTGTTAAAGTGCTGCTTCTATGATGAGGAAGTAACCTTCTAATCTCCCCTGTTTTCAGGGAATGATCTTTGGTTATGCACCAGGATCCGCTCAACCAAACCCAGATATCCACAAAAGGCAGTGGTTACATACACTTCCAAAAGGCCTGTGATAAAGCCGGAGGCATACCACAGTACAAGAGCCGCTGCCGCAAGCTCTGCAAACAGCCAGAGCATCGGAAGAAACGGGTTGGGATCTGAGCGGATCTTTTCTTTTAAAAAGGAAAGCAGGGACAGGGATAAAAGAACAGGAAAAGAAAAGGAAAAAATCACATGGAGTAAAGAGGCCTTTGGAAAATGCTCCGGATCATAGGGGATCCATACGGATATAGCCAGAAGGATACAGGCCGTATACAAAAATCCCCTTCCTTTAATGCCCTCATATCCGCCCAGAGAAAACAGATATCTTATATAGAAAAAACTGTAGCTGCTGACAAACATCCCCCAGGCATACAGCCAGAGTTCCATACCGGGACTATTCCCGATGACCGAGATATTACTGTCCAGCCAATCCTCCCGGCAAGCCAGCCACAATGTAGCTCCCGGAACCACAAAAAAGGTAACAAAATCCCATTTTCCAGTATAAACTCCCGCTTCTTCCATCAATCGGCTCCTTTCTGAGTCATTCCTGCAGCTTTTCTCTGCCCGGAAAACCATCCGTGAACCAGTCATTCACGCACACAGGGAGTTCCCCGCCGAAACGGTGAACTCCCTGTTAGTATCTGAAGCTGTTTTATTTTTACTCTGGCAGTTGCTGGTCTGCCTCTTTTTTCTTTACAGGCTGTGGATTCTGCTCCATTTCCTTTAAAAGCTTCTCTGCGCTGGTAAGCTTAACACACAGGGCAAAGAGCTCGGTAGCCACGATTAGATCTCCCAGAGGCGGATAAGTTGGTGCAATACGGATATTGCTGTCATGGGGATCCTTTCCATATGGATAAGTAGCACCTGCGCCTGTCATCACCACGCCTGCCTTCTTGCACCGTGCCACAATATCCTTAGCACAGCCATCCAGAGAATCAAAGGAAATGAAATATCCTCCCTTGGGCTTAGTCCATTCTCCGATCCCAAGACCGCCTAACTCTCTTTCCAGAATTTCTTCTACTGCCTCAAACTTTGGACGGATAATATCCGCATGCTTTCTCATATGCTCCACCATACCATGGATATCCTTAAAGAAACGCACATGACGCAGCTGGTTTACCTTATCATGTCCAATGGTCTGATTCTTTAACTGGGCCTTGATATCCTCAAGATTATTATGAGAGGTAGCGATTGCCGCAATACCAGAACCTGGGAAACTGATCTTGGAAGTGGAAGCAAATTTATATACCAGATCGGGATTTCCTGCCCTCTTGCACTCTGCCAGGATCTCAATCAGGTGATCCTGATCGTGGTCATATAAATGATGAACGCCATAAGCATTATCCCAGAAAATACGGAAATCAGGCGCTGCGGGCTCCAGTCTGGCAAAACGGCGCACTGTCTCATCTGAATAGGAGTATCCCTGAGGATTGGAATACTTTGGCACACACCAGATGCCCTTGATCGCCGGATCAGAAGCTACAAGATGCTCTACCATATCCATATCCGGACCCTCAGAAGTCATAGGAACATTGATCATCTCAATACCGAAATATTCTGTAATAGCAAAATGACGGTCATATCCGGGAACGGGGCAGAGGAATTTCACATTATCCTGCCTGCACCAGGGAGTATTTCCCATAATACCGTGGGTCATGGCCCGGGAAACGGTATCGTACATTACATTTAAGCTGGAGTTTCCATAAATGATAATCGTCGAAGGATTTACCTCCATCATGTCTGCCAGGAGTTCCTTGGCCTCATCAATACCTGTCAGAACACCATAGTTGCGGCAGTCCGTTCCATCCTCACAGGTCAGATCATCGTCGCTGCTGAGCACATCCATCATACCCATGGAAAGATCCAGCTGGTCAACGCTTGGCTTTCCTCTGGACATATCCAGCTTTAAATCCCTGGTCTGAAACTCATGGTACTTTGCTTTCAGCTCTCTGCGAAGAGCCGTCAGTTCCTCTTTGCTCATCTCTGCATATGGCTTCATAATTTCCTCCTCATATTCCTCTCAGGGCATCGCAGATTCAGCTGAGCCGAACAAACTCTCATCTGAAACCGGCAGATACGCCTTGGAGTGTATTTATTAGACACACATCTGTCAGCCACTCTCTTACATTTTGCTGCATTGTAATAAAATATACACCAAAGGCTTCATTCCGTCAATACAAAATTTTCAGATATTTAATAGCGGAATAACCGCTCATTTCAGGACAACGAAAAGACCGGTCGGGGAACCGGTCTTTTCAGGAGAAGGTATTTCGTTTCTTATGGGGTGTAGCAAAACTATATAATGTATTGGGGGGGTTACGTCTATTATAATAGCATATCCGCCCCCAAAAGTGTGCACAAACTTTAAAAAATGTCTTTTTTGTTTTTATGCACTTTCACATCGTTTTTTCGTTCGCTCGTTCTTTCTCTGATTGAAATGCAACAGCAGAAGCCACATCCCGCTTCTTGTTCTCTGCATAGCCCGATCCGCAGCATGCCTTTGCATCTTCCTGGGCCTGCTGGGTCTTCTTATAAAAATACTGGATAATGTCCTTCCGGGTAATAATGCCGATAAAACACTTCTGATCATCTAACACCGGAACAAAATTCTGATTCAGTGCCTTTCCCATCAGATCCTCCATATCAGCGCCTGCCTTTACAGGACGGTTGTCCAGACGCCGGTGGATCGCTGTGATCGGGATCTTTTCAGCCCCCTTCAAGTCCAGATGATACTGATTTTTAATTCCCCAGAGCAGATCCCCTTCTGTAAGCGTTCCTATGTAGCGGCCCGTACGACTGATAATAGGGATGGCAGAATATCTGTGGTGCTCCATCTTTTCCAGGGCCTGGCGCAGTGTGTCATCCTCATTGATATAAGCCACCTCACTCTTGGGAGTAAGGAAAAATAATATGTTCATTGTTTCACTCCTCTTTTCGTTGTTATATTTATTATACAATAATGACATGAAAGTGCTATGAACAAATTCTTAAATTTTATAAAATTCATTCCAAACTTTCCCATTTTCTCAGCTTCAAACGAAAAGAGCCCGCCCGGTTTTATGTCTCCGGACAGGCTGGGCTTCACTCCATGTGGTTTAGGGGATCTACCGTTTCCCCCTTGTGCTTTAATTCAAAGAATACATTTACTCCCTCTACGGAATAATACTTGGTAGGCTCGGCTACATATCCTAAAGTCTGGCCTGCTTCCAAATATTCTCCCTCTGCGGCAGAAATCTCCTTTAACTGTCCGCAGACAGCGGTGTACTCATTTCCCAGATCCAGGACCACATAATTTCCGATTTCATCGCTGACTCCCACTTCCGTTACCCTGGCATTGGCAGGAGCAGCTACCGGAGCGCTCACATCCGACTGTATTACAATGCCGGGATTACATTTGTACTGATCCAAAGTGGGAAAATAGATTGTCTGATCCATGCTGTAATCCAACAGCACGTTTCCCCGGACCGGCCATACCATGGGGCTGGATTCCGTAAAGTTTAAGGCCAATGCATGAGCCGCTTCCTTTCCGGCTCCTGCCTCTGCTGCCCCATCCTGTTCTTTCGCCTCTGCAAGCAGATCATTCCCTTCATTGGGATTTTCCCCTGCGTCGGCTCCAACCGTTTCTTCCCTGTCTTCTTCCTGTGTTTTTTCTCTGGCGTCACTGGCGCCCGCCATCTGCAGCGCTTCCTCTGTAGGCGTATTTTTCTCCTCTGCCATATGGAGCATGGGGTCATTGGCACTGTTTTTCCCTTTTTGTACGGTCATAATTCCTGCTGCGGCTACCATAGTCAGCAGTCCTAATACCAGCATCACGAGAAACAGCTTATCCTTGAGCATCTGATTGACTTTCTCTTTCATCTTTTTATCACCTCGGTAGTATTCTTACCGGATTTAGGTGACTTATTCAGAAGAAAATGAAATGCCTGTATAAAAATATTCCAAAATTGCCTCTGCGCTCCATCCATCCTCTGCCAGAGCCTGAGCCTCCGTCTGGCTTAAGCCCCAGCCATGCCCCCTTCCCCTGACCGTAAAACGAACATCACTGCCATGACGGTTCAGTTCAAAGCAGGCAGACGGAAGGCCCAGAGCCAGGCGGACTTCTTCCCCGTTAAAGGGAAATCCCCCGATCTGAAGCTGCAGTGCATACCCGGCTTCGTCTCTTGAAATAATCTGCACCTGTTCGGGAAATGCTTCCGGCGGTATGGTACGAAACGATCCATCCCCAGCCGGAATTGCGGACACACGCTTTGCGGCCTCTTCCGGCTGCATGATCATTTCCTGCACAAATCCCTCCTCCTCAGGATCATGGACACAGGATACGGAAGCCAGATAGGGATGTTCCTCATCTCCCGGACGGGTAAAACCGGTCGTCGTGTGCGTAAATAAAGGGTCAATAAAATGGCCCTCCCAGGTAAGCGTAACCCCTTCTGTCTCTCTGGCTGCCTTCTCAAACCGGCTGTAATATTCAGGAAAAATTTCTGTCCCCCAAAGCGGCTCCATCTGATTATTTCTATTTTTTTCCAGTCCAAGAGAAGATTCCGGTATTTCCTCCTCAAGACCCATCTGTTCCATCTGACGGCAGATATAGGTCCTTGCCAAAATGGTCTGGGCTTTTATCGCCTCCGGATGAGACTCTGCCGAAATCTGTCCTGCCACCACAATGGGAAGATACGTTTCCAGATCTACCGTTTTTTCCGGTGGATCTTCCATGTCCATGCGGATTCTGCGAAAAGACCGTTTTTCCCGGGAATCAGAAGCCCAAGCAGCCGAAAGAGCCTCCTGTTCCTTAAGCCCGCCGGGCTTTGCCAAAGAAGTGCCTAAAAGAGCCATAGAACAGCCATAGGGAACAGCCAGCGACATGATCAAAATAAACAGGATGCGCCTGTCCATAAAAAAAGAAGCTCCTTTTTTATCCTCTGGATATTATATGGAGCCTCCCTTTTTCATATTCCCTATCCCAGATATGCCTGGATCAGACGGAATGTATTGCAGACGCCGTCCTTATGGCTGCGCTCATAACCATGGGACGCGTAAACGCCGGGACCGATCAACGCATGGCGGATGTCATGACCAGAGCGGAGCGTGGTTTCCACATCGGAGCCATAATGAGGATATACATCCACAGCATAGCCGATCTCATGCTCCTTCGCCAGCTCCACCAGCCGGCAGACAACCTCATAATTGTAGGGGCCCCCGCTGTCCTTTGCACAGATCGAAACCTCATGCTCCGTACAGGTAAGTCCGTCTCCCACACAGCCCATATCCACCGACCAGGCCTCTGTAACGCCTTCAGGCACAGAAGCAGAGCCTCCGTGTCCCACTTCCTCATAAATGGTAAAATGCGCATATACATGGCGCTCAGGAACCACCTTTTCCTCCTTTAAATACCGTCCGTATGCCAGCAGGATCGCTGCAGACAGCTTATCATCCAGAAAACGGCTCTTGATATAGCCTGAAGCTGTAACCCTGGTCCTCGGCTCAAAGCATACATAATCACCTGCCATGATCCCCAGCTTCACGGTATCCTCTTTTGTTTTTACACATTCATCCACTAAAACCTCTACTGTATCCCAGCTGCGCTCCGTTGTTTCGTAGTTTCCGTTCACATGGACAGACGCATTGACAAGCTGGCAGACGCCCTCATAGACGTTCCCTCCCTTTGTAATGATGCGCACGTTTTCAGCCTCTGCATTGGCAGGCTTCATGCCGCCGATATTGGTCAGTTTAAGGCGGCCGTTTTCCTTGATCTGGGAAACCATACCTCCGAGGGTGTCGCAGTGGGCTTCCAGAAGGATGCCGTTCTCATCCTCTTTTCCTCCAAAGTCAGCAATCACTCCGCCTTTTATGGTCCGGCGGGCCGGGATCCCCAAAGCGGCAAACTCCTTTAATAAATACTCCGTCACATAATAGCCATATCCGGAAGGACTGTCGATGGCTAAAAGCTTCTTTGCCTGTTCTACGGCATATTCTGTATATTTCTCAAACTGCATCATTTTTTTCTCCTTTTTTTCTTATTTTTCTTTGGACAGGCCTGACCAGGCATAATCCAGAATTTCATGGCAGGATAACTGATCACCACCTGAGCCAGGATATTAAGCCCGTTGGCACAGGTAGGAGCAAATGCTTCAGGGACTCCCAAACCTGCAAAAAGCTTCTGGCTCCAAGCCGGCAGGGCAGCCGAAAGGATCACAAGAAACACTGCCAGCAGGATATATCGGGGCGCTGCCCTGCTAAATGCGGCATCCGACCGGAAAACCCAGTTTTTCTGAACAAAGAAATTTACCATCTGGGCCAGAGCTGTGGCTGTAAGAAAGCTTAGAAAACCGCAAATCCCCAATGCATCTTCCCCATAATCAAATATGAAAAACCGGAAGGGAATGTCTGCCAGCCCCTTAAAAACCCAGCCTGTACACAGCCACATTACCACAAAATTAGTAATGGTAGCACAGTTGGAAAGAAGATTAAACAGGATAAATTCCCACAGCTGCGGATGGGCTTTGCTCCATGGGTTTCCCACATTCGGTTCCGTCTTATCCTCCGGCGCCGTCTTACCTTTCAGCGCCTGCTCATACCGCCTCTCCAGACGCCTGTTTTTTAAAAATCCCCTTATAAAGCCAGTGATACCATAAAAATGGCGGCCGTTTGCCGCATAGGTTAACGATTCGGCCATTTCCATGGAAATCCAGCCTCCTGTCATCTTCGCCATGGCCCGGAACGGCATATTATACTGAAAAAGGGTATTTAAATCAGGAATGCCTTTCTTCTGCGCGTTCTCAAGGCGGTGCTTTAAAATCCGGCATATCAGCCTTGCCAGCGGACTTTTGGCATAATACATCTGGCAGAGAGCATCGTTAATCCCCAGTTCCCCCTTCCAGCTTCCGTCCGGAATGGGACAGCCTAACAGGCGCTCGTACTCCTCATCCGGCACAGACCGGATCCGGCCGGAAGCATAAGAGGGAAGCTCGTTCACCTCCCATGGAAGGCTGTCTGTGGTTCCCTCCTGAAAAACTTCCCCTTCCAGACGGATATCCGTAAGCCCGGAACCAATGCTGATGCGGTAAAAACCTCCTTCCCTCTCCCACTGTCCGGTTCTTCCGTTCCAATACCGGAAGGTCATAGAATCAAAGGGAAGAAACACCTCTTTTTTCTCCCCAACCTTTAAAAACACCTTGCAAAAGCCCTTTAATTCCCGTTTGGGCCGAAAAATACGTGCTCCGGGAAGGCCTGTATAGAGCTGAATGATCTCTGCGCCGTCCCTGCTGCCTGTATTTTCAAGCACAAAGGACACCCCCTCAGGTGTGATCTTTAAACCGCTGTAGTCAAATTTTGTATAGGACAGTCCAAAGCCAAAAGGAAAACGGATTGGAACGCCTGCTGTGTCATAATAGCGGTATCCCACATAAATCCCCTCCCGGTACTCAGAATTTCTCTCTTTGGAAGGATAGTACTGAAAGGACGGGGTGTCTTCGTATTTCACCGGCCAGCTTTCTGCCAGCTTTCCGCATGGGTTTAATTTTCCTGAAAGAAGGTCTAAAACGGCGCCGGCTCCCGCCTGGCCCCAGAGTCCTCCGTAAAGAAGCGCCTTTAGATGGCCTTCCCAGGGCATTTCCACCACACTTCCTGTACACAGAATCCCTACAACCGGAAGCTCCAGGCGGGAAAGCCGCTCTAAAAGGTGAATCTGATTTTCCGGTATCCTAAGATGGCTGCGATCCATTCCTTCCGTCTCCCAGGATTCATTGAGCCCAAAGAAAAACAGGATCTGATCTGCCGTTTTTGCCAGGTCAACAGCCTCTTTTTCCAGCGCTGCATCCTGCCTTCCATCCCGGAGATATCCTCTTGAAAAACCGGAAACAGTGATTCCCATTTTTTTCCATTCAAGCCCCGTCTCCCCTTCCAGACATTCCTTTACAGAATCCACCTTCCAGGCATTTACCATGGAAGAACCGGCCCCCTGATACCGGGATTCATAGGCAAAATCGCCGATTACGGCAATCCGGGTACCGGATTTAAGAGGCAGGGTATCCGTTTCATTTTTTAAAAGCACCACACTCTCTGCACAGGCTCTGCGCGCCAGATGGTGATGGGCTTCATAAAGCGTTTCCCTCTCCGGAGAATTCTCTGGCATTTTATTTTGTTTGAACATTTTCTTCTGTCCAGGGAGCAGGTTCAGGATCTCTTCCACCCGTTCATCCAGATCCTGTTCCGTAATCCTGCCTTCCTCTACTCCCTTTAAAAGCGCTGCGGCAGAGCTTAAGCCGGGAGCCGGCATTTCCAGAGAAGAACCGTTTTTCACTCCGGCACAGTGATCGTTCGAGCCGCCCCAGTCTGTAATGACGGCTCCGCAAAAGCCCCACTCTTTTCGCAGGATTTCCTTTAAAAGATGGGGATGTTCATTGGCATAGATGCCGTTTACCTGATTATAGGAAGTCATGAGCGCCCTGCATTTTCCCTCTTTTATTGCGGTCTCAAAGCCGGTGAGATAGATTTCCCGCAGAGTTCTCTCATCCACCACCGCGTTCATCGTCATCCGCCGCAGCTCCTGGCTGTTTACTGCAAAGTGCTTGGGGCAGGCAGCGATTCCCTGGCTCTCTACTCCGCGGATAAAGGCAGCCGCCATTTTTCCGGAAAAATAGGGATCCTCGGAAAAATATTCAAAATTCCGGCCGCAGAGCGGATTTCTCTTGATATTTAATCCCGGCCCCAGAAGAATATCCACACCCTGATCTGCGGCTTCTTCCCCCAGGGCAGCTCCGATCGCTTCCTCCAGCTCCTGATCCCAGCTGCAGGCCATAAGGGAAGGGCACGGAAAACAGGTGGCCGGAAGGGATGGATTCAGGCCTAAATGGTCTCCCGTTCCGGCCTGGCGGCGCAGACCGCTGGGGCCGTCGGAACACACCATAGAAGGAATCCCCAGTCTGGGAATATCCCTGGTTTCCCACTCTCCCTTGCCGCCTAAAAGCGCCGCCTTTTCCTGTAAAGTCATACGCGGGATCAACGTCTTATAGGAATTCAATGAATTTCTCCCTCCTGGGACAGAATGTCACTCAGGCTGCGATAGTATTCCCCCTTCAGCCCCCTCGTTTCCCCTGCCGCTGCCATGGAATTGAGAATCGCTTCCTCTTCTGCCTCTGCTGCTGCCAGAAATGCACGGTTGATGGTCTCCTCAGGGATGGCAGTCAGGGTACGAAGCTCTTCCTCTTCTCTTCGGAGCCCTTTCGTTGGAACACGGTTCGCTGTAGTAAAGCCGATCATCACTTCCCCGCTTCCGTGGCCTGTGTAGGCGCCTGTACGGGCAATCCCCACTCCCAGACGGCGGATGATACGGGTAAGCTGCCTGTCTGTCACCGGAAGATCCGTTGCCAGAATACTCATAATGGATCCCTTATCCTGTTCAGAAAAAGCCGTCTTTTTCACCGGATCCTCTGCTTCATTTCCATACTTTTCCAGAATTTCCCGTCCAAGGGGTCTGCCGTCAACCATCAGATCTTCCGTTGCCCCGAAATTGGACTGAACCAGCACGCCGATGGTATACTCCTTCTCTCCCACCTTTATGACTCTGGAAGATGTGCCGATCCCGCCTTTTAAGCCATAACAGATTGTTCCGGCTCCGGCTCCCACATCCCCTTCCTCCGGATCTTCCCCGGCAGCGTCAAAGGCTTTCTTTACCTGCCCTGCCCCAATGGCCCTGAGGGAAATCCGGTTAATGCGGCTGTCATTGCATTCTCCTACCACGGGATTGATGCTTAAAGCCTCTGCACCGTCATTTTCACACTGCCTAAGCACATATTCTGCCACAGCGTCCCATACTTTCCCCACATTCAGCGTATTTGTAAGGGCAATGGGAGTTTCCAGCGTACCAAGTTCCTGAATCTGTATCAGTCCGCAGCTTTTTCCAAAACCGTTGTGCACATAGGCGGCCGCTGTATAAGGATTTAAAAAGGCATTATCCGGCCCCGGAAGGATCACTGTAACGCCTGTATGAATCTCTCCTTCTTTTACCGTACAGTGTCCTACCCGCACTCCGGGAACATCCGTTATCTTATTCCTCTTTCCCGTCTTTATCCGCCCCGGCATGATACCATAATCCCGAATCCGTTTCTGTGTCATCACTCTTTCCTGCCTTTCCTTCTGCTCATAATATGCTGTCCCCAGTATACCGTTTTCCCTGTGTTTTGTAAATGTTTTGAGATATCTCCCTTGAGTTTCCGCATTTTGCAGTGCGCCCTGGAGCCTGCTGTGCCGGGTGACTTTGGAGGTCATTAGAAAACCTTAGAGGATCAATTTTTTCGTTAAAAGCCATATCAAACCTGTATGAGCGCAGCGAGTTTTTGATATGGTTTTTGCTTTTAGAAAAAATTCAGCCTCTTAGATTTTCTTATGACTGGAAACCGGAACCCGGCACAGCAGACTCCAGGGTGCGGTGCAGAATGCGGAAACTCAAATATCTCCATATTGTCACCCGGCCCCATATCTGCTATACTCAGAACTGCAACATACTATCACTGCCATCAGGAGGATACAATCTATGAGCTATGCAGACCAGCTTTTTATACAAAACTGTAAAGATATTTTAGAAAACGGCGTCTGGGACACAGACCATGAGGTACGCCCGGTATGGGAGGATGGGACTCCGGCTCACACCATCAAGCGCTTCGGCATCGTAAACCGTTACGATCTTACAAAGGAATTTCCCGTTATCACCCTGCGCAGAACCGCGTTTAAATCGGCTGTAGACGAGCTTTTATGGATCTGGCAGAAAAAGTCCAACAATATCCATGACTTAAAAAGCCACATATGGGATTCCTGGGCGGATGAAACGGGAAGCATCGGAAAGGCCTACGGCTACCAGCTGGGCGTAAAGCACCATTACAAAGAAGGGGAGTTCGATCAGGTAGACCGGATCCTCTATGACTTAAAGCACAATCCATTAAGCCGCCGGATCATGTCCAACATCTACAATCACCATGATCTCTCTGAGATGAACCTCTATCCCTGTGCCTACAGCATGACCTTTAATGTATCAGGGAATACCTTAAACGGCATCTTAAACCAGCGTTCTCAGGATATGCTCACTGCCAACAGCTGGAATGTCTGCCAGTACGCAGTGCTTCTTCATATGTTTGCACAGGTAAGCGGCTTGAAGGCCGGGGAACTGGTTCATGTGATCGCAGACGCCCATATCTATGACCGCCATATCCCCATGGTAGAAGAACTGATTAAAAAACAGCCCTTTGAAGGCCCCACGCTTTGGGTGGATCCTGAAGTGAAGGATTTCTATCAGTTTACCACGGACAGTTTCCGACTGGAAAACTACCAGTTCCATCCCTTTGAGCACAAAATCCCGGTTGCAGTCTGATGCAGCCGGGACCGTTTCGGGTTAAATCTCTATCTCTTCTCTTAATGCAAAGGAGTAGATACACCTTCGCGCTACCGTTTTCCCTGTGATCTGGCACAATGCCCGTTCGTAGCAGTCAATCTGAGTCCGGTAGCGCTCCTTTAAACGCTCTTTCCCCATTTCTTTATCCTTTCCGGATATCCTGTCTGTTTTGTAATCGATTAACAGAAGTCCCTCCGGCTCTTCGATAAAAGCGTCAATGACTCCCTGAACCAGCACCAGCTCTTCAGAGTCCTCATGGCCCATTTCGGAAGCGGGAACACCAATCATAAACTGCTGTTCCTTAAAAAGCCGCCCCTCTGCCTGCGCCTTTGCCATGGATTTCCCCAGCGGGCTTTCCACAAATTTCCAAATATCCCAGGGGTTGATCCACTCATAAGACTCCTGATCCAGATATCCCTGCTCATAGAGCGAAAACAGGGCCTTTTTTGTATCTGAAAGGCTGTGCAGTTCATGGAAGGAAAGACATTCCAGCGCCCGGTGGTATGCAGTACCTCTCTTAGAACCGCCTGACCGGCCATAAACCTTCTTCCCTTCTTTCGCTCCTGCTTCAGAGGCTTCTGCTTCTTGAACCGTCCCCCCTGCTTCTGTCTCTTTGACCGAGTCTTCTGCTTTTTCCTCGTCCAGATCCCTGATCCAGCCGTCCTCTTCCCGGCCGGTTCCCATTGCCTCCTCTTCCCGGCCGATCTGGCTCTGCTTTTTAAGCTCAGACACAGAAACCAGCGTGTAAAGCCCTGTATCGCTTTCATAAGGGTAAGCATAGGAAAATGCCTGTTCCAGCTCCTTTTTCATCTCTTCATCATAGGTATAACCTGCATCCAGTTCCAACAGATCCTCCTTTGCCATTTTCCGTTCCATCTGTCTTGTTACCTCTTCTCCCACCAGTGTTTCGGGCTGCACCTTGATCATTTCAAAATGTTCCTGCGGCACTGCACCGGCTGCCATAAGAATCCAGTCCAGATAGGAACCTGCTCCGGATAAAAGAGTGAATGGAAGCTGTCTTCCCTCCGTCCTTCCGGTTCTCCAGCGCTCCAGCTTACTTGAAAGGCTGCGATCCGTTCCTGTCATGATCAGCTCCTCTTTTGCACGGGTCATGGCTACATAGAGAATCCTGAGCTCCTCTCCCATGGTTTCCAGTTCCAGGCGCCGCTTTAAAACCTGTTTTTTGAGCGTGGGAGTCTTTGTGCGCAGCTTAAGATCCAGCCAATCGGCCGCCGCCCCCATGTCTGCATCTAAAAGAAGAGTGCCGTAAGCATCCCTCTGGTTAAACTTTTTTCCCATTCCTGCCAGAAATACCACTGGAAATTCCAGTCCCTTGCTCTTATGGATGCTCATAATGCGAACCATGTTTTTTTCCTCGCCGGCCACGGCAGCTTCTCCAAAATCCGTATCGTATTTTTTCAGCCGTTCAATATACCTTACAAAATGGAACAGGCCCTTGTAGCTGGTCGCCTCATAAGCCGCTGCCTTTTCCACCAGCATATCCAGATTGCCCCGGCGGATCTCCCCTGCGGGCATGGCAGATACATAATCATAATATCTGCTGCACCTGTATACATAATACAGCAGTTCGTGGATAGGGCGATATCTGGCCTCTGTGCGCAGCTCCTTTAAAAGCGCTCCGAAATCCTCCAGTTTTTTCCATATAAGTGCAGCCTGCTCCACTGGGACAACGGCGGCGCCTATCCGGACTGCATCCTCGGAGTCTCCGGTTTCATTCTCAAATGCTCCACCCGGATGCTCCAAAGCTTCTCTCAGACCCGGATGCTCCCGTTCTTCCTCCCACAGTTTCCATGCTCCATATACGCCCCTGTCCTGGCCTTTTTTTGTGTTTTTCTTATAGGACGCCATCATCCAGGCCATCTCATCATCACTCATTCCCACTACAGGGGAGCGCAAAACTGCTGCAAGGGGAATGTCCTGCATGGGATTGTCAATCACGGACAGCAGACTTAAAACCGTTTCAACCTCTGTGGTGGAAAAATACCCGGTGCGTGTCTGGGCTCTGGCGGGGATTCCCTCATTCATCAGCACGCTGACTAAAGTCTCGGACCAGCCGGTCATGCTCCGAAGAAGGATCACCATATCTCCCAGACAGACCCTTCTGTATTTCTCCTGCTCCTTATCCCACACAAGAAGGCCGTCCGTTTCATCAGTCAGCCGTCGTATTTCTCCTGCAATCATCTTTGCTTCCATTTCTCTTGCCGTATATCCCATGGCATCCTCATCCAGCTGTTTATAGGCATCTGATCCCGTATCCGCCATCAAAAGCCTGGATGGAACTCCGGCCATTCCCTCTGCCGATGCAAAAACAGCTCCCGGATACAGGGCGGTTTCCTCGGTGTACCGGATACCGCCCAGCCCCGGCGTCATGATCTGGTAAAAAATGTCATTGATAAAGGCTAACACCGTGTCCCGGCTTCGGAAATTCTGCCTGAGTTCAATCATCTGGTGAGGGCTTTTTTCTCTGGTATAGGATGCATACTTCTCCAAGAAAAGCTCCGGTCTCGCCAGACGGAAGCGGTAAATGCTCTGCTTTACATCTCCTACCATAAACACGTTGGGATGGCCCGTTTCTTCTCTTGAAATGCTCCCGATCAATGTTTCCTGAACCAGGTTGCTGTCCTGATATTCATCCACCAGGATCTCCTCATACTGCCTCTGAAGCTCTTTTGCCACTGCCGAAGGCTGTCTGGGAGAATCTCCCTCAAGAAGCACCTCTAAGGCCAGATGCTCCAGATCGTTAAAATCAAGTACATTCCGCTCCCGCTTTGCCTCCCGGTAAAAATCGTCAAATTTCTGTACCATATCAAGGAGCGTTTCAACCACAGGAGCAGCCCCTGCCATCGCCTCTGCCGCTTCTTTTGGACTCTGAAAGCCAAAGCTTTCCCGGCATTTTTCAACCAGCTTTTTCACCTGGATCCGGCATTCCTTTACATACTCCTTTTTATCCTCGTCAATGGCCTTGTTTCTGGCCGCTGCCAGACGGACAAACTCCATAGCCTGAAGGGCTTCATAAAGCTTCTCAAAGGTTCCTCTTTCCGCCGCCTTCTTAATTCCTAAAAGCCCTGCAAGGTCATTTTCCAGCATGGGCTCATAAACGGCAGGTCCCCCTTCCTCCCTGCACACCTCCAAGGCCGCCTGAAGCTGATGTGTAAGCTCCTCCATCTGCAGCGCCGTGTCCTTTAAAAGGAATTTCATCCACGGGCTTTCATCCAGATTTCCCTCTGCCTCCTGTTTCAGCTGCCGTCTGCATTCGTCCAGCCATTCGCCGGGCCATGGATGGCTCTGGGAAAACTGCCAGGCCTGTACGATCACATCCTCCATGGCCTTATCCGACTTTCCGGCCCCAAACTGCTCTGCAAACCGGATAAAATCTTCATTTTCCTCCTGATAACACGCCTCTAAGAGCTCCTCCATCACATCGCCCCTTAATAGGGTCAGCTCTCCCTCATCCCCGATCCGAAAAGACGGGTCAATGTCAAGGCTGTTGTAATGGTTTCGTATGAGATTCAGGCAGAAGCTGTCAATGGTCATGATCTGGGCCTGGGGAATTAAGGCAGCCTGAAGCCACAGGTGCTCATCTAGGGGATGCTCCCGCAGCTTTTTTTCTACTGCCGCGCCAATCCTCTCACGCATCTCAGCCGCCGCCGCATTGGTAAAGGTCATTACCAGAAGCTGGTCAATATTTAACGGATGATCCCCCTCGCTGATCATGGAAATGATCCTTTCTACCAGTACGGCCGTCTTTCCGCTGCCTGCTGCAGCAGAGACTAAAAGACTGCTGTTCCGGCTGTTAATGACCTGTTTTTGTTCATCAGTCCAGTTCACTGCCATTTTCTTCCTCCTCTCTCTCGATGGCCTCCCATACTGCGTTCGGGCTCATGGAACAAAGCTGCCTGAAGCCATAGCCTGCTGTCTTGGTATCAAAGCCGCAGACTGCATGATACGGACAGTAATCACAGGCAGTACGGCTTCCCTGCTTATAAGGACGAAGCGCCGTATCGCCGTTAAGGATCTGTTTTCCCGAAGCTTTCAGTTTCCGTCCCACAAAGGCGCGAAGGGTTTCAAACTGCACCGCCTTTGCCACGCTGGAACGTGATTCCTGCACGCCTCCGTCCTTTCCGAATACAACCGGGATCACATCCGAATCCTTCACCATCTCACGATCCAGATGATGGATCACATCCAGGTCGCTGTTTACCAGCCCATTCATCCGAAGCTGCTTTAAAATCTGCTTCTCAATAAACTCCGGGCTCATTTCCCCATCCTTGTCCACTACCGGATCCTTAATGTTGTAATAGAAAATCCCCGCAGGTACGGCCTCCTTTCCCGGATTCTTCCGCTCCTGCATCTCTAATGCAGCATCCATGTACACCACCAGCTGAAGCTGGAGGCCGTAATAAAGGGCCGCCAGGTCAAAGGAGGTGCTCCCTGATTTGTAGTCAATGATTTTCACATAGATATGCTCCTCATCCTCGCACAGATCCAGCCGGTCAATCCGCCCCTTCAGCTGGAGCTTTTCGTCCTCGGACAGCCGGATCCGCATGGCCTTCAGATCATCAATGGCGGAAAAGGACACCTCGAAACCTGCCGGTACAAAATCTCCCTTTTTCACCTGCTCTGCCAGAGCCCAGATGGTACGGTCTGTGATCCGTTCCACCCGGCGGGCCAGATAGGCATTGCGGGCAGAGCTTTCCATAATGGTATTCCCATACTGGCCTGTCACCTGCTCCACACATTCCCTTACCAGAGCCTTTCTCTCAGCCTCCGTAATCCCTTTCCAGTCCAGCTTCCTGCTCTGGATCGCCTGAAAGCACAGGTCAATGGACTGGTGGAACAGATTTCCCATATCCACTGCCTCCAGCCGGTATTCCTGCCGCTCCATGAGCTCCAGGCCGAATTTCAGAAAATGGGCATAGGCACAGGAAGCGAACTGCTCCAGCCGGGTAACGCTTCCCTCCAGAGTCCTTCCGTAAAGCGCTCTGGCTGCAGCCCGTCCGATCCCGCGGTCCTCATAGGTAAAAAAGGCCGCATTCACCAGCTGTTTTACCTGTTCCCTGTACGCCTCCTCACTGTAAAAATAGCGGTACAGCTCTAAAAATGCCGGCTTCTTTTCCTGACTTTCCCTGGCCTCACGCAGCATCCCTATAAGCCGTTGTCTTCCGTCCCAGATCGTCTGGATGGGATATCCCTCTTCAAAGCAGATTTCCTCCCGAAGCTCCCCAAACAGCTTTTTTACCTCTCCGATCAGGCTGGAGGGGCGCATACTCTTTCCGTCTCCCGAAGAGGCAGCCCAGGTAAGGATCAATTTGCGTGAGGGCTTGCACAGCATTAAATACAGATAAAATTTCTGAATACAGCTGTCCTCTCTGGCCGTAGGCGCCAGCTCCATATCAAAGGAACGGAAGATTTCCCGGTCTGTATCTGTCAAAAGACTTCCTCCTGATTTTCTCTGAGGTACAAGGCCTTCGTTTAATCCGGCAAAAAATAAGACCTTCACCGATTCCAGACGGCTTCGGGTCAGATCTCCGATCATCACCTGATCTGCCGTAGCAGGGATCACGCCCACCCGGATTTCCTCAAATCCAGCTTCCAGTATCTGGATATAATTTTTCCGGTCTGCCTTTTCCTCGCCCAACAGCCCCTCCAGACGCAAAAGCAGCTCCTCCACACGTTCATAGACCTGACCATACTCCTTTGCCAGATTCTCATCTCCCCGGCAATGCCTCATTTCAAAAAACTCTGCATATTCCTCCAGCTTTTCCTTAAGTTCCATCTTCTCTAAAAAGCTTCTTACGGCGGATGTCACTGTAGAAATAGAGGCTCCTTCCTGTGAAAATGCTTCCCGCAGCTCCTTAAGAGGGGCTAAAACCCACTGGCGGTACTGATTTAATTCCTTTAAATTGAGCCGTTCTCCGCCCCGAGAAGGCCTGGTCCACTCCTGATCCCATTTCTTCCATCCCCGGATTCCCAGAGCTCTTACATAATTTTCCAGTCGATCGGTAAGAACAGACACATTTTCCCTGGAAAATACAGGAGTATCTTCATTTTCCTCTGAATTCCCCGTTTCTCTGTCATATACCAGTCCTGTTTTCAGATAACGGAACACGCTCTCATAGGAGCAGTCCCGGACCGTTTCCAGTGCTGCCCGTATAAGCTCTACCATAGGATTTTCCAGAATGCTTTTCTTCTGATCCATAAAATAGGGAATCCCTGCTTCCTCAAAGGGATGTATAAGCTCTCTGCCATAGGAAACCGGATCTCCCGTAATCACAGCAATCTCCCTGTATCGAAGGCCGTCTTCCCGCACCAGCCGGTTTACCATGGTGCAGATATAAGCAGCCTCCTCTGCCGGAGTCTTTCCCTGGCACAGCCGGATATCAGGCTTTTTCCCTGCCCATACCTTTCCCGTATACCGGTACAGATTCTGTTCCAGAAAATCCAGGCTTTCGCTGTCTTTAAACCGCCAGCTCGGACACCTGTCACAGCGGATTTCCTGTTTTATTTCCACATGATGGCGGTCTGCCAGCTCCTTTAACCGGCATACGGTATGACGTCCCATGTAAAACAAATGCTGGATCCCGCATTTCTCATAGGGATTTTCCCGCAGATCCACGGTCACCGTACATACTACCTCTCTGGCATGGAGCATAAACAGCTCCGCCAGCCGGTACTGTACCGGAGTAAAGCCTGTATAGCCGTCCAGATAGATCACGCTGTTTTTCAGCTTTTCCCATCTTGGAAGTTCCCTGCAAAGGATATCCAGAATTTCCTCTGCCGTAATATAGTGATCCTCAATATAGTCCCGAAAGCTCTTATAGATCACTCCCAGATCCTTAAGCTTGTCCTTTAAAAGAGGATGATCCGTTTCTGCCTCTACCTGTTTTAAATCCTCCGGGCGGATGCCGTACTGGCCCAGCTCTGAAATCTGTGATTTCAGCTGACTGATAAAGCCTGGCTGCTCTAAATGGCTGCCGTAAAGCCCCAGATCCCGCCTTACCATTCCAGCTACCTTTCTGAGTACCATGGATTTTCCCATATCATCCAGCACAGCCGGAACCTGCACTCCCAGATCCTCAAATACCCGGTAGGCCAGACGCTTAAAGCTTAAAACGTCCATGTTCATCAGGCCCTTTCTGGGGTGAAGGCGCACCAGTTCCTTTTGTGTCTGCATGGTATACTGCTCCGGTACAACAAACAGGAACAGCCGGTCCGGCTGCTCCACGGCCTGTTTTATGGCTGTTTCATACAGATACCGTGTTTTTCCCGAACCTGCGCCTCCCATAACAAACTGCAATGACATATTTTATCCTCCCGTCTCATATGCTGTAACAAATTCTCTCAGAGGTCCTGACACTATGAGTTCCAAAACCAAAATCGTGGTGCTGCGGATGAAGGAGATCATCTACACAGCCATTTTCGCCGGACTGGCCATTCTCCTTATCACCCTCTGTTTCATCATGTTCCGCCATGGAAATGAAAATACTTCCGAAACAGATGCCGCAAAGGCACAGCAGACCGCCTATGTTCCCGGCGTCTACAGCACCTCCCTGACCCTTGGAAACGAACAGGTAAATGTAGAGGTAACGGTTGATAAGGATCAGATCCGTGCCGTGACCCTGGTGCCCCTAAGCGAAGCTGTCGCCACCATGTATCCCCTGATGCAGCCCACAATGGAAGGCCTGGCAGAGCAGATCGTGAACACCCAGTCAACGGAAAATCTTACATACCCTGACTCCTCCCGCTACACCTCCCTGGCTCTTTTACAGGCCGTAAATACGGCTCTTGGCAAAGCAAAGCCCTGACTCTTACTCATTATCACCCAAAAACCCCCGGGCCGCAAGTCTTTTCGACCGCAGTCCGGGGGACGTTTTAAACCCTGCGTATCATACGTTTTACACTTTACCGTATAATCGGTCTGGCATGCAATGTTCGCTGCCCGGCTTCAGGCTTTTACTTCTTCCGCAAATCTGCGGATATTGGACGCATTGGCAAATTTCTGCACCACGCCGTCCCGCACCAGAACAAGAGTAGGGGCCTGCATGATCCCAAACTTCTCTGCCAGCTCCGGATGCTCCTCGGCGTCAATGATCTGATAATCCACGCCCTTTAAAAATTCTTTGGCTGTGCGGCAGTTTGGACAGGTTCTGGTTGCAAACAGATACAGCTGGGGCTTCTTTTTTAAACCCTCCCCGCTCTCATTCTGAGATTCCGCTTCCACACGTTCCACCGGCCTCATGGAAACCGGCTCTTTTTTCAGGACGGATTTTCCTGTATCATATGTTATACGGTCCTTATATTCCTGAAGTTTTCCCTCATTCCAGTTCTGTACAGGACGGTAATACCCTGTGATGCGGCTGTAAACCTCTGCCTTCTGCTTACAGATCGGACAGGTAAAATGCTCTCCTGCCAGATAGCCGTGACTTTTACAGATGGAATAGGTGGGAGACAGGGTATAATATGGAAGCTTATAATTCTGCGCGATCGTACGCACCAGACTGGCCGCTGCCTTCCAGTCCGGCAGCTTTTCTCCCAGAAAGGCATGGAACACCGTACCTGAGGTATAGCGGGTCTGAAGCTCGTCCTGGATATCCAGCGCATCGAAAATATCCTCTGTATAGCCTACAGGAAGGTGAGAGCTGTTGGTATAATAGGGCGTTTCCCCTTCCTTTCCCGCGGTGATAATATCGGGATAGCGCTCCTTATCATGCTTTGCCAGACGGTAAGTGGTAGACTCTGCAGGAGTAGCCTCCAGATTGTAGAGGTCGCCATACTCCTCCTGATAGTCCGACAGCCGCTCTCTCATATGATCCAGAACCTCTCTGGTAAACCTCTGGCACTCCGGCTGGGTCATATCCTTCCGGATCCAGCGTGCATTCAGCCCTGCTTCATTCATGCCGATGAGGCCGATGGTGGAAAAATGATTTTCAAAAGTGCCAAGATATCGTTTCGTATAGGGGTACAATCCCTGCTCCAGAAGCTTTGTGATCACTTCCCGCTTGGTCTTTAAGGATCTGGCGCTGATATCCATCATCCGGTCCAGACGGCGGTAAAAATCCGCCTCATCTTCTGCCAGATACGCAATTCTCGGAATATTGATCGTCACCACACCCACAGAACCTGTGCTTTCTCCTGAGCCGAAAAATCCTCCCGTCTTGCGCCGCAGCTCCCTCAGATCCAGACGCAGACGGCAGCACATACTGCGCACATCGCTCGGCTGCATATCACTGTTAATGTAATTGGAAAAATATGGAGTTCCGTATTTGGAAGTCATCTCAAAAAGCAGGCGGTTGTTCTCCGTATCAGACCAGTCAAAATCCTTTGTAATGGAATAGGTGGGAATAGGATACTGGAAGCCCCGTCCATTGGCATCTCCCTCAATCATGGTTTCAATAAAGGCCCGGTTTACCATGTCCATCTCTGCCTTACAGTCCTTATATTTAAAATCCATCTCCCGGCCGCCTACAATGGCATTCATCTCTGCCATATCATCGGGAACAGTCCAGTCCAGAGTGATGTTGGAAAAAGGCGCCTGCGTTCCCCAGCGGCTGGGGGTATTTACTCCGTAAATAAAGGATTCAATACACTTTTTTACCTCCCCGTAGGACAGATGGTCTGCTTTTACAAAGGGAGCCAGATAGGTATCAAAGGAGGAAAACGCCTGAGCGCCTGCCCACTCGTTCTGCATGATTCCCAAAAAATTTACCATCTGGTTGCACAGAACGGACAAATGCTTTGCAGGAGCCGAGGTGATCTTTCCCGGAATCCCCCCCAGTCCCTCCATCAGAAGCTGCTTTAAAGACCAGCCGGCACAGTAGCCTGTGAGCATGGAAAGATCATGGATATGGATATCCGCATTTCTGTGGGCATCTGCAATCTCCTGATCATAGATCTCGCTGAGCCAGTAGTTTGCCGTCACCGCGCCGGAATTACTCAGGATCAGGCCGCCTACGGAATAGGTCACTGTGGAATTTTCCTTTACACGCCAGTCCTCCACCTTTACATAGCTGTTTACCACGTCCTTATAGTTCAGCAGAGCGCTGTTCATGCTGCGGATCTTCTCCCGCTGCTTCCTGTAAAGAATATAAGCCTTTGCTACATCCGTGTAGCCGGTCTGCTCCAGCACATGCTCCACGCTGTCCTGGATCTCCTCCACAGAAATGCTTCCATCCTTCATCCTGGGCTGAAAATCAGCCGTCACGCGCAGGGAAAGCAGTTCTAAAATCTCATCATTAAACTCATTCCCCGTTGCCCTAAATGCCTTTTTAATTGCCTCCGTTATCTTTTTCAGACAAAACTCAGCGGTTTCCCCATCCCTCTTTACCACCTGGATCATACCTCAAAACTCCTTTCAACATTCCAAATACAAGCTACTACACTTAAACCGAAATGTATTTTTCATTATAGCAGAGGAACACAAAAAACACAACATCTACGCCATATGTTATATATTAAACAAGATGTTGTGTTTTATTATATTTTCTAATACTGCCACTGATGGTATGTTTAATCCCGGTACAGCCCTTCAAAAAGCTCTGCGGGCACATAGGCCTTTACTGCAATGCCCTGCTCCGTATACTCCTCGGACAAAAGCTGTCCGTAGGCGCGTATGGTCTGAATCTTTCCCGCACCGCTGTAGGGATATACCTTTTCCAGATAAACCCGGCTGCTGCGAATAATGCCCCCAAGAATCTGCTCCAGATTCTTTAACCCGTCTCCTGTCTTAGCGGAAATCCTCACCTGATAGTCTGAGGAAAAATCTCTGGGAAGCAGCTCCGTCTCCTTTCCCTCCAAACGGTCAATCTTATTAAACACCGTCACCACGGTCTTATCCACAATCTCAAGTTCTCTTAAGGTTTCCTTTACCACATGCATCTGCATATCCATCTGGGGATTGGAGCAGTCCACCACATGGAGGATCACATCGCTGTAGCGGGCCTCCTCCAGGGTACTCTTAAAGGCATCGATCAGATGATGGGGCAGCTTACGGATAAATCCTACCGTATCCGTCAAAAGGATCTGCTGTCCATCTGCCATTACAAAGGCCCTTGTAGTGGGATCCAGAGTCGCAAAAAGCTTGTTTTCCGCCAGGATCCCTGCTCCTGTCAGCCGGTTTAACAGAGTGGATTTTCCCGCATTGGTATATCCCACAATGGCTGCTGTCAGGCTGTAATTTTTCTCCCTGTGCTGCCTTGTGACCTCTCTATGGCGCTTTACATCCTCCAGCTCCCGCTTTAACTGGCCAATCCGCTGGTGGATCAGACGGCGGTCTGTCTCCAGCTTTTTCTCTCCCGGTCCCCTGGTTCCGATACCGCCGCCCAGACGTGAAAGAGAATTTCTCATGCCTACCAGACGAATGGCCCGGTAACGCAGCTGCGCCAGTTCCACCTGGATCTTTCCTTCTCTTGTATGAGCCCTGGAGGCAAAAATATCCAGGATCACCATGGTGCGGTCCATGACCTTTGTATCCAGCGCATCTTCCAGATTGCGCAGCTGGGCCGGGGAAAGCTCATCATCACAGATGACACCCGTTGCCCCCGTGTCAGCCAGGAGCTCTCGAACCTCTAAAATCTTCCCTTTTCCCAGATAGGTCCCAGGATGAACAGCTTCACGGTTCTGAACGATCCTTGCAATGGGGACTGCTCCCGCAGTCTGAGCCAGTTCTTCCAGTTCATCCAGAGAAGCTGACGTCTCCCTCTCATCGCCCACATTTACAGCGATCAGGATCACCCGCTCCTCCAGTTCCTTTAAATCAATCAGTTCTGCCATATATCTCCCTACCGTATCCTGGTATTTAAAAAGTCAATCTCATGCTGCGCCGCCTCATCCGGCCCAAATACCTGGATATATGTTTCAAAACGGCTTTTGGCCTCTTCATAGTTCTGCATATACTCACAGACAGCCGCCTGGTAAAACGCCAGCTTCTTAAGAAGCTGCCAGTCTGCCTGATTTTCCTCTGTGATTGCTGCCGCTGCCTGATCCAGGCTGGCTCCCGTACCTGCCTTATAACTGGTGATCAGCCGGTCATATCCCTGATAAAACGAATCAGCAGCTCCTTCGTAGTCCTCTTCAGCCATCTGGTATAAGCCCATCTGGCAGCGAACCCTGCTTTCAAATCTCCCATCTCCTCCTGTCGTTCTTAAGGCCTCTTCATATAATACCTTGGCGCCCTCATGGTCTCCTGCCTCCATACAGGCTTCTCCTGCTGCCAAAAGAGCCTGTTCATAACCAGGGGATGTTTTTCCTTTTTCTTCCATCCCCAGAGTCTCTCTGTATAAAGCCACTGCCTGATCCTTATTCCCCAGACGGCTCTCGCAAAAGCTCTTCATATACCGCCCGGAAATGGGATCTCCTCCCTGTTCCAGGATCAGATCCCAGCTGTGTTTTGCTGCCTCAAAATCATCCAGCATCATCTCTGCCTCGGCCCGATAAGAAAGAACGTCGATATTAAAGGTTTTGCTTTTATCTCCCGCCGCTGCTAAGGCCTCATCAAACGCAGAAACGGCGCCGCCTGCATCTCCTCCCCTTAAAAGCTCAATACCCTGAGCTCTGAGCTTCTTTTTCTTTGAAAAATGAAAGGAGCCTGCCAGACGGCTTACGCCAAAGGCGATTCCTCCTGTGAGAATAAGGCAGAACGCTGCTGTGAGAATCCGTTTCATCAGGCGCTTTCTCCTTCTCCGCCTGGGGTTTCCCCCATTTCTCCGGCCGGATGAAGAGCCGGCCCTTACCGGCCGCCGGCCTGCATCACCGGGACGGCCTGCTCCCAGCGGACGGCTCCCCCCTGGATAGGAGCTTCTTCTCCTGCTGCCTTCCATGATCAGTTCCTTCCTTTATCTGTGCTTCCAAAGCCGCCGTTTCTCTGTCCGCTGCTGGCGTCATCTAAGGTGATGCCGAAAGGCAGGAAAATCCCCTGGACAACGCCTGCGCCCTTTGGCAGTTCCAGCGTTTTATCTTCATTGGAATCATTCGTTATCTTAATAAACATATGGCCTTCATTATCTGAGTAAAAATAATCGCTGTCAATAATACCTACCGTATTATTAAGCTGCAGGCGGTACTTAAATCCCAGGCTGCTTCTTGGAAATAAAGCCAGCACCCAGCCCTCATCAATTTCTGCCCGGATGCCTGTAGGGATCTTTACCGTTTCCCCCGGCTGAATGACAAATGCTTTTGGAGCAAAAAAATCGTACCCTGCAGAGCCTGAAGTAGCACGCTCTGGAAGACGGATATCCTCATAAATACTGCGTATATCCTCCTGCTTTCCAAAGGTATCCTCCCAGTCTCCTTTAAATTGTTCAAAGCTTACTTTATGAAATTTTGCAATACGGCTGATCATCGTTTTTCTGTTCTCCTGTATTTTGTTCTCAATCTCTTATTTTATCCCTTTTCGCCGGTTTTCTGCCAAAGGGCTCTGCCTCATGTGTCCGGCTCCTCATACAGAACCGCTTCCCCCATAAGAAGGGATCTCTGCACATCGATCACTCTCTGATTGGAGCTTCCCTTCCAGTGAAGGCTGACGTCCTTATATGCTTCTATGAATTCTCCATCCACCACTACATCTATATTTTTAAGCAGCGCAAATTCACAGATCTGCTCCCAGTCATAGCCTGTATACAGCCATATGGTCTTATTGGGATAACGCCCGCGGATCTCCTCTGCCAGACGGGCTATGTCCTCTCTGTTGGCCGGATGAAGGGGATCTCCTCCGCTGAAGGTCACACCTGAAATATAATCCTTCTCCAGTTCAGCAAACAGCTCCTCTTTTGCCGCCTCATCAAACGGCAGTCCGCCCCTCACATCCCAGGTCACGGGATTGTGGCAGCCGGGACAGTTATGGCTGCATCCTGCCACCCACAGCACAGTCCGCAGCCCTTCTCCGTTCAGCATATCATCCTTTGTAATATTGTGATACCGCATCTTATTTATTCTCCTGCTTTATTTTTCCTGTTCATCCAGATTAGAGGTGCAGTGAGGGCACCGCACAGCACTCAACGGGATCATGGTGCTGCAGTAGGGGCATTTTTTCTCCGTAGGAGCTTTAGGCGCTTCCGGCTGTTTTCCTATTTTTTCCAGACGACTGATGGCCTTTACTGCCAGAAATACCACCAGAGCCATTAACAGAAAATTGATGGTCTGAGTAATAAAAGAACCATAGTTAATGGTAGCCGTCACTTCTTTAGCCGCCTCCAAGGTAGGATATTTATTCCCATCCAGAGCAATAAACATATTGGAAAAATCGATTTTTCCCGTAAAAATACTCAGCACAGGCATAAAAATATCATTCACCAGCGAATTAACAATACTGGTAAACGCACTGCCGATAATCATACCAACTGCCAGATCGACCATATTGCCCTTCAGTGCAAATGCCTTAAACTCTTCAATAAACTTTTTCATATACGCCAGCCTTTCTTTTGTACTACCTACCAGTCTAACATAAACCCGCTTTTTTTTCCACCTGATTTTCCCTCATGGAAATTCATGGAAGTGCATACTTCCTTCCTCACAGTATCCCAAGCCCCCTCCTCCATCCGTTTCCCAGGGCGACTTTGAAGGCTGTTAGTAAATCTTAGAGGATCAAATTTTTCGTTAAACGGCATATCAAGCCTGTCTGAGCGCAGCGAGTTTTTGATATGCCGTTTGTTTTTAGAAAAATTTCAGCCTCTTAGATTTACTTACAGCCGGAAACCGGAGCCCTGGGAAACGGACGGAGGAGGGGGCGACCCCTATTCCACAAAATTTATTTTCCCAAATTTCATTATTGGAACCTTTTTTTCGATTTTCTTCATTACAATCAGTTAGTACATAACCATTATTTTACAGGTGTGCCTTGTGTACACCATTAATTCAGGAGTTTTTATGCGAAAGATAACCACCAGTGAGCAGAAAAATATCATTGGCAGCCGGATCCGCCAGCTGCGGATGGCTCGAAAGCTGACTCAGGATGAACTGGCCGCCAGACTGCAGGTCAATGGCTACAATTTTTCCAAGCTGACCATTCTGCGGATCGAGCTCGGCAAACGTCTGGTGACTGACATTGAACTGAAAGGCCTGTGTGAATTCTTTGAAACAGACCCAAACAGCCTCCTTGGCTACCGCCCCGACTCTCCCAAAGAAGAAGCGCTTAAAGATCCTTTCATCCGCAGATTCTAACTGTATATTTCTGCGCATAAGGTAATTTTTATTCATTTGTACACTATTTCGTGCATAAATCATGCACTCTATTTCAGCCTGATGTTTTTTATAACTGTGGGATACAATAATACAAAGCACGAAAATGACAGCACAACAGGAGGCAGAAGCAGATGATCCTCTAAGGATGTCTCTTCTGATATGACTACAATGAGTTTTGAGCTGGAACGTATTGAAGAACTCTGCCGCATCAGAGGCTGGAGCCATTACCGCCTTGCAAAGGAAATGGACGTTTCCCCAAACAGCATAGGAAATCTTTTCCGCCGCACTTCCATCCCCAGTGTCCCCACCATACGCCATATCTGCGAGGCCATGGGCATTACCATTTCCCAGTTTTACAGTACGGACGGCTCCGCCGCTACAATCACAGAGCAGCAAAAGGCCTTTCTGGAACTGTTTGACCGGTTAAGTCCGGGAGATAAGAAAAAGGCAGAAGGATATATAGAAGGGTTACTGGCTAAATCCCAGTCTGAGCCATAAAAGGCCGCCGGTCTGATGAACGCATCAGATACCGACGGCCTTTTTGCTCATTTCTCTTACATGCTCTTTCTCTCTGCTATT
The DNA here is from genome assembly GCF_057861365.1 of Enterocloster sp. Classification (NCBI taxonomy): domain Bacteria; kingdom Bacillati; phylum Bacillota; class Clostridia; order Lachnospirales; family Lachnospiraceae; genus Enterocloster; species Enterocloster sp. The sequence continues at coordinate 62,061 of NZ_DBMACH010000011.1, forward strand.
TCAGCCATCTTGGCTTCATTCAAACGGGTATCTCCCTTTACTCTCGAATAACTCAGGTAACCGTTCATACGGTCAATCTTTGTCAGGTTGCGGCTGCCGCAGACAGGACACACATCCATCTCCAGTTCCTCATGGCCGCAGTCGTCACAGTAAGCCAGCGACAGATTTACTCCCTCATAAAAGCCCATCTTCATCGCCCGGCGCACCAGAGTACGGATGGCTTCTTTATTGTAGCTGATGGGGTATTTCACATACTGGATCTTTCCTCCGTTGCTCAGTTCCCAGAAACGGTACTCCAGATCCTGCTTTTCAATCGGCGTAATGTCCTCTGTCACATGACAATGGAAGCCGTTGCTCACATACTCCCTGTCCGACACATTTTCAATGATGCCGTACTTTTCACGGAACTGCTTTACCTGAAGGCCGCAGAGATTTTCCGCCGGAGTCGCATAAATGGCATACAGATTGCCATCCTCTTCCTTAAATTCCTCAATCTTTTTATTGATATGCTCCAGAACCTCCAGCGCAAACTGTCCATCTTCTACCAGAGACTTTTTGTTATACAGCTGCTGAAGCTCATTAAAGGCTGTGATGCCAAAGGATGCTGTGGCAGTTTTAAGAAGGGGCTTGATCTTATCATGCAGACCCAGATGACCGCCGTAAAAACCGCCTTCACAGTAGGCCAGCGGATTGGTAGATGCCTTCAGCTCGCCCAGGTAAGCGTAGGTGCGGATATGGATCTTGCGGATCAGCTCCAGATAGTAGTCCAGCACCTCGTAGAAATCCCGGCTCTCCTGTCTTGCCTTTGCAAGGATCATAGGAAGGTGAAGGCTGACTACGCCGATATTAAACCGTCCCACAAATACGGGAGAGTCCTTATCATCTGCCGGATACATTCCGCCCCGCTCATACCAGGGGGATAAAAAGGCACGGCAGCCCATAGGGGAAATGATTTTGCCATAGCGCTTATACATACTGGCGATATACCCCTTTCCCGTCAGGGACAGCCAGTCGGGATACATGGTCTTGCTGGAGCAGTCGATCCCTGCCTCAAACACATCCTCCAGCTCGCCTCCCGGCCCGTGAAGAGCCTCATCATAAAGGAATACGATCTTCGGGAAAAGCACAGGCTTTTTATGATCCTTCTTTCCCTGTCCGCCCTTGCGCACATTGAGCATGGTCATAGTCGCCATCTTGGCAAAACGGCTCGTTCCCGTGCCTGCTGTCATGGTGATAAAGGGGTAATCTCCCCGGCTGGAAGAAACGGAGTTAAACTTGTACTCCCATCCCTGAAAGCCCTGCTCCATATCCCTCTGTACATCCTTCCAGGCCACCTCTTTGGCCTTGTCCGCTGCAAGACCCAGATCCAGATATTTTTCAATGTACTTTTCATAAGACTTTTCCGCATAGGGCGCCAGGATCTCCTCCACGCTGGGAACCGTAAAACCTCCGTACTGCTGGCTGGCCGCACTTAAGACAATATCCCCGATCACATCAAAGGCCACATCCAACGTTTTCGGCTCGTTATACCAGAGATTTCCCATCTCAAAGCCCCCGGTCAGAACCGCCTTTACATCAAACAGACAGCAGTTCATGGTGTCGCGTCTGGCAGACATATCATGGATGTAAATATACCCCTCTCGGCAGGCCTGAAGCTCCTCCACGGTCATAAAAAACTTCTGATACAGGGATTTATTTAATTCATTAAAAATCAGGCTGCGCTTCGTAGATACCAGGGCGCTGTCCGTATTGCTGTTCTCCTTATCACCGATGTACATAATAGACTGGCTCTTCTTATACACATCATCCAGCATCCGGACAAAATCCTGCTTATAGTTTCTGTAATCCCGATAGCTCTTTGCCACCAGAGGATTTACCTTTTCAAGAGCGCCTTCTACAATATTGTGCATCTGGGGAATTGGGATCAGCTCCTGATCCAGCTCCTGAACCTTCTCTTCTACAAATTCGCAGATAAAATTCAGTTCTGCCTTTGAAAATGTGATCATGGCCCTCTCAGCGGACTTGCTGATGGCGGAAATCACCTTCTGAACGTTAAAATCCTCTTTTGTTCCGTCTTTTTTTACTACCTTTACTCTGGTTAGATCCATACGTCACCTCTCAATAGAACGATTACATTATATACTATATATTGTGTTTTATCTTTTTTGTCAGCACACTATGTATTGTGTCTTAATTGGTGATGCTATCTTACCATGGATACAAGGCTCCGTCAATAGGCGTATTAAAATCAGACTTCTATCTTATTTTTTCATTCGTTTCCAGTAATCTCCCGTTTCTGCTGCAACAACTCCGCTGAGGGCAAGTACCGCAATCAGATTGGGAATTGCCATCAGCGCATTAAAGATATCGGCAATCGTCCAGACCGCCTCAACCGTCATAAACGGCCCGATAAAAATAGCAAGGATATATAAGAAACGATACGTCATTACTGCACGTCTGCTTCCTCCTGACAAATACTCCAGACAGCGTTCCCCATAATAATTCCATCCTATAATAGTTGTAAATGCAAAGAAAATCAGGCACGCCATCAGAAGAAAGGAACTGGCCCAGGCGGGCAGAGGAAGCCCGTGATTAAAGGCATAAGTGGTTACTGCAACCCCCTCCAGACCTGTCTCATAGGCTCCGGTCAGCACAATTGAAAGACCTGTCATGGTACAGATTATAATCGTATCTATAAAGGTTCCCGTCATCGAAACCAGTCCCTGACGAACCGGTTCTCTGGTACGGGCTGCTGCAGCAGCAATGGGAGCGCTTCCCAATCCTGCCTCATTTGAAAAAATGCCTCTTGCGATTCCCTTCTGCATTGCAAGAAGAATGCTTCCCAAAGCGCCTCCTGCTGCCGGCCGAAGCCCAAAGGCGCTTTCCAGTATCATCTTAAATGCCATAGGAACCCTTTGTGCATTTACACATAAAATCGTAATGCATGCAGCCACATAAAAGACAGCCATAAACGGCACGATAATCTGGGAAACAGTAGCAATACGCTCCAATCCACCCAAAACCACCAGTGCAACACAAATTGTCAAAATCAGTCCGGCGATCAGCACGGCCACCGTATACTCTCTTCCAAACAGCGCCACTGTACAGGCTTTCTGACTATCAAAAAAATCTCCTACTGCAGAAGTAATGCCATTAACCTGAGTAAAGGTTCCGATTCCCAGAAGACCGACACCGGCGCCAAAAAAAGCAAATATTTTTCCCAGCCATCTCCATTTCTTTCCCATTCCGTTTTCGATATAGTAAAAGGGACCTCCCAAAACATGACCGGTTTCTTTGTCTACACTTCGATAGCAGATTGCCAGAACACCCTCTGCATATTTGGTTGCCATTCCAAATAAAGCGGCAATCCACATCCAGAATAAAGCGCCCGGTCCACCAGCCACAATGGCGGTCGCTACACCTACAATATTTCCCGTTCCGATCGTTGCTGACATGGCAGTACAAAGAGCTCCAAAGCTGGTAACCTCTCCGCTTCCCTCTTCTTCATTCTGAACCATGTAGCGCAGAGCAGCGGGAAGTTTTCGGATCTGCATCCCCTTCAGACGTACCGTCAGATAAATCCCTGTTGCCAAAATCAGCACAATCAGCGGAACTCCCCATACAAGATCATCAATGGCCTTTAACGCAGTATTCAAAAATTGCAGCATCTTCCTGTCCTCCCTTTGCATTGTAAATACACTTCTTCACTTTACCAGAGTAATGTATCATACAATCAAAGGGGTTGCAAGTTTTTTTATGTGTACATTTTTACCAAGAGCTTCCGCCCCCCTACAGCTTCCCAATCCCCACCGCTATCAAAAGCAGACCGCTGAGCCATCCCAGGTCTCTCTGCCCTTTCTCAGCGGCAAAGCGGCCGGCCATAAGCCCGGCTTCTGTGACCGCAGTTCCCACCAAAAGAGACAAAAGCACTGTAAGAGCAATTCTTCCCTCTGAAAGGGCTGCTGCAGCTCCGGCAGCCAGACTGTCTAAGGACATTGCAAGGCTTAAAATAAATGTTTCCTTCCATTCCAGACTGTGAGAGCCATCTGCATCTGCTTCCATGGGATCACTCCAGATCCGTATAAGCACATGAATACCGGAACGAGAAAAGCAGAAACTGCGTCCATTCTCCCAATGCATCCGGATCCATCTTCGCAGAGAAAAGTCCGTGAGACGAAACAATCCCATAAAAATAAGGCTTCCTCCGCAGAGAGTGCGAAGATTGATCCCCGAAAGCCTCTCTGCGGCAAAAAAGCCTGCTGTCATAGCCAGTCCCAGACAGACGCTGCAGATTCCATTTAAAAACAGCACCTTTCCAAAACCGACCCGTATTCGATTTGTCCCATAGGCAAGACCTGCCCCAAAGGTGTCGGCACACAGCGCCAGCACCAGAATAAAACTCTGAAACACAAAACCGCTCCTCTTCAAACGGGTTACCCTAGCATATTCCCATTTGTCCCCTGAGGTGACGGACTGCGGCATCAGTTTCCGGCACCTGATTCTTTTCTCCGGCTATTCCTCCATATCTTTCTGAAGCTCCTCCACGCTCAGCTGCAGCTCCTCCTCTACCTCTGCCCGGATGAGAGCCTCCTGTTCCGGATCCACATCCGGAAGCTCTCCCAGAGAATCCACACCGAACCGGCGCATAAATTCCTCTGTAGTGGCAAACAGGGCGGGACGGCCCGGTGCATCCAGACGGCCCGCCTCATAGACCAGATCATACTCCACCAGACGGTTTACCGCATGATCCGACTTTACCCCGCGGATCTTCTCAATCTCCATCTTTGTCACCGGCTGCCGGTAAGCAATAATAGACAGTGTTTCCAGAACCACATCGGACAACACCTGCTTTTTAGGCGCTGCCGCCACGCGGATGAGGTTTTCATAATATTCAGAGCGGGTACACATCTGATAGCTGTCCTCTAACTGTTTAATCTCCATTCCCCTTGTTTCTTCCCGGTAACGCTTTGCCAGCCGCTCTACCGCCCTTTTGGCCGTTTCCTTATCCTGTCCAATGGCCGCTGCCAGCTGGCGCAGCTCCACGGCCCCGCCTATGGTAAAAAGCACTGCCTCAATAACGGCCTCCTGATCCTTTTCATTTTCCACAGGCTCAAAATTTACATTGATACTGCTGTTTTCCATTTCCTATTCCTCAAAATCACTCAGTTCTGCAAGATCCGGCTCTTCATCCATGCCCTCCGGTTCCAGAGCTTCAATATCCATATCTCCAAAGGTTTCCTCCTGGGTCAGATGGATCTTTCCAATTTTCATCAGCTCCAGCACTGCCAGAAAGGTTACTACGATCTCCAGCTTATCGGACTGGCGCTCTAAAAGCTGGCGAAAACTGAAACGCCGTTTTTTTCTCGCATAAGCCAGTACAGAACCTATCTTTGTTTCAAGACTTACCGGCTCTCTCCGGATCGTTCCAAATTTACTGCGGATAGGATCCACCTTATTTTCCTGGCGTTTCATCACCTGCTCAAAAATCCGTTTCAGCTTTGCAAGCGTCATTCCATCCAAAAGCTCATCCAGATCTACCGGCGGCTGGTATTTTGCAACCTCAGGCGGAAGGGTAGACGCCTTATAAAAATGCATCAGCGCTCCCTCCTCCCGCTCTGCCAGTTCTTCTGCCAAAAGTTTATAACGCTTGTATTCCAGCAGACGGCTCACAAGCTCTGCCCTGGGGTCTATTTCCTCCCCTTCCTCATTTACTTCCTTCGGAAGAAGCATCCTGGCCTTGATATCCAGAAGGGTTGCAGCCATGACAAGAAAGTCGCTGACTATATTTAAGTCTTCCCGTTCCATCCGGCGCACATAGGCCAGATATTGAGCCGTAATTTCCACAATGGGAATATCATAGATATCAATCTTGTTCTTTTCGATCAGATGGAGCAGAAGATCCAGAGGGCCTTCAAAATGCTCCAGTTTATAGGTAATTGTTTCCATAATTACGTTATTTTCCTCTTTAACCGGACGACTAAAAGCTGAGGCCGGTTATTTAACCGGATATTGATGGAATGAGTTCCAAGGCCTCTGCTCACCGCCATATATTTCCCGCCCTTTTCATGGGTTCCGGCACATTCCGGCAGAAAAAACTGATACTGGGGCGTCATCACGCCTCCCAAAACCGGAAGCCGTATGGTGCCTCCATGAAAATGGCCGGACAGCGTCAAATCGGCTCCCCACTTCCTGTATGCCTCAAAAAAGAGCGGCGAATGGGCCAGAAGGATCTGAAAATGATCCCTGCTGGCAGGCCCCAGCTTTTTCTCTATATAAGCTTGATCCATCAATGCCAGTTTTTTGGAATATGCCTTTTTATAAAAACAGGGATCCAGTTCCAGCCCGGAAACCCGTATCTCGTCTCCGACCAGTACAGACTGATCTTCTAAAAGACAGATTCCCAGCTTCTTAAGATATGCTCTGTATTGTTCATAGCCATCTTTGTATTCTTCCTTCCGCCATCTCATGCGGCTTTCGTGATTGCCGTTTCCGCAGTATATGGGATAACGGGAAGCCAGCGCGGCCAGAAGGGTCTCCGATACTCTTGTTCTTGCCTGTCCCTTTTTCGTGACGATCAGATCGCCTCCAATTAAAATCCCATCCGGCTTTATGCGGTCAATGGCTGCTATCAGCTGTTCATTTTCCGGCCCAAATTCATTTTCATGGAGATCGGAAAGAAATACAAAGATCCAGTCTCTGGTAAGACGATCCGAAAACACCTCTGTTTCCTCCACAGACAGCGATTTTCTCTCATATTTTGAACGGGCTGCCAGAGCAGCCCCCAGGGCAGCTCCGCAGACTGCCGCTATCCTGTAAGCCAGCATACAATCTCCTCATACTATACGATGCTCAGTAAATTATATCATTGTGCTGTAGGTTTGTCATTCGTTATTTTTTCAGTCCCTCTTGTATCCATATCCATCTTATGATATAATCCGTTTACTGATAATATATTATTTAGGAGGAATGGTCAATGATTCGATATGACCGTTTATGGGATACCATGACAAACCGCGGTATGACCCAGTATAAACTAATCAAATTTCATGGCTTCAGCGCCGGACAGATCGGACGCCTGAAAAAAAATATGCACGTTTCTACTCACACACTTGAAACACTCTGCCGCCTTTTAGACTGCCGTATTGAGGATATCGTGGAATATAGGGCAGATGAACAGATACCGTCTGATCCGCCAGCTTCCAGCCCTCAATCTCCCGCCCCGGACACTGTACCTCCGATCACAGATACCACTCCAGAGCTTCAGGATTCTGATTTTCTGTCCGTTGGCCGCTCCGACAAACCGGTAAAAACAAAAAAAGGCTCCAAGGCTAAAAAAGCCTCAAAAAAGAGCCTTAAAAATGCTAAAAAATCAAGGAAAAAGTGATTTTACCATCTATTTGATTGACATTGTAAACCAAATTACGTATAATATACCTGAAAGGCGGTGATTATATGGCAACAGCACCTACCCAGATCAGAATTGATGCAGACATCAAAAAACAGGCCACTGATTTGTTTAATACCCTTGGACTCGATATGTCTGGTGCAGTAAATTTGTTTCTTCATCAATGTGTGCTTAGAGGCGGACTTCCATTTAATATTGAAATGCCCCATTACAATCAGCGCACACTTGATGCCATGGATGAAGCCAAACGCATCTCCCGTGATCCTGACGTCAAGGGATATAATAGTATGTATGAACTGCGAAGGACACTTGAAGAATAAATGTACACAGTAAAATTCACAACCGCTTACAAAAAAAGCTACAAACTCATGAAAAAAAGGGGACTGGATCTTGCCTTTTTGGATTATGTTGTTGACACACTTCGTCAGGGTAAACAACTGGAACCAAAATATCATGATCACGAATTAAGCGGCTAGTTAAAAGGCTTCCGTGAATGTCATATTAAACCAGATTGGCTTTTAGTTTATCTTATCGAAAATGACATCCTGACCCTCACTCTGGTGGACACAGGAACACATGCGGATATTTTCAATCTTTAGCAATCAGGGGGATAAATCAATCATCTGGCATTGATGATTGATTTATCCCCCTATTTTTATACAACTCTGTCTTTTCGCTTATATACGAATCTTTTACACACCTTATAAATTTTTCAGCACCCGTTCCATCCGCGCCGCCATTTCATCCACATCCAACTTCTGAATAATAAGCGGCGGCACAAACCGGATAATATGGCTGCCTGCACTGATCAAAACCAGCTTCTCCTCTAAAAGAGCTTTTGATACAATAGGGCCTGCAGGAACGGTAAACTCCAGCCCCTGGATCAATCCCCGACCTCTGTGGCCGCAGATGATATCGTATTTTTTGGTAAGCTCCTCCAGTTTTTCATAAAGGTAAGCTCCCACCTCTTTGACATGGTCTGTGATCTGTCTCTTTTCAAAAATATCAAGAACTGCTCCCGCTGCCGCTGTCACCAGGGGATTTCCGCCGTAGGTGGTGCCGTGGTCTCCCGGAACCATAGCTGTGGCTGCCTTTCCGCAGGCCAGGAAGGCTCCGATGGGAACGCCGTTTCCAAGGGCCTTTGCCACGGTCATCACATCCGGCTTTACGCCGTAATGCTGCCAGGCGAACATCTCTCCGGTGCGTCCCATTCCGCACTGGATCTCATCCAGGATCAGCAGGATATCGTGCTCATCGCACAGCGCCCGGACGCCCTTTAAAAAGGCTTCCTCTGCCGGGTAAATTCCTCCCTCTCCCTGGATGGTTTCCATGATAATGGCGCAGGTCTTGTCTGTAATCTGTGATTTCACACTGTCCAGATCGTTAAAATCCGCAAAACGGATTCCCGGGATCAGCGGAGCAAAGGGCGCCTGATAGTGGGCATTTCCCGTTACGGACAAAGCGCCCAGGCTGCGGCCGTGAAAGGAATGGTTCATGGCAATGATCTCTCCTGTCATGTCGATTTCCTTTTCCTCGCAGCCGTCAAAGCCGTCCCCCATTGTTTCATGAAGCTTATTATAATGATATCTCTTTGCGATCTTTAACGCTCCTTCAACCGCCTCGGTGCCGCTGTTGGTAAAAAACACCTTGTCCATGCCGGAGACTTTTAACAGCTTCTCTCCTGCTGTGATTGAAGGTTCATTGTAAAACAGGTTGGAAATATGGGTCAATTTATCCAGCTGGGCCTTTACCGCCTGGGTGTATTCCTCATCTGCGTATCCCAGACCCATAACCGCAATTCCTGCGCCGAAGTCCAGATATTCCTGCCCCTCGCTGTCCCAGAGAGTTACTCCTTTTCCGTGGTCAAACACCACCGGGAAGCGATTGTATGTTTTATACAGAACCTGTTCAGCCCGATTGATCATTTTTTCATCAGCCATGGTAATACCTCTCATCCTCTTTTGAATTATAGATGGCAGTTCCGATACCCTTATCTGTAAAGATTTCAAGCAGCAGGCAGTGTGGAATCCGTCCATCCAGAATATGAACTCTGGAAACGCCGTTTTTAATGGCGTCAATGCAGTTTTGAAGCTTTGGAAGCATACCGCCTCCCAGGCTTCCGCTGTCTACAAAGGCCTGTGCCTCATCCACTTCCATTTCAGAAATCAGGGAATCCTTATCTTCAAAATCTTTATATACGCCTTCTACATCTGTAAGAAAGGCCAGCTTTTCCGCCTGAACCGCCCTTGCGATGGCGCAGGCTGCATCATCTGCATTGATATTGTAGCTCTGGAAGTGCTCATCATAGCCAATGGGGCAGATAATTGGCAGGAAATCCTTTTCCAAAAGGTCATGGATAATTTCCGGATCTACGGAATCGATTTCTCCCACATAGCCGATATCCTGACCGCCGGAAAGCTTTTTATGGCATTTTAACATCATGCCGTCTTTTCCGCTGATTCCCACTGCCTTGATGCCAAGCTCATTTACCAGCTGTACCAGGCTCTTATTTACCTTATTTAATACCATTTCCGCAATCTCCATGGTAGGCTCGTCGGTAACGCGCAGGCCGTTGATAAAATAGGGTTCCATGCCTACCTTTCCGACCCAGCGGCTGATTTCCTTTCCTCCGCCGTGGACAATTATGGGCTTAAAGCCTACCAGTTTTAAAAGAACTACGTCCTGAATGACCTTTTTCTTTAACTCTTCATCTACCATGGCGCTGCCGCCGTATTTTACCACTACAATTTTGCGGTTAAAACGCTGAATATATGGAAGGGCCTCAATTAAAACAGCCGCCTTCTGCATTGGTTCCAGATTCATTTCTCATTTCCTCCCTGAATTCATATTCTGTATTCCCTGTTTTCTGCCGCCATTTTATGACCGGTAGTCTGCGTTGATCTTTACATAATCAAAGGTCAGGTCACAGCCCCAGGATGCCGCCTCCTCGGTTCCCATCTTAATATCCGCAATGGCTGTAACCTCCGGCTCGGAAAGGATCTTTGTAGCCTGCTCCTCACTGTAGTCTACAGCCACGCCATCCTTTATGATCTGCATGCTGCCTGCGGCGCTCTCAAAATACAGATCCACCTGCTCCGGATCAAACTCTGCGCCGGAATAGCCCATGGCGCAGAGGATGCGGCCCCAGTTGGCGTCATGACCGAAAATCGCCGCCTTTGTAAGGCTGGAAGTGATCACGGATTTTGCCAGAATCTTTGCCTGCTCCTTTGTCTGCGCTCCCTTGATCTTTACCTCAAAAAGAGCCGTACAGCCTTCTCCGTCTCCTGCCATCTTCTTTGCAAGTGTTTCATTGATATAATTTAATGCCTCGCAGAAGGCTTTGTAATCCTCATTTTTCTCTGTGATCTCAGGATTTCCTGCAAGGCCGTTTGCCAGAAGAAGCACCGTATCATTGGTAGAAGTGTCCCCGTCTACGGAAATCATGTTGTAGGTATCCTTGATATCCTCGCTTAATGCCTCCTGCAGAAGTTCCTTGGAAATGGCTGCGTCTGTTGTGACAAAGCTTAACATGGTGCACATATTGGGGTGGATCATGCCGGATCCCTTACACATGCCGCCGATGGTAACAGGTACGCCCCCAAGAACTACTTTGACAGCCACTTCCTTATTCTTCGTATCCGTTGTCATAATAGCCTTTGAAGCCTCAGTTCCGCTCTCTAAGCTATCCCCCAATTCAGGGGCCATGGCCCGGATCCCTGCTTCAATGCGTTCCATGGGGAGCTGCATTCCGATCACTCCGGTGGAGGCCACAAGGACGCTGTCTTCCTTAATATTTAATGCTTCTGCTGCAGCCTTGGCAGTCTGAGCGCAGTAGTCCATTCCCTCTTTTCCCGTACAGGCATTGGCGATTCCTGCATTTACGATCACTGCCTGGGCTTTCGCGCCGCTTGTCACCTGGGCCTTATCCCATTTGACAGGAGCCGCCTTTACAAGATTGGTGGTAAAGGTTCCTGCGGACTCACAGGGAACCTGGCTGTAGATCATAGCCATATCGGGACGGTTCTTATATTTAATTCCTGCTGCCGTAAATGCTGCCATAAATCCCTTTGCGGCTGTAACGCCGCCCTGAATCACTTCATACATAATACATTTCCTCCTATTTTACAAACCGTGTGATATTTTCCTCATTCAATATAAATTCATAGCTGTTGATATCTTCCCGTTCCGTCCAGCCAATGCCCTGCCAGAAGGCATTTCCAATCTCATTGCTCTTAAAGGCAATGAGGCTGATCTTGCTGACACCCTCTTTCTGCAGGGCGTGAATGGCGGCTCTTACCATCCGGTAACCAATCCCGTGCTTGCGGTAATCCGGATCTACACAGACATGATAGAAGCAGCCCGTGCGCCCGTCATGGCCGCAGAGAATATTTCCCACAATCCGTCCATTCTGAACTGCCACTACGCTGGTGGTGGGATTGCGTTTCAGAAATCGCTCCACTCCCTCTTTTGAATCATCTATACTCCGGATTCCAAAGCCCCGGATCTCTGTCCACAGATGATATACCGCTTCATAATCCTCTATGGTCATTTCACGGATCAGAATCTCCATTGTTCCTGACATTGGTACTGCTCCCTCCTGTCTCTTTTGAAAAATGATGTGTCAAACGGCTTTCAGCCCCTGTATCACGGGAATAACGGCACCTGCTTTAAGCCTGTGTTTTCCGGAAGGCCAAACATCAGGTTCATATTCTGGACTGCCTGTCCGGCTGCGCCCTTTACCATATTGTCAATGGCTCCCATCATCACGACCCTCTTAGTTCTGGGATCAAGCTTGAAGTTTACGTCTGCAAAATTGCTTCCCTCAACCCATCTTGTCTGGGGAACCACTCCCGGTTCTAAGAGGCGGACAAAATATTCATTCTTATAATATTTCTCATAGGCGGCTCTGATCTCTTCTTCCGTTACATCTTTTGCAAGAGATGCGTAGGCTGTTACCAGAATGCCCCGGTTCATGGGAACCAGGTGCGGGGTGAAACTGATAGTAACGGGTTTTCCTGCCGCATAGGACAGCTGCTCCTCAATCTCAGGCGTATGGCGGTGGACGCCTACCCCGTATGCCTTGATATTTTCATTTACCTCACAGTACAGGCTGTCTACCTTTGCGCCTCTTCCTGCCCCTGAGGTGCCGGACTTGGCGTCAATGATCAGTGTATTGGGATCAATGATTCCTTCTTTCACTAAAGGATATGTGGATAAAAAGGAACAGGTAGGAAAGCAGCCCGGATTGGCAATCAGCCTTGCATCCTTAATCTTGTCCCGGTTAATCTCCGGCAGTCCGTAAACAGCTTCCTTAATATATTCCGGTGAACCATGCTCCAGCTTATACCACTGTTTATAAATTTCCACATCCTTAATACGGAAATCTGCGCTGAGGTCAATGATCTTTACTTTGGAAAGAACATCCTCATTTACCAGAGTGGAGCATAAGCCCTGGGGAGTAGCGGTAAATACCACATCCACCTGCTCTGCCAGTTCCTTCATATTGTCATCCATACACTCTGCATCCACCAGTTTAAACATATTCTGATAAACAGATGCATATTTCTGGTCAATGTAGCTTCTGGAACCGTACCATTTGATCTCCACATCTTCTCTCTGAAGCAAAAGCCTTGCCAGCTCTCCTCCTGCATATCCTGTGGATCCGATAATTCCTGCCTTAATCATCATTCATACTCTCCTTTATATAAGAAACCATTCATATTTAAACATCCCGCTAATTGAGATTTTTTGAGGGAAAATGAGCCGTTCTTTTTCCCTGAATCTCTTCCTCTGGAGTTTTGATTTCATAATTATACATCCAAGATGCATAATATGCAACATTTTTTTATTTTTTTATTTTATACTTGCATTTTCCCGAATTGTGGTGTATATTTATGAAAGATTGTTGAATATGATTTTTGGAGGATATAACGATGAAAGAAAAAGTTGTTTTAGCTTATTCCGGCGGTCTGGACACCACTGCTGTTATTCCGTGGTTAAAGGAAAATTTTGGATATGACGTAATCTGCTGCTGCATCGACTGCGGACAGGGCAAAGAGTTGGAAGGTCTGGAAGAGAGAGCAAAGCTTTCCGGCGCTTCCAAATTATATATTGAAGACCTGGTAGATGATTTCTGTGATAACTACATTATGCCCTGCGTAAAGGCAGATGCTGTTTATGAGAATAAATACCTGTTAGGTACCTCTATGGCCCGTCCTGCCATCGCAAAACGCCTGGTTGACATCGCCCGCAAGGAAGGTGCAGTTGCCATCTGCCACGGTGCTACCGGCAAGGGAAATGACCAGATCCGTTTTGAATTATCCATCAAGGCTCTGGCTCCCGACATCAAGATCATCGCTCCCTGGCGTATGACCGATGTATGGAAAATGCAGTCCCGTGAGGATGAGATTGAATACTGCAAGCAGCACGGCATCGATCTTCCCTTCGATCACAGCCACAGCTACAGCCGCGACTGCAATATCTGGCACATCAGTCATGAGGGACTGGAGCTTGAAGATCCTTCCTTAGAGCCAAACTTTGCAAATATGCTGGTACTTGGCGTTACTCCTGAGGAAGCTCCCGATCAAGGCGAATATGTAACCATGACCTTTGAAAAGGGCGTTCCCACCAGCGTAAACGGCGTACAGATGAAGGTTTCCGATGTGATCCGCAAGTTAAATGAGCTGGGCGGAAAGCATGGTATCGGTATTGTAGATATTGTAGAAAACCGTGTAGTAGGAATGAAGTCCAGAGGCGTTTATGAGACTCCCGGTGGAACCATCCTGATGGAGGCTCACAAGCAGTTAGAGGAGCTGGTTCTGGACCGCGCTACTATGGATGTAAAGAAGGACATGAGCAACCGTATGGCTCAGATCGTATATGAAGGAAAATGGTTTACTCCTCTGCGCGAGGCTGTTCAGGCATTCGTAGAGTCCACTCAGGAATATGTAACCGGCGAGGTTAAGTTCAAGCTCTACAAGGGCAACATCATCAAGGCCGGAACCACCTCTCCTTACTCCTTATACAGCGAGTCCCTGGCTTCCTTCACCACCGGCGACCTCTATGACCACCATGATGCAGACGGATTTATCACCCTGTTCGGCCTGCCATTGAAGGTTCGTGCAATGAAGATGGCTGAGATGAAGGCAGAGAAGAATAGTAACTAAATATTTTATAAAACAAAGAGAAGGGCATTGTAAAACGAAGTTCCTATGGAAGCTTTCCGTTTTGCAATGCCCCTGTTTCATTGAATTCCTCATATTAGAAAGATTTTAACAGAATGTTTGAAACAATTAAGTTACAATTAATTACAGTTACAGTTTGCGGAAACTCAAAAAGAAAATGAATCTTGACAGCCGCAATAAACGTTGTATAATGATAGCAACAGAACCCACCACGCCTCTGATTTTTCATGCGCAACCCGGCGAGACTTTCGACGGAGTGTTACGATAAGCACTCCGCCATTTTTATTTCATATTTTGTTAGGCCGCTTATCCGCTGTATCAAAAAAGGAGATGAACGCCATACATATGAAACGTTTCATCTCCTTTTTAGAAAAACAACAGCTTAAAGCCCGGCTCTACAATACCTCCAGTTCTTCAACATACCTGACCTCCTGAAAACTGGAAAAATCTGCAATGACCTGAACATGATCGGCAGGAGCATTTAAATCCACCCAGAATACAGCTCCCACCAGATCTCCCACTGTATCCTTGCTCCGATTGATCTCTACATCATAAATCTTGTAATTTTTATCCCTCATCATATGGATAAATTCTCCCAGAGCTTTCATGGACTTAAATTCTGCAAAAAAACTGATTTGCTTTGCATTTTTGCGAAGACGGGTATCCAGCTTTGACATACACGAAAATACTAAAAGCAAAAAAATTCCGCATGTGATAGCTCCGGCATAAAAACCGGCTCCCACTGCCAGCCCCAGACAGGCAGAAGCCCACAGACCGGCAGCCGTTGTAAGTCCCTTCACCTGTTTGGAAGTGATAATGATGGTTCCAGCGCCGAGAAAACCGATGCCGCTTATGACCTGGGCTCCCAGTCGGGAAGGATCTCCTGTATGAAATGTTTCAAACAGAAACTGGCCGGTAAGCATCACCAATGCACTGGCCATACACACGATCATGTATGTGCGCAGACCGGCAGGACGTCTCCTTCTCCCGCGTTCAATGCCTAAAACTCCCCCCAGAAGAAGAGCCAGCCCAAGGCGCATGACCGTTGAAAACAGATTCACATCGGAAAGCATGGCGATCATATCCCTCACCATCTCAATCTTCTCCTCCTTCTCCCTTTCCCGCAGCTTCAAAACCGCTATCTCAACACAAATAATCCCCCGGATTCTTTAATATGCTTCCTGTGCTTTCGTTCCTTCCATAATGGACACACCGTTGCTCGTTCCAAGACGGCTGCACCCTGATTCCACGTATCGTTTCGCATCTTCCGTAGTACGGATACCGCCGGAGGCCTTCATCTTTGCCGGTATCTTCAAGTATTTCTTAAACAGCTCAATATCTTCAAAATTTGCACCTCTGGAACCATAGCCTGTGGATGTTTTAATAAAATCCGCATGGGTACTTTCCACAATGCGGCACATGGCTTTAATCTGCTCCTCATTGAGATAGCAGGTTTCAATAATAACCTTGAGAATTTTTCCTCTCTCATGGCACAGCTGTACCAAAGCGGCTACCTCCTGTTCCACGTACGCCTCATCTCCCTGGATCAGACGTCCTACATTGATTACCATATCGATTTCATCTGCTCCATTGTCCAGAGCTTCTCTGGTCTCAAACAGCTTCGTCTTAGTAGTATGAGTACCAAAAGGGAAGCCTACTACGCTGCAGACAGCCACATCGCTTCCTGCCAGCTCCTTTGCTACCAGCGGAACATTACAGGGGTTCACGCACACCGACGCGAAATGATATTTCTTTGCTTCGTCACAGATTCTGATAATATCCGATTCCATTGCAAAAGGCTTTAAATATGTATGGTCAATATACTTGTTCAATTCCATTTTTTCCTCCATGTTTATGCATTTTCCCTTTGATGCAGGAAGCACAGGTTTGATTCCTGTGCTTCCATACGTTATGATACTTGCTTTGTTTATTTAGCTAAAAGAGCTTTCGTCTGCTCGGAGATTGCTGTTACAGCCTGCTCCGGTGTATAAGAAGGCTCCTCAATGCAGCGCTGAATCTCTGTCATCATGATCTCAGAGTGGATCTGTGGATAATCCTCATTGATGGGTCTTGGAATATCCGTGTACTGCATCTGCTCCAGGGCAGTCTTGGCATTGCCATTAGCACTGATATACTCCTGATATACATCTGTATCTGCTGCAGCCTGGCTGGAAGGTACATAACCAGTCTTTGTAGCCCAATATGCTGCAACCTCAGGGCTGGTTAAGTATTTCAGGAAATCCATGGTAGCTGCCGAATCTTCTTCCAAACCAGCCATCATTACCACATTCGCTCCTCCGGTAGGAACACCAAACCGGGTATTTTTAGGAAGGAATGCAGTCCCTACTTCAAAATCACAGGAGCTGTTCAGAGTACCCAGATCACCGGAAGATGTCACAATCATGCCAGTGATACCCGCGGAGAAATCTGAGCGGGCTGCTTCATAGGAATTGTACTCTTTTCCTGGAGGCGCCTTCATGATGCCTTCACTGATCATGCTCTTCCACATAGCCAGAGGTTCTGTTCCCGTCTCGTTGTTAAAGCCTATGTCTGTCTCATCCTCATTCAAAATCCGTCCATCCGACTGCATAATAAATGCTTCGTAGAACCAGGCGTCAATGGGCATCTCAAATCCCCATCGCTCGTCGGGAATAGAAAGCTTTGCAGCATATTCTTTCAGTTCATCCCAGGTCTGAGGCGGAGCTTCCGGATCCAATCCCACTTCTTCAAACATATCTTTATTGTAGTAGAACATAGGAGTGCTGCGGTTAAAGGGAAGCGCATATAATCCCTCTCCCCAGTCACAGCTGCTCATAAGGCCTTTAAAAAACATACTGGTATCCAGCCCTGTCTCCTGAGCCAGTTCTGTCATATCCTGAAGAACGCCATAATCTGCAAACATTTTTGTACGGCCCATTTCCAGCTGTGCTACATGAGGCATCTCGCCGGAAGTAACTGCTGTCTGCAGCTTGGCTGCCATATCATAATAGTTTCCCTGGAATTCTACCGTCACATGAACCTTGTCCTGGCTGGCATTATAATTATTTACAATCTCTTCAATCGTCTCACCCATACCGCCGCTTAAACTGATCCAGAACAGAACTTCCGTAGCATCGGGATTCACAGCAGCTGTCTCCCCAGCCTCTGCCTGAGACTGGTTTTCTCCCTGAGCTTGCGTCTGCGCCGCCTCCTGAGTCTTTTCAGCGTCCGACTGGCCGCCTCCGCATCCGGACAGCAGCGAGGTCATCAGCAATGCGCTCATTACCAAAGCTCCTCTTCTTTTCATAAAACGTACCTTCCTTTCTCCTCCTTGTAGGAATTTATTTTAAAATTTCTTTTAAAACCGTACCTTTTGCATCTGGCAGATCGAACCCGAAAATCTTTGCAAACGTAGGTGCCTCGTCGATGATCCGCTGTCTGGGGATCACTGCCCCTTTCTTCACGTCCGGTCCGGCTATCATAAATACAGGCTGTGGGCCCTTGTGGGGCAGATGGCCGTGAGACGCTACCGAGAATTTATAATCGGAATTATCCGGCTTCACTAAAACTTCCCCGGTGCAGGCAGCTCCAAAGCTTGTCCCTGCCATTCCTTCCAGCACATACTCAAAATCTCCGGTAAGATGCTGCTCTTTCTCCACCTCTTCCTTATTATATACACATTCCACACCATAGGCAGGATTCTTCCTCATCTGGTACAGCAGCGCTTCCAGCTTATCCCTCACCTCTTTGTCTGCCGGATCTTTTAACACCACCTGACAGGACAGCGAGGTTGAATTACAATAAGCATCCCAGCTGGCAATCCTTCCATTTTCATCCAACCGGATGAAGCCTTCTTCTGCTAAAAGAACATTGGGATTGAACATCTGCTTCACTGGCAAATGGCCATGATCGCTGATCACTGCAAAATTTGTATCTTCATAAACCCCTGCATCCATAGCAGCCTCCATCAGGCGGCCAAGCCAGTCATCATTGGCAATGATCGCCTGGTTCACAGCCGGCCCATGAATCCCATTGGCATGTCGGGTATGATCCAGATGGGCCAGATGAATAAACAGTATATCCGGCTGATAACGGCGTATGATATCGCAGGATGCACCTACCATCATCTGATCCATAAAGGGCTGGGTGGTTTTTCTCAGCTTGTGCCAATGGCGCTCCATAACTCCCCCCGCCTCAAACATGTTTTCACTGCATCCTGTCTTTAAAATAGGTCTGGGATCCACTTTATCATTCTCAGGCCAAATCTCTGCCACCAGCCAGTCCACATTGGAATCTGTTCCCATACAGGGCCAGCCCACACACGCAGTCGTAAGCCCCTGCCGGTGAGCCACATCCAAAATGGTATCCACCTTTAGATCCTTATGGTACCAATACCAATCCGGCGAAGGATTTCCCACATCTAACTTCTCGTTATGGTAAATTCCATGGAACTCCGGCCAGGTTCCCGTGATAATGGATGCATGGGCGGGATATGTGAAAGAAGGATAGACACTCCTCATCCCGCCTTCCGCGTAACAGCCTTGATCCAGTATCTTCTTAAAATTAGGAAGAGTTTTTAAAAATTCCATGTCCTCGTCAAACAGCGAGTCCACCGACAGTACAACTAATTTCTTTTTCATGTGCAGCCTCCGTTTTTATTTAATTCCAGAATAAGCAAATGCCTTGCGAATCTGTTTATTTGCAAACAGATAAACGATCAGGATCGGAACCACCAGAAACATATTTCCAGCCATCAGGACATTCCAGAGCCTTCCGCCCTCCTGGCTGTTCAACATAGCCACACCGATCGGCAGTGTGCGGTAAGCATCCTTAGTCGTCATGATAAGCGGCCAGAAATAGGAATTCCAGCTGGAAATAAAGCTGAGAAGTCCAATCGTAAAAATAGCCGGCCTTGCCATGGGGATCATAATCCTCAAAATGATTTTTAACTCTCCCGCATCATCCAGTCTGGCCGCCTCAATAATCTCCTCCGGGATCTGCATAAAATACTGCCGGAGCAGGAAGATTCCAAACGCGTTGGAGATAAACGGAAGAATTTGGGGAATCAGGCTCTGGAGCAGCCCTGCCTTGCTGAACATCAGATAAATAGGAATAAAGGTAACCTGCTGAGGAATCATAAAACCAAGCAGTACGATACCAAAGAAAAATCCCTTAAAACGGAATTTACATCTGGCAAAGGCATAAGCTGCCGGTACAATCACCAGATACTGAAGTACCAGAACAGTCAGGCTTACAATCAGGGAATTCTTAAGAAACGTTGCCACATCCACCATTTCCAACGCCTTTACATACCCTTCTGTTGTCCAGTTGGTAGGGAGCAGGGTAGGCGGATAAATCGTTGTCTCCTTATACGGTTTAAAAGATGTAAATACCATCCAGATAAAAGGATACGCGATCAGAAAGATTAAAAGAAGCTTTAATGCCGCATTCAACGCTCCTCCCAGAATGCGTCCCTTTTTTTTCATAACTGTCTTTTTCACGTCGCAGCCTCCTTTTTATTGATAATGTACCTTCTTGCCCAGGAAGAAGAAATACAGGAAGGTTAAAATTCCTACCATAGTCAAAAGCACTACTGCCTCTGCCGTCGCCGGTCCCAGCTTTAAGTACTTAAAAGCATCCGAATAGATCTGGTATACCAACGTGTTGGTGGAGTTCACCGGGCCTCCCTGAGTCATCAGATTTACCGTCTCAAACACCTGAAAGGAACTGATGGTAGCCACAATCGTAGTGAAAAACAGAGTAGGACTGATCATAGGCAGGGTAATCCGAAAGAATGTACGGATTTTGGGTGTATCATCAATCTCGGCAGCCTCATAAATGTCCTTTGGTACTCCCTGCAGAGCCGCCAGAATTAAGAGTGAATAATATCCCAGGCTTTTCCACACCATCATGCCTACCAGAGATGCCAATGCAGTTTTACTGCTGGCTAAAAATGGGAAGGGCTTTAAGCCCAGTGTGCGCAACACATAATTGATTGCTCCAATCTGGGGATCCATGATCCATAAAAATACCGTAGATACAGAAACCAGAGAAATAATATGAGGGGTAAACACTGCTGCTAATGTCACACTATTTAAACGCTTCTGAGCTTTTCCATTCACCCATACAGCAAGCAAAGTAGCCAGCACCATAAGGATTGCCACCAGACCAACGGAATAAATAAACGTATTTTTCAGAGTCGTGTGAAAATCCACACTTTTGAACAGAGTGATAAAGTTTTCCAGGCCTACAAACTCCCTCTTTTTACTTAAAAGGCTTCCATCCCGAAGGCTGGAGTCCAGCAGGTAAAAAATAGGGTAAATCGTAAAAATCCCCAGAAGCAGAATGGATGGAAAAATCAGAAGATAGCCTTTTAAGGCATCCTTGCGGTCATGATTCCAAAAGTTCCCCTTCTGTTTTACAGAACCTTTTTTATCCTCCATACTCTACACCCCTTTCTCCACCTGTTCCAAAGCCTTTTTAATCTCCTCTGTCACAGGAATGCGGTTTCCGTCCTCCCCAAAGGCAAAGACATTCTTTTCCCGGATGTACAGACGGCATTCTTGACCTTCAATATCATCCTCCGTCTTTACCATCACCTTTCCAAAGGCCGTTTCAATCGAATAGTTCATCTCAGCTCCCAGCTGTTCCTTGGTAATGATCCGTCCCTGAATGGAAAGGACAGCGTCTCCCGGATCAATGAGGGAAGTCTTTTCCGGCCTGAATCCCACCTGGATCCCTTTCACCATATTGCTCACAATATTCATGGGCGGCGTACCAATAAACTGGGCTGTGTAGACATTCTGGGGATTGTGATACATTTCCTTAGGCGTAGAGCGCTGCATAATAATGCCCTTATCCATAAGGATAATATTATCTCCCATACTCATAGCCTCAACCTGATCATGGGTCACATAAATGAATGTAGTTCCCAAACGCTTGTGCAGTTCAATCAGCTCCACACGCATCTGCTGACGCAGCTTGGCATCCAGGTTGGACAGAGGCTCGTCCATCAAAAATACCTTGGGATTTTTTACCATGGCTCTGGCCAATGCCACACGCTGTCTCTGTCCGCCGGACAGTTCAGATGGCTTTCTGCTCAGATACGGCGTCAGGCCAACAACCTCGCTCACATCGGCAATCAGTTTATTTCTCTCTTCCTTCGGCACTTTTTTATTCTTCAATCCAAATTCGATGTTGTCCCGCACGGACATGGTGGGGTATAATGCATAATTTTGGAATACCATAGCGATGCCCCGCTTGCCCGGATCTACATCCACTACGTTTTCATCATCAATAAAAATTTCTCCTGATGTGGGTTTTTCCAGTCCCGCGATCATCCGTAAGGTGGTTGATTTTCCGCAGCCGGAAGGTCCTACCAATACAGTAAAGGAACCGTCTTCAATGGTAAAATTAAGATCCGGAATGATCACGTCCTTTCCGTAAGCCTTATGAATGTTCTTCAATGTGATTGAACTCATGCTCTATTCCCCTCCTTAAAATTTGATCTGTTCTTTTTCAATAAAAACGTCTATTTCTTGCTTTGTTGGCATAGCAGGGGCCGTTCCCAGCTTCGTCACCGCAAGATTCGATACCACGTTTCCATATCGAGCTGCAGAAAGAAGCTCCATTCCCTGACTGAGCCCTGCTAAAAGTCCTCCGTTAAACGCATCTCCTGCTCCGGTGGTATCAAGCACTTTCACATTATAATTTCCAATGATTTCCTCGGTCTCTCCGTCATAATAATACACGCCCCGCTTGCCGATGGTGATGATCACCCGCTCCACGCCTTTTTCCATAAATGCCCTGGCCGCCTGCCTGCACCCTTCTATGTCATCGCAGGCAATTTCTGTAAGGATTCTGGCTTCCACCTCATTAGGCGTTACCAGATACAGCTTAGAATATAACTCTTCTGAAAGCTGCTGTACCGGCGCCGGATTTAAAATCACACGAATCCCCATATCGTAGGCCATGGAAATCAATCTTTCTGTAGCCTCCCGATTGATCTCCATCTGAAGAAGCAGGTATTCACAGCCCGAAAGTGCCTCCTTAAGCTTTTCCAGATCCTCCTCCTCATAAGTGGCGCTGGCTCCTAAAATCACGATAATTTCATTCTGGGAGGTAACTTCATCCACAGAAATCAGTGCCGCTCCTGTGGCAGCCTTCTCCGTCTCAAACACATAATCCATGGAAATCCCGTTTTCCGCAAAGGAGGCCCTGGCAATCTCTGCAAAGCTGTCCTTACCAATCTTTGTGGAGTATACCAGATTGCTTCCTGCCCGCTTGGCAGCCACTGCCTGATTCCCTCCTTTACCTCCCGGTCCAGCCTTAAAAAAGCTTCCCATCACCGTTTCTCCCGGCTCTGGAAGATGAGGCGTCCTGGCCATAAGATCCACAATAAAGCTTCCAATCACCGCCACTTTTTTCATAACCTGTCATTCTCCTTTCCCTGTTTAATCTGCCGGCCTGCACAGCCGTTCCGAACCGCGGATAATTAGCTTGGGAATCAGAATGATTCTCCGCGTCATATCAGTGCGTTTTCCGTTCATCATTTTAGCCAGAATTTTAACAGCCTGATGTCCCATCTCTTTGGTGGGCCTGCCTACCACCGTAATTTCATAGCCAAGCTGATTCAGGATCGGAATGTCATCGAATCCTATCACCGCCATATCCTCCGGTATTTTAAGCCCTTCCTCAAAAAGGCGGGAAAGACAGCCGATCGTCATATGGTTGTTAGAAGAAAAAATAGCCGTTACCTCCGGATGTTCCCTTAATATCATTTCCGTGGCCTCTCTGCCTC
The DNA here is from genome assembly GCF_057861365.1 of Enterocloster sp. NCBI lineage: Bacteria > Bacillati > Bacillota > Clostridia > Lachnospirales > Lachnospiraceae > Enterocloster > Enterocloster sp. The sequence continues at coordinate 85,429 of NZ_DBMACH010000011.1, forward strand.
CCTGAATACTAAAATGCCCCTCATAGATCAATTCCTCCCTTAAGGGTACATTCATAAATTCAAATGCATTGCGGTAGCCTTCTTCTCTTCCACGCCCCGGCACCGTATTTAAAGGGCCAGAAATCATGGCAATATTGCGATGCCCGTTTTCTAAAAGAAGCTTCACTGCATTAAAGGCCCCATTTTCATTATCAATAAATACACCGTCCAGCTGAGAGTATTTCACATCCCTGTCCAGTAAAACTACCGGAATTTTCATGTCGATCAAAAGATTTAAATACTCATTGTTCATATAGTCATTATCATCGGATGTGGGAGTCATAATGATCCCGCATACATGCATTTCCTTTAACATCCGAAGATACCTCACTTCTTCCTGGTCGGACTCCTTCGTATGGCAAATAATGGTGGTCAGTCCCGCTTCCCTGGCATATTCTTCGATTCCCAAAATGCACTCTGAAAAAAAAGAATTGGACAGATCTGGCACCAGAATTCCCACAATTCTGGTATCCATCCTGGCACTGCGTACCAGTTCCCCTGCTGTTACCTGAAGCTGTCTCATCGCTTCTTCCACTTTTTTTCTGGTTTCCGGCTTTACCTGCTCCGATTGATGTAACACTCTTGAAACAGTTGCAGCAGAAACATTGGCTTTTTTTGCAATTTCTCTTACGTTTACGGCCATCCGCTTCCCTTTCTGCGGGTTCTGTTTCATCCGCCTATTTTTGGTCATTTCGTTACATTTCTTCTTTATATTTCTATGTAATCACACATTTTGCACAAAGTAAATGTACACTTTTCACATTCTTGTATCTGTCTTGTTGGATATTGTGTCGAAAATCAGCCGTTTTTTCATTCCGTTTCATTCTGTTTCATAAATTCTTTTGCCTTTTATCATTTGACTGCCGCTTGCAAACCATGCCGGCTGTTAAAATAAACATTACAAAGATATACCCTTTTTTAGATTTCAGCCCACCGGATCGGATGAATATAAGTATAAAAAAAGAAATGTAAAATTTACTATCAGATTTTGGAAAAACTATTGTAAAAAAATCATAACGTCATGATACTAAAATGTACACTTTTCACATTCTTTTATCTATCTTGTTGGATATTGTGTTGAAAATCAGCCGTTTTTCCATTCCGTTTCATTCTGTTTCATAATTTGTTTTTGCTTTTTTTTAACGGCTGTGCTATTTTGTAGTCAGAGACAGAAATAACCACTTTTATCATCAAACTGCTGCCTGCAAATGATACCGGCAGTTAAAATAACGATTACGGAGGTACACATTATGTTAAGAGGAATTCCAAACTGTCTTTCCCCTGATCTTTTAAAAGTCCTTGCAGAAATGGGTCATGGAGATACTCTGGTCATTGGAGACGCGTTTTATCCCTCCGCCTCCAGCGCCCGCCACAGTATGCTGGTGAGAGCTGATGGAGTACGGGCTACAGAACTTTTAGACGCGATTCTGCATTTTTTCCCTCTGGACGCTTCTGTAAAAGCTCCAGTTCTGATCATGGACAAACAGGAATGTGACAAAGACATACCCACCCCCATTTGGGAAGAATACCGCCAGATCGTCCGGCGCCATGACCCCCGTGGTGATGACTGTATCGGTATGATTGAACGTTTTGATTTCTATAAGGCTGCAGAACATGCTTATGCTGTAGTAGCTACTGGTGAAACTGCACTCTACGGATGTATCATCCTTCAGAAAGGTACTCTGTAATTCCCTGCAGGATAAGCTGGCTGCCAACAGAGTTTCTCTGAATTTTTTCATGTATAAATGTATAAAACGAGGGTACCGCCCAATCATCTGATTTGATAATGATTGGGCGATACCCTCATTTTTATAGCGCTCAGACCGTAGTCCCTCTCCATTTCACAATATTCTTAAACACAACCTCTGTATCCTTCTTTTTTCCGTCCAGCAGCTCTAAAAGCTCCGTCATGGCACGTTTTCCCTCTTCCTGCGCCGGGGGGATAATAGCGGAAACCGGCGGGCTGGTCATCCGCGTCCAGCCTTCGGGGTCAAAGCCAATGAGCCCCAGATGCTCAGGAAAAAGGCGTTCATAATCCGGAAGGGAACGCAGCGCCTGAAAAACAGCCTTTAAAAGTTCTGGAGCCGCTACATAGATCAGGGTATGGAGACTTAAATCCAGTTCATCCTTTAAGGCCTCAAAAATCTGAGCCGACCGTGCGCCGGACTGAACGTACAGGGTTCTCCCCTCCAGTCCTGCATCCTGTAAGGCATCTCTGTAACCGGCTGTATTCTCGAAGGCAGTTCCCATAGAACTCTCACCATCAGAAATCATCAGAAAGTCTCCATATCCCTTTTTGATACATTCTGTAATCACCTGATAGACGCAGTCATAATTATTTCCCTTCACATACCTGCCCTTAAAATCATAGGGCTTGGCCTCCAGATAGATAATGGGCTTGCGCTTTTTTTCCAGTTCGCCAGCCAGCATTCCAAACCGGTAGGTGGCCTGAATGATAAATCCCTCTGCCCCTGCTTTTAACATCCGTTCCACATGCTCCCGCTCGTTTTTAAAGGTATAGCCGCTGCTTCCAATAAGAATCTGATACTCCGTCTCACCGGCTGCCTCTCCCATTCCCTTTAAGGCTCTGGCACAGTAGGGATCTGCCGCATCCTTTAAGATCACGCCAATGAGACCGCTGCTTTTGGCCTTCATGGCTCTGGCCGCCGCGCTGGGCTCATACCCTGTTTCATCAATAATCTGCTGAATCCGCTGCTGGGTTTCCTCAGACATCTTATTGGCTTTTCCATTGAGGTAAAAAGACACGGTTGTCTTGGACACGCCTGCTTTTTCCGCAATTTCATTTATCGTCAGTTTTTTCATGCTCTGTTCTTCCAATCTTCTACCAAACTTATACTTTACTATACCACAAAAAAACGGGTTGGGAAATGCTTTCCCGGCGCTCTTTTTAATTTCTGAGCCGAATCCAGGTCTGTTCTCCTCCAAGTCTGTGGATAGCTCCCGCCTTTCCATAAACAGGGACTCCGCTGCACTCATACATCTTTCCCCCCCGGAAGGTCTCACGGTTCCATACTAAAAAGGTCCAGGATTCTTCCTCTGACAGATGGAAAGTTTTGGCAGCGACACGGCCGTCTGATACCGGCTCCCCGGCCCCAAATTGATATACTTCAGGAGCCGAAACCTGTACTCCGGCCCCACAGAAGGCACTGCTGCTTACAAAAGAGTCTGAAAAGCTTCCTTCTTTTACCAGACACATACTATCCGAAAGTCGGTTGTACTCCAGTGAAACCTTACAGCTTTCCAGCTGAAATGGAATCGGAACCGGCTGGGTCCATGGCCCATGCTCCTGCGGCTCTCCCAGCGCCTTTAACTGTACAGATCCGTTTGTAAGGAGAATCTCATCTTCTGCCACCCTTGCTTCTGCACCGGGATCAAGATGGTAATATTCTCTTACCGTATGCTTTCCCTCACACCAGATATCATTGACAATCAGCCACAGCCCCTCTCTGGCTGTCATAACCTTCCTCGTAACCAGACAGCCTTCTCCGCTTGCAAGCCTTCCGCGGTAAGCCATCTCGCAGTAGGAGATCCCTTCCTTTTCCCGGTAATATGTCTTAAAACAGTCCCCGTAGGAATGAAAGCTCCATGAACCGTCCGGACGGATCACAGAACCGTCGTCAACCACACAGACATTGTGGGCCTGAAGCATTTTAAACTCCATCCTCAGCGGTTCATCCTCCCGGTAGGAATACCGGCCGCTGTCAATCAAAAATGGTTTTCCCTGATAGTACAGGGAAATGTGCGTCAGATCCCCATGACCATGACCGCTTCCCTGAGGGCCGCAGGAAAGGTATGTGTAGTTTGCGTCCTCTTTCCAGCTGCTCCGTATATAGATATTACCTGTATCCTGGGCATGATAGTTCAGGCGCTCCGGCTCCCTGGATACAGCTGCTTCATACCGCTCCGCTCCCTTTCGTCCAAAAAGCCACAGGCTTTCCAGATCCAGAGCCTCATATCCGCAAAACCGAAATACGCCATTTCCAGTAAGAACAGCCGCCTTTACCATAATGTCCCTTACATCAGTCCGATCGCTGTCACACTGGGCCGGCTGCCTGTGATCCGGACCGGCACAATAAAGCACATAGAGGCTCATTTTCTCTATAAGGGCTTTCAGCCAATCCCATTCCTCCGAAAAATCGCTTCTGTATCTCTCTGGACACAGATTATTTTCTTCCAGTTCTTTCCATTTCATCAGCCGCATGGAGGCCAAAAGTACCTCCATATGGTACATGACAGACTGCTCCCAGTGGGAACCGTCATCCATAACCTGCAAATCAAGCTGGCGCTTTAACTCCTGCCAGGCCCATTTTCCCGTATCAGGATGACAAAGACTGTCTCCGAACAGCAGATAACCCTCGCAGATCGCTGTTGTCTGAAGAAGCCCCCAGTTGCTTAAGGTATATTTCCCGATGTAACGCTGTCTTAAATTTTCAAACTGCTCATCCAGCTTTAAGAGAAGCTCATCCAGCTCCTCCTGCGTGAGCATCCCGTTTCCTGCCAGATGGAGGATCAGATCTTCCCAGTTCATACAGCGGATTCCCGTATCTATGGTACGGGTGCTGTCAGAGCCTTCAGGCAGTATGGGATTATGACACATCCAGTGAAACAGATACCATTTCAGCTTATCTGTATAAGCCTCGTTTCCTGTCAGGTAATAGGCCATCATAAGCTTATGAAGGTAATCGTGGCGGTTTAACATAAATATCCACTCCGGATCCCCGTTTGGCGTCCTCTGCCACTCCATCTCTGTCAGGGTATAGGGCTCTCTGCATGGCTCCATATCCCATTTATCTGCAAACACAAAGGTCTGATCCATCAGCTCCCCGGCCCGTATAAGAAGCTCTTCCGCCTCTGCTTCCTCCCGTTTTTTCATATAACCGGCTGCAAACTCCAGATCAAATCCTTTTACAAAATTCTCTGCCCGTTCTGTCACGGCGGCGAGAATCTTCTTTCTTTCCTCTGTCATTTTTTCTCCTTTTAATGCACCAACAGGGGAGCCGCCGAAATGCGTCTCCCCTGGGTAAATCTCCCCTTTTTGAATCTTTTTTTATGCGATCACATGAAGGCAGGACAGTACCACGCCGATGATGATCGTTAAAACAACTAACTTGTAAGTGGTCCACTTCTTTACCTTGATCAGGTAGAAGATCAGACCTGTAAATAATACAGGCAGCAGATTTGGCGCAATGGCGTCAATCATGTCCTGAATTGCAACGATCTTCTGCTGGTTATCAGGCATCTGCGCCACATACTGGATTGGCGTTGTAATCTTTACAAAGTTTACAGCCAGTCCGGAAATAACGGTTACGCCGATCATGCTTGCCACGCTGGAGATCTGCTCCATACGGGTGCTCAGGCTTTCAATAATGCTTGTTCCTACCTTATATCCCCACATACCGGTAGCGATCTTTAAGGCTAACAGCACCAGGTTCATTCCCAGGAAGAACAGGATCGGTCCCATGATCAGGCCTTCCTGTGCCAGGGATGCGCCGATGGTTGCAAAGAGGGGCGCCAGACAGAACTGAGCCAGAGAATCGCCGATACCTGCCAGCGGTCCCATAAGAGCCATCTTGATGTTACGAATCTCCTTGGAAGGAGTCTTATTTTCCAGCATAACCAGATGAAGACTGGTAATAAATGGAAGGAAATGGATATTGGTATTGAAAAACTCAATATTTTCTCTTAATGCTTCCTGAAGCTTATCATCGTCATCCTTGTACAGCTTGCGCAGAGCCGGATACATTACATTGGCATAGCCAAGGCCCTGATAGTTTCCGTAGTTAAATCCGTTCTGCAGAAAAAAAGCACGCAGGGACGTTTTTAAATAATCTTTCTTTTCCAAACGATTAGATGCCATCTTCAAACTCAACCTCCACTTCTTCTACTGAATCGTCACCCTTTCTGCCGGCATTAAAGAATACCAGCAGCGCAATTGCTGTTCCCAGTACAGCCACGCCCATTACAGGAAGCTTAATATAAGCAATTGCAATGTAACCTAACAGTACGAATGGAATCAGCTCTTTCTTTGCCATTACATTTAAAATCATAGCAAATCCGATGGCAGGAAGCATCTTTCCAGCCATACCCAGACCGGTACTCAGCCATGCAGGAATCAGAGAAATAACCTTCTGAAGTCCTTCTGCGCTGAATGCGCCTCCAAAACCAATGATAAAGCCTACCAGAGCGAAAATACATACAGTAGCGTTGGCTGCCAGACGGAAACCTCTGAAATCCTTGCGGTCTAATGCCTTGTAGGCCAGACCGGTAAGTGTGGTTGCGAATGTATAGGTAGCTGTAATCACAAACTGGAATGCTACTGCAAATGGGAAGGATAATGCCAGGGCAGAACCTGTATCAATGCCGGAATCCTTCATAGTGATTGCCATAATGGTTCCCACAATACCAGGACCCATTGGGTTTGGCGGAACAGATCCGCCCTGAGATACGCCGAATCCCATAAATGCAAGCTCACCGACAGCCCCCATTGCAAGTCCTGTAGGAAGATCTCCCAAAATCAGTCCCACGCCTGCAGACATGATCAGACAACGGTTGGTATAAATACCGAACAGCATACCTGCCAAACAGAATGCGGTCCACAGACCGATCAAAACACACTGCGTAATTGAAATAGTCACTTTTTTTCCCTCCTGTATCCTTTATAAATACTTATTCAGATCGACCTTTCCGGAACCGTCGTCACCGGATGCTGTCGCTCTTGTGTTAAATGTAATTCCATAGGAATCACGAAGCTCTCTTAAAGCTGCCTTGTCATCCTCGCCCAGAGCGATATATTTGCTGATCTCCTCTTTCCCTGGAGCTCTGTGGATATTTCCCACATTGATCTCCTTCACCGGAACGCCGCCCTTTACCAGACGCAGCGCATCTGCCGGAGTCTTGCAGACAATGAAAATGGTCTGCTTGGGAGAAGCCTTCATGATCACGTCACAGGTATGCTGAACAGAGAAGAAACGCATGGCAATGGTCTTTGGAACAACTGCCTTCATTAACATCTGCTGCATAGGATCCTCGCTTGCGCCGTCATCTGCAACGATTACTGTATTTGCACCTAAAGCCTTGATCCAGAGCTGTCCCTGTCCGTGGATCAGACGCTCATCAATACGAAATGCTACAATATTTGGTTCTGCCATTTTTAAATCCTCCATTTTTTACCAATATAACTGCCAATCTTTATAAAACCGCAGTAAAGCTTCCATATAGAAATAATCTCCCCAGATATTTCCCTCATCCACACCTTTACCGGAATGCCAGGAGTAAACGCCATGAAGCAGGATAGGTGCTCCCGGATGCATATCCGGATTTACATATCCCTGAATCAGAGAACGCAGGATGCCGTGCATGGCTCTCCGGTAGGTTTCCTTCTCTTCATCCGTCTCAGGCAGATACTTCATCATCTCATGTATACCGCACACAGCCACAGCCGCTGCTGAGGAATCTCTGGACTGTCCGGAGCCGTCTCCGAAGATCAGATCCCAGTAGCACACATCATCGGCCGGAAGACGGTTTAAGAAATAATTCGTCATGCCCTCAAACAAGTTAAATGCGCTTTCGTCCTTTGTGTAGCGGTAATTAAATGGAATACCGCTGATACCCCAGGCCTGTCCCCTTGCCCATGCAGAATCATCACTATAGCCCTGACGTGTTACACCCTTTAAAGGAGCCCCTGTCTCCGGGTCAAAGTAAAATGTATGATAAGCGGAAGCATCGTCTCTGATTACATAGTTGCAGGCTGTTTCATAGTGGCGCTTTGCCGCGTCTGCATACTTCTTATCTCCTGTTGTCTCCGTTGCCCAGTAAAGCAGAGGGATATTCAAAAGACAGTCAATAATGAGACGGTAATTATCTCTGGCTCCCAGTGCTCCCCACGCCTGAATGAAGCCTCCCTTTTCCTGAAAACGCTCCATCAGCTTGTCTGCCGCCAGAATTCCAGCCCGCTTTCCTGTCTCAGAACCGGTCAGTTTATATCCTGCCACACAGGAAGAAATGTAAAGAAATCCCAGATCATGGTGATCCAGTTCAATACGCTTCTCCACTCGATTTAAGAAAGAAGCCATATTTTCCTCAGCACGTTTCCTGAACTTCTCATCCTTGGTGTACTCGTAGCAGAGCCATAAAAGACCGGTCCAGAAGCCGTCTGTCCATTCGATGTTGTCAATGATCTCATATGTACCCTGTTTTGCAGCTGGCCATGGGAAGCGTGTGCCGAAATACTCCATATTCAGCTCTGTCTGCTTCACTACCCGGTCCATGGCTGTTTTTACCTCTTCCTTTGTAAGGAAGGGCATATTCAAAAAATGCTCCCGATTCTTAATCGGTTCAACCTGAATCGTCTTTATCACTTCGTCCTCCTCCTTATCTTCCGGCTTTTGCCCCGGTATCTTACAGGCCGTCCTCAAACTCAGGCGCTTCCTCTTCTTCCTCGTCTGCCAGAGCTTCCAGACTGCAAAGTCCCTCTTTTCCCGCCTTCATCACACCTGCTGCCAGCTCTTCTAAAGAACCATACATCACTCTTGAAAATACACCTTCCACAAGCGCAGGCATATTGACACCAGAAACTACTGCAAAATGCTTCTCTGTCTCTTCCATCTTAACAGCGGCTGCCATATTGAAAGGCGTTCCTCCGGTAAGATCTGCTAAAATCAGAATCTCCTGTTCCTCCAGACGGTCTGCTGCCTCCTTTAACTGCCCTTTCAGTTCTTCGGAGCTCATTCCCTCTGTAAAATCAACGGCTTCTACCTTTTCAGGCTTACCTGCCACCAGACTTACCGCGCTTAAAAGCCCGGTTGGAAAATGGCCATGTCCTGTTATGATAATCCCTGTCATTTTTCCCTCATCCTTTCTGAATCTGTCACAGATCTGTCAATCCTTAATCTGCGAACAGTCACCCTGTCCTCCCCGAACAGGTTTACTTTTGTTTACCATTCGTATTTCTTTTTTACTTTGTGATATCCCGTACAGCTGTATCTGTTGCTTTTGGTAAATTGGTTTACCTATGGCTTGAGTATAGTATTTTTGATGATTCCTGTCAATACTTTTTTATTTATTTTCTTATATTCTAATATTTTACACAATTTATATATAATGTTTTTGTACATATTGTACGAATCACCGTATTTATGCAACTCTCGTTTCTCTTACACGCGTCTCTATTGTTTACCTAATTTCTCCCCATTGGTTTACCATTCATCTTCCAGGTTTTGTGTTTACCTTCTTTTGTTATCCCCGCGGTCATTTCAAAAATCCGACTATTTTCTACGCTTTTCCAATATATAACAGCAAAAAACGGATCTGACCGGCAGGCATTTTTTCCTCCGTTCAAATCCGTTTACCAAATATTTCTCTCTCTTAAGTAAATTTTACCAAACTTCCGCTTCTGCTCTTTCTGCCGTGTATCAGGTGTTCTTCAGTATGACACGTTCTGCCGCATTTGCCGTATGTTCACAGGCATCACAGCATTTTTCCAGATAAATATAGATTTCTCTCCAGACAATTACCTCCAGAGAATCCGAACCCTCTGTATGCAGCCTGCGCATAGCCTGTATAAAAAGGCGGTCTCCCTCTCCTTCCAGTGTATGGAGTTCCACCATAAGTCCATAAAGCTTTTTTGACTTTTTAAAGTTTTTAAATTCCTCCATAAGCCTGCTTAAGGTTTTGCAGCAGCGTGTGATCAAATGGGCAAATGCTTCCGCATCCGGACGGATCATACGGATATTGTTGATATAAAGCCGGATCATCACATCCTCAATCGTATCGGTCACCTCATCGATTGCCTCACTGAGCAGGATAATATCCTCCCGTTCGATCGGTGTGATAAATTCCTTTACCAGGGCCGCCAGCATCTCATGCTTTTTCTGATCTGCGGCATGTTCGATTCCATGGATTTCATCCAGCCTTTCTGATAAATGGGTCACGTCAAACTCTTTTAAATTCCGTTCCAGCATACGGGCAGCCTCCTCCCCGTACTCTGCACAGATCACGAAATTCTTAAAATAATAATTGTCGCTTTTTTTTGACATTTTCCCTCCCAAGCATTCTGCTTTTCCTAAAACAATACCATAAAAAGCTTCGCCATCAGAAACCCGATCACTCCGCAGCCTGGAAAGGTCAGTACCCACGTCAGCATCATTTCCCTTACGACCTGAAAATTGACAGCCGACAGCCGCTTTACCGCTCCCACGCCCATGACAGCCGTTGTCTTTGTATGAGTGGTACTCACAGGAATCCCAAACACAGAGGATAAAAGCAGGCACAGCGCTCCAGCCAGATCAGCAGAAAATCCCTGATATTTTTCCAGCTTTACCATATCCATCCCTACTGATTTAATAATCTTTTTTCCCCCAATCGAGGTTCCTGTCCCCATGATCAGAGAACAGAGGAGCATCATCCATACAGGAAGCCGGATCCCTGCTGCATTGTCATTTCCTCCGGACAGACAGATTCCAAGAAGCAGTACCCCCAGAAACTTCTGCCCATCCTGAGCGCCATGCATAAAAGCCATAGCTGCCGCTCCTCCGATCTGAGCTCCCTTAAAAAAACCGTCTGTCCTTCTCCGGTCGAATCTCCCGCACAAAACGGATACCAGCTTGCAGACAAAAAAGCCCAGAACAAACCCCAAAACCGTCGAAAGTCCCAGTCCGTAGATGACCTTGATCCATTCACTGCCATTGATGCCCCAAATGCCGCCCTGCATTGCAATGGCAGCGCCTGAGAGCCCTGCGATCAAAGCGTGGCTCTCACTGGTAGGAATGCCGAAATACCAGGCCAGCACCGCCCATGCCACAATGGCAAACAGAGCCGCGCAGAGAGCTATAAGAGCCCGATGATTATCTCCCCCAAAATTTACCATATTTGTAATGGTCATGGCCACGGTAGAATTTACCATAGTCATCACCATTACTCCGGCAAAATTGCAGACAGCTGCCATGATGATCGCCAGCTCCACATCCATAGACCGTGTAGAAACACAGGTCGCAATGGCATTGGGGGCATCCGTCCACCCATTTACGAAGATCACACACAGGGTCAGAAAAACAGTGATCATTAAAGCCGGACTTCCAAGAACCTGTTTCCAGAAAAAGGCGAATGAAAGATCCATGTAAGTTCCATCCTTTTACACATTTCAGTTTCATCTTATCACGACCTGCATATGATGTAAAGGCACGGAGATTAAAACTTCTGCATCCGGTCAATATCTATAAAAAATACGGTAGCTCCGCCCACCTTTACTCCTTTTGTCACATCCACCATTGTCATACCGTTAAATTCACTGACCAGGCGCTCCTCTTCCCGCTCGATACAGCTGCTGCGGATATAGCCCAGTATTTCCTCTTCTCTTTCTTTTGGAATACATACCATCAAAGTAATATTTCGTTTATTCAGATACAGTCCTTCTGTACAGAATTTAGTTGCCAGTACATGATTGTGGATAAATGCACTGGACAGCCTGGGAAAATCCAATTCCTGAACAATAATGATCAAAAGCTCCATACCCGCTCTCCTTTCCCTGTCTTATGACAGACCTGTAAGCACACCAAGAATCACAGCTGCAGAACCGCAGGCTGCAAGCAACGCCTGAAAACGGATCTGAAATTTCGCCCACTGGCCCCATTCCAGCCTGGCTGCGGCAAGGGCTCCCAACAGACAGCCCGATGTCGGAACAATAAAATTCGTAAAGGCATCGCCCAGCTGGAAGGCAACGACTGCCACCTGACGCTCCACGCCTACCAGATCTGCTAATGGCGCCATGATCGGCATAGTGAGCGCAGCCTGCCCGGAACCGGAAACAACAAAGAAGTTGAACACCGACTGGAACAGATACATAAACCAGGCAGAAATCACCGGCGGGAAATTCTTCATCCCATCACTGAGCGTATGAAGAATAGTATTGAGAACGGTTCCCTGAGACGGATCTGTACCACCCAGAATGATAATGATCCCCTGCGCCATACCTACACAAAGAGCCGCTCCCAGAAGATCTGCCGCTCCATGGTCAAAGGCTCTTGGAATATCATTCAGCCTCATATCATTTAAGTGAAATGCAACGCCAATGATGCCTGCCGCAAGGCCCATTACAAAAAACTGGGAGGCTATCTCCGGAATATAATACCCCTTTTCCACTACGCCCCAGATGGTCCAGATAATACATAAAAATACATCCAGGATGACCAGCTTGTGCCCCAGAGTGAAGGGCAGCTCATCTCTGCCCCGTTTTGCAAATTCCTCGCGATACTCCTGATCGGACTCATAGGCTGCAGATAATTTCGGATTTTTCTTTATCCTTGCCGCGTACCGCATGGTAAATACAATTGTAAGGACTGTAAAAAAGATCCACAGCGGGATACGAAACCATGCGCCGGACATAACCGGAACTCCGGCAATTCCCTGTGCCACAGCCAGACCAAATGGATTCTGCCAGGAGCTGCCAAAGCCAATCTGAGTTGCCACATAGCTGCACATGATGCCTACGATCGCATCATATCCCATAGCAATAAACATGGGAACTAGGATCATTACAAAGGGAATTGCCTCTTCTCCCATTCCAAAAACTGCTCCTCCCAGTGAAAACAGGGTAATCAGAATCGGAATCAGAAGAATTTCTTTTCCATTCGTCAGATCGATCACACGCATAATGCCGCTTTCAATGGCACCTGTCCGCAGAACAACGCCAAAGGCACCTCCTACCACCAGGATAAATGCGATGATTCCCACAGCGCCGGAACTCTTATCTCCTGTGGTAAGGCCTTCAAAAACATAGTTCAGGATACCTCCCCGGCCTCCTACACTCTCTGTGCCAAAAAGAGGTGCTGCCTGGGTGACTTTATCTCCGTTTTCATCCAGTACATAACGGAAGCTGTCCGGATCCACTACTGTTCGGGTCTTTTCCTCCCCATTCACAGTGTAGGTAATCGCCTTTGTGTCATACTGTCCCAAAGGGATAAAAAGCGTCAAAATTGCCGCCACAAGAATCACCCCAAAAATAATAATATAGGTGTGTGGCATCTGAAAAGATCGTTTCTTTTTCTCCATTTATTTCCTCCATAAATTTCATTTTCAGCAGTAACAATTATATCACTCAACGCCTTATTTCATCAAGGAGCATTTTCTGTTTATATGTTTTTACACACGAAAAAACCGCCCTTTCAGGCGGTCTCACACTCATTCATACATACCTTCAAAACCACATACTGAACAACCAAGCCACAACCGTTTTCCCTAAACCTTCTGGTCAAGCCCTCGACCGATTAGTATCAGTCAGCTCCATG
>NZ_DBMACH010000012.1:0-86723 GCF_057861365.1 Enterocloster sp.
TCAAGATTACTTAGCTTGGCTAATGTTATCTTAAACCGTTTTACTTGGTTTTTGTTCTGAATTTTCTCAAATCCTAAGGTCTAAACCAAACCTTTTGAATTATTAGAATTTTCAGGGTTTTACATACTGTTTAATCTTCAATTTTCAAGGAACTTCTTTGTTGTCGCTCGCAAGCAACTCTGACATTCTATCATAAGTCGTTTTGCTTGTCAACAACTTTTTTATTTTATTTTTCGTTGTTGTTTTTTGTTCTCAACAGCAACTTTTATATCTTATCACAAGCAACTGTATCTGTCAACAACTTTTTTAACTTTTTTCAAAGTCATTTCCACTGTTTTCGCAGTGGAATTATAATATAGCATTTTACCGTTTAAATGTCAAGGGAATTTGTTCCATTTTTTTCAACAATTTTTAATGAAAGTTTACGCCCAAGCCCAAACCACAATATATGCGCATTTTACAAACATATTCCTATATATAGTGATTTAAAAAACAGAGCCGATCGCAGCATAAACTTGCTGTTTACGCTTGAATTATTTAAATTGAAGATATTATTATGTGAATATATTAAATATGCGCTTCCGTAAATATACGGCAGCGCACAAATATACAGCCTTTATTAAAAATTTCCTCTTATAAAACCGCTGAACAGAAAATCCAGGGGATTGTATTGATACAGAAACGAAAGCCAGCTGCTGGCGCGAATCTGCTGTTCAAGAATCAGTCCTATGGGTGCGGCTTCAAAAAATTTCAGCACTATGCCTGCAATCCATAAAATCAAAAGCCCCTGAGCCAATCCCAGAAAGGCTCCCGCCAGCTGATTTAAACCGCATATAATGGGAAGTCTCGCAATCAGATCCAGCCAGTAAATCAAAAAACGAATCAGGACATAACTTAAAATAAAAATAAGCACACTGCAGACAACATGGATTGCCATATCAGCCAGACATGCTGTAATATATTCTGCAAACTGCTCCACTCCCAAAATATTGTAAAACTCGCTGTTATTATTTTCTATCAGCATATCCTTTATAAACTGGGGCAATTTCAATCCTTCAATGACTGTTCTCTGAGAGGCCGGCGCCTGTATGTTGTCCTTCCCCGATTCATTCCAACCGGATATTGTCAAAATAATCTCGGCTGCCCGGCTGTGGATCTGAGGATTGCTCTCAATAAATTCTGTCACTGATGGCGTGACTATCTTCACAAGACAAATGGTAAGTACCAGTGCGCCCACTGAAACGCATTGTCTCAAAAATCCTCTATGATGGCCATATAAAACCATTCCTATCAAAAATACGGCTGCCGCAATGGGCAGCCAGTGTTCCATTATCATGCCTTACTTCTTTCGGTATTTATTATTTAAGTATCCAGGTTTGGATGGCAGCTGCCACTCCGTCCTGCTCATTTGTAAGTGTTACCTCATCTGCAGCAGCCTTAACATGGTCAGAAGCATTTCCCATAGCAACCCCAGTTCCAGCCGCTTTCAGCATGGAAATATCATTTTCACCATCTCCAAAAGCCATTGTTTCTTCCCTGGGGATACCAAGATGATCTGCCAGCCACAAGAGTGCATTTCCCTTGGTCGCCGCCTCTGCATTTATCTCCAGATTATTATACATGGAGGAGCTGATTGCAAGGCCTTCAACAGAAGACAGCTCTTCCCGCAAACTCTCTTTGTCTGAAAGATCTGCCAGAAAAACGTTTATCTTTTCAGCACAGTTTTTTGTTTCAACCATATACTGATAAATATCCGGCACTACATCTCTGGTAGCTCTCACCAATTTCTGAACAGCCGGACTGATTCCAAATTCTTCCATATGTTCAAAAAAACTGGATTGTGTAATACCGCGTCCCTGTACATATGGATCATACATCACATGGTATTGTCTGACTATGTCCAAAATCTGAAGTGCCTGTTCATTAGAAAGAACGCACTGGCTTAACCGCCTTCCGGTTTCCAGATCCACCACTGCACCGCCATTGGTCGTAATGGCATAACGAACTCCAGGGATCGCACAAAGCTCCTTTGGAACCCCATCTGCCGGGCGTCCAGTAGCTGGTACAACCTGTATGCCCCGACGGGCACATTCCGCCAGAGCCTGTATATTATTTTCCGACAGCTGTTTCTGATCATCTAAAAGTGTACCATCCAGATCAAGGGCAATCAAACGAATCTGTTTCTTCATATAAAATGCTCCTCTTTCAGAATAAGAAGTCCTGCTTTGTCATATTTGGAAGAGAAAAGCCCTGTCATTTTTTTGAATAATGACGGATTTTCTGCCTTATCTGCAGCCTCTTCGATCAGCGCTTCTGCAGCAGCCTTTGTCAGCTTTTCCCCATCCTCTTCCATAATTTCGATTCGTTCATAAAGAGCCAGCATGCTCTTGCCTGAAATACTGCAGTCAATACTGCCGGCATATTCACAGGCATATTTTGCAAACTCATCAATATCCATTTCCTGCTCAGGTTCTTCCAAAACAGGCTCTTTCTCAGTCTGTACCGGAGGTTCGGGAACCAGAGGAATTACCTGTCTGCGTTTCGCCGCAGCCGGCTTAGCTGCCTGTACAGCCTCTCTTGTTTCTCCAGCTTTTTCGGATGGTGCTGCCGGCCTCTTCTCTTCTTCCGTTTCAGAAGGGTGAAAAGCTGCCTGATACGCAGGACGGGACGGAAGAACATTTCCCTTCGTCTCTATCGCTTCCTGCTCAACCATCTTTTTCATGCGGACAGGTGCCGCAGATGCAGGAGCTTCATGAAGCCTCACCGCACGAACCGGACGGTTATCCGGCTCTGCTTCTTTCTCCTGCTCCTTCACAGAGGTCCCAATGCACTCAAACCTCTTAGCCAGTCCCGGATAGGTTTTGTGGAGCTCCTCCAAACGCTCTGCGGTATCGATCAGCACCACACTCATACCGGTTTCATCTCTTGCCATAAGCTGATTGAGCTCCTGAAGAATCGACTCATTCATATCTCCGGCCTGTTCGATAATCAGGTCTTTTCCCGTAAGCTTGTCTGACAGAGTAAAAATTCCTCTGTTATTTAAACGGGCTCCTGTAATCTTTGCAGCCTGATTTTTAGCGCCTGTTTCCTGATGAATCCGTTTTAATGTCTTTACCGCCAGCTCAAAACCCTTTTCCGGTTCATCTGCCTCAATCATCAGATGATTTGATCCGCTAT
Source organism: Enterocloster sp. (assembly GCF_057861365.1). NCBI lineage: Bacteria > Bacillati > Bacillota > Clostridia > Lachnospirales > Lachnospiraceae > Enterocloster > Enterocloster sp. Next base: position 3,178 of record NZ_DBMACH010000012.1, read on the forward strand.
ACATCGGTCCTTTTTTCAAATGACGTATATCCGCCAGCACCTGTGTCTGGGCCGCCTGAGTTTCCTCGCTGTATCCATGCTCCTCTGCCAGCCGGGACATTTCCTTCGCAAGATCCTCCTGAGCTTCGGCCTCGTGAAGCTGTGCACGGAGAGTTTCGTCTTCTTTTGATGAGCCGGAAACAACTTCCGGCTCAGAAGACACCTCCGGCTCACTGTCCGCTTCTGATTCTTCTTCCTCACAGGACAGCTCCTGTTCCTCTTCAGGCTCCTGTACAGCATTGGAAAAGGCTTCTTCTTCCCCTGTTTCTTCGTCGTCAAACACCGTCTCTGGCTGCTCCTCTAAAACTTTCTCTTCCGGTTCAGGCTCTTTTGTATAGGCTGCTTCCTGCTGATACACATAAGCATCCTCTGCTTCCTGCTCTTCCTGTGCATCTTCCTCATCAATCGGAAGAACCATAGGCTTTTTCTTATTATATTCTGTTTCTACAGCCTTCAATCGGGCCTCATATTTATCCTTATTTTCCACCAGATCCATCTGATAGTCTGTAAGGGGAGCATACTGAACCTTTAAGTCAATCGCCTTGTCTACATATTTTCCTGTCCCAAACATAAGCATAATCTTGTCACAGGTCATCACACAAAGCTGCTCCATATGGGCCGCATTATAAAGCTCTGCCAGCTCATAAAGCCATTTCTCATCCAGTTCTACATTGCAGTACTGCTCCAGAGTATGGATCAGCTGCTCTACCGGCGCTCCCTTAGCTCCCAAAATCAAATAGCGCAGAACGTACTGTCTGGGGTCTTCCGGAGCCAGCTCACAAAATTCCCGGTAATAATCCTCTGCCTCATCCGGACTTCCTTCTTTAATTGCCAGCTCGGCCAGCTTGTACAGAAGGCGCTTTCCCATAGGGGCCCGTTCAAAAGCCAGAAGGAGAATATCCTTTGCTTCCTGATATTCTCCATTTTTTTCATAAACCCCAGAAACCATAGACAGGATATTGATATTGCGAACTCTTCTCCAGTCAATGGTATCCGCGATCTTCATCGCTGTCTCAAAATCTTCTGAGGCAATTTTCTTCTTAATCTGATCAATCCTTAAATTAAACTCATATTTATCCATCTTATGCATCTCCCTGCCGTAAGCGGCATTTTAAAGCTCGGTCCTTCCTTCCAGCGCCCGAAGCAGCGTTACCTCGTCGATGTATTCCAGATCTCCGCCTACGGGCACACCGCTGGCGATCCGTGTAACTCTGATCCCGGTCGGCTTGATCAGCTTGCTGATATACATTGCTGTCGTTTCGCCTTCCAGACTGGAATTGGTTGCAATAATAACTTCCTCCACATCCGACTGAAGGCGCTGCATTAACTCCTTCAGCTTAATATCATTAGGGCCAATCCCCAGCATGGGAGAAATCGCTCCATGGAGCACATGATAGACTCCGTTATATTTGCCGGTTTTCTCATAAGCCGCCAGGTCGCGGGTGTTTTCTACTACCATAATCGTACTGTGGTCGCGTTTTGTACTGCTGCAGATTGGACAAAGCTCCTTGTCTGTGAGCGTAAAGCACTCTTTGCAGTAGCGGACATTATTTCTGGCGCCGGTCATGGCTCCTGCCAGCTGTTCTACCTGCTCCTTAGGCATATTTATGATATGAAACGCAAGTCTTTGAGCAGATTTTGCGCCTACTCCGGGGAGCTTGGACAATTCTTCGATCAGTCTGCTGATCTGACTGCTGTAATAATCCATTAGAAAGGAAAGCCTCCGCCTAAAGCACCGCCCAGTCCTCCGGTCAGTCTGGACATGGCCTCTGCACTGTCGGCCTCCATCTGGCGGAAGGCCTCATTGGTAGCTGCCACGATCAGATCCTGAAGCATCTCAATATCATCCGGATCCACTACCTCTTCTGCCAGCTTAATAGAAACTACTTCCTTTTTGCCGGAAACCGTTACTGTTACCGCTCCGCCGCCTGCTGCTGCTGTATATTCCTTTTCCTCTAATGCCTTTGTTGTCTCTTCCATCTGGCGCTGCATACGCTGTGCCTGCTTCATAAGATTATTCATATTTCCCGGCATACCGCCCGGGAATCCGCCACGTTTTGCCATGGTGATGTTCCTCCTCTTTCTGTCTGGCCTTTACAGGCCTGTTTTATATGAAAATATATCAGTCTTCGTAAGTAATATCCATATGGATCTTTTCTTCCAGATCCTCTTTTGTAACGTAAATAGTATCCAGACGTTCACCCCGGCCTGCCAGTCTTGTTTTAAAATAAATGGATTTGCCGTAGGCAGCCTCTACTTTCCGCTCCAATTCTCCAATCACCGTAGGGCGCTTGCCCATATCATAGCTCATAGGGTCTAAAAATACAATGGTAAGACAGCCTTCCCCTCCGGGTTCTACTACGGTATCCCGCAGATAGGATCTGGCTCCGCCGCCGATGCTGCGGACAATTTTGGCCCATTCATTGCGTATGAGGTTTAAATCCTCCAGCTGCGCTTTGGGAAGGGAAATGGTTTCTGCCGCTGAACCCATTGAAATTCCGGCAGACGTCTGTCCCGAATCACCGGAAGGGGACTGCTGCAAACTGCCTGCAGGATCGGAGCCGGCTGACGGCTGCCCCGGAAGGCCACAAGTTCCAAAGGCAGCCATACTGCCTGCCGCTCCATAAGTCCCCTGGCCTGCGCTGATTCCTCTGGCCTCTATATCCTCTAACTGTTCCTCCAGCTGATGAATCCTCTGTAAAACAGAATCCAGATCCGGCTCCATAGCCGGGTGTGTCAGACGGATCAAAGCAACTTCCAGCAAAACACGTTTCTGGCTGGCATAGCGCAGCTGGCTGGACAAATCTGAAAATACCCGTATATAGCGCATAAGGGTATTTCCGTCTGTCCTAACAGCATCTGCCTTCAGCTGCTTTAGATTCTCTTCCGACAGATCCACTAACCCCTCCGGATCATCTGCACTCTGAACCAGAAGAAGATTTCGCAGATACCAGATGAAATCTGTAACAAACTGTCCCAGCTCCCGGCCCTGAATTACAATTTCTTCCAGTTCTGTGATACAGTCGCGGGTTCTCCCATCTGCAACCGCATTGAACATACGGCTGAATACGCTGGAATCCACTGCCCCCAGAACCTCAAGGGCATTTTCATAAGTCAGAAGTTTGCCGTAATGGAAGGCAACACACTGATCAAGCAGGCTTAAGCCGTCTCGCAAAGAGCCATCAGCAGCCTTTGCAATATACATTAGCGCCTTATCTTCTGCCTGGATCTGCTCTGCCTGAGTCAGCTCTCTTAACCGGTCTGCAATGGTTTCCAGAGAAATGCGCTTAAAATCATATCTCTGGCATCGGGATAAAATCGTAATAGGAATCTTATGAACCTCTGTAGTCGCCAGAATAAAAATCACATAAGCCGGCGGCTCCTCCAATGTTTTTAACAAAGCATTGAAAGCTCCAATGGAAAGCATGTGAACCTCATCAATGATGTAAACTCTGTATTTTCCCTCTGTCGGCGGATACTGTACCTGTTCCCTGATATCCCGGATATTTTCCACGCCATTGTTAGAAGCCGCATCAATCTCCACCACATTCATAGAGCTTCCCTCTAAAATGGCGCGGCAGGAAGCACACTGGTTGCATGGACTTCCATCGATCGGATGCTCACAGTTTACTGCTCTGGCATAGATTTTTGCAATACTGGTTTTTCCCGTACCTCTGGTTCCGCAGAACAGATAGGCATGACCGATCCGATCTGAAGTAATCTGATTTTTTAGTGTCTGTACTACCGGATCCTGGCCCTTAACATCCTCAAAGGACACCGGCCGCCATTTCCGGTATAAAGCCATATATGACATAGGGCCTGCTCCTTATTCGTCTCCGAAACTGATCCCGACCATTTTTGCCTCCTTTATCATGGAGCATCCAGGATCCACGGTCTTTAATTTACCCGCCACCTCAGAGAGAGGCACCTTGGTAATCTCATTATTTTTTAAAGCCACCATATAGCCATATTCCTCATCTGCAATCAGTCTGGCTGCAGCCGCACCCAGTCTGGTAGCAAGCACACGGTCGTAAGGACAAGGTTCTCCTCCTCGCTGCATATGTCCTGGAACAGTGACGCGGACCTCGCTTCCTGTCACCTCCTGGATTCTTGCTCCAATCTCATAGGCAACCGACGGATAAACCACTCCGTTCTTTTTCTTTTCCTTTAATTCCTTTTTCGTCATGCCGGCATCTTCTTTTGAAATAGCCCCCTCTGCCACTGCCAGAATAGAAAAACGCTTGCCTGCTTTGGAACGCTTTGTGATCGCATCGCAGACTACGTTGATATCATATGGGATTTCAGGAAGAAGGATAATGTCGGCTCCGCCAGAAATGCCTGCATAAAGGGTAAGCCAGCCTACCTTATGCCCCATAACCTCTACAATAAATACACGGCCATGGGAAGCGGCTGTGGTATGGATACAGTCAATGGCATTGGTCGCAATCTCCACTGCACTGTGAAATCCGAAGGTCATATCCGTTCCCCAGAGATCATTATCAATAGTTTTGGGCAGGGAAACCACGTTAAGGCCCTCCTCGCTGAGGAGATTGGCTGTTTTCTGGCTTCCGTTTCCGCCGAGAACGACCAGACAGCTGAGTTTCAGCTTTCTATAGGTATGCTTCATAGATTCTACCTTATCCAGACCATTCTCATCCGGCACACGCATCTGCTTAAAAGGCTGGCGGGAAGTTCCCAGGATCGTTCCGCCCTGAGTGAGAATACCGGAAAAATCGGATGGCTTCATAATATGGTAATCTGCATACATCAGCCCCTTATAACCGTCCTCAAAACCAATGATCTCTACATCATCCAGCATATTATATAAGGATTTTGCCACACCGCGCATAGTAGCGTTTAATGCCTGGCAGTCGCCACCGCTGGTTAAGATTCCTATTCTTCTCATATTGCGTTCCTCCATTTCAGAGTGTCAGACTCTGCATACCGGCCGTGTGGGCACTGATACGCAGGAATGGTTATATTATACCCATTTTGTAATTATAGCGCAAAGGGAATATTGGGGCAAGTGTAAAATAAAAACGAAAAAGGCCTGAGAATACACCGCCAGATCCGCGCTGCTTTTTCTCAGGTCTCATATATTCATTATAAAATCCACGCACCTTGCTTTGTGCAGGCATCACGGACGTTACTCATGCAGTTAGCTCGATCCAGGCTGCCTTACGGCACACGAGAGCTTCTGCTTAGTGCTGCTACATTCCTGTCCTGACACGGTTCACAGATTCCCGTTGCGTAAGACCCAAACGTCAACGCCACTTACATAAGGCAGCTCCGCAATGTTCTGCCCGAGGCAAGGTATCACCCCTGCTGGAGCGGATTGCAGGTTCAGGGCACCGCTATCTCCCCGGCTGCGTGGAAAGCTTATGACTGGGTTATAAATGAATTGCCTATTTAGTATAGCGTTGGGGGGCGGGTTTGTCAAGGAGATTTAAGCCTCATCCCACAAACCCGGCCGCCCGGATCACCCGAAACACCTGCTCCACCGTATCCGCCATATTGGATGCGGCCGTTTCCAGATCCATGGCCTCCTCTAAGGACACAACGGAGCGGAGAATGGGGAAAAAGGCATCAATTCCGGCACTGTTGCAGGCAGCTGCATCTCTGGTTACAGCACCCGCAAAAGCCAAAACCGGCTTTCCAAAGGTTTTGGCAAGACGGGCAACACCCTCCGGCGCTTTTCCCATAGCAGTCTGAGCGTCCATGCGTCCCTCTCCTGTAATTACAATATCCGCATCCTTAATATAATCTGCCAGCCGAGTTTCCTCTAATACCAGCTTAATCCCGGATTCCAGCACTGCATTTGTAAACGAAAGGAATGCAAATCCCAGACCACCTGCCGCTCCCGTTCCCGGCTGATTGGGATCTGCTTTCGGGAAGGACTGACGGGCCAGAAGGGCATACCGCTCCAGCCACCGATCCATCTGGCGGATCATCTCCGGATCAGCCCCCTTCTGAGGGCCGTAAACTGCACTGCAGCCAAGATCACCGCAAAGCTTATTGGTTACATCGCAGGCAATATAGAACTGGCAGTCTGCAAGTTCCGGAAGCACATTTTCTCCGGAAACGGTTTTTAAAAGCTCCAGTCCCCGCGCGCCATAGGGTACCTGTTTTCCTTCTTCATCCAGAAAATCATAACCCAGCGCCTGAAGCATTCCCACACCGCCGTCATTGGTTGCACTTCCGCCGATTCCCATGATAAAACGCCGGCAGCCTTTGTCCATGGCATCCCGTATCATCTCACCAACTCCATAGGTTGTAGTATAAAGAGGATTTCTCTTTTCCGGAGGCACTAATGTAATGCCCGCAGCCTGGGACATCTCCATAATAGCCGTCTGTGTGCTTTCAATCATGCCATAACGTGCTGTAACGGGTTCTCCCAAAGGGCCGGTTACGGAAATTTCGTGAATCACCCCATTCATTCCTGCTGCCAGGGCATCTACAGTCCCCTCTCCTCCATCCGCAAGAGGACGCACCTCTACCTGAGCGTCAGGATAAACACGATGAATTCCTGTCCGGATCGCATTTCCCGCCTCCATAGATGAAAGACTTCCTTTAAATGAATCAATTGCAATTGTTACCTTCATATGAACTTCCTCCTTTACGGACCTGAATTTTCTGTTTTAATCTCTGTTTTCTCTTCTATTGTAGCTGTAAAACAGGGAAATAGATATGTTATATATACTGATTTTATGTTATAATTTGCTTTATAATATATTATCAGTAACAATATGGCAGAAATTACAGAAACATTCAAAGAAAGGAACGGCCATGGCACAAACAAACTGCGAATCCTGCATGAATTATGAATACGACGAAGATTACGACTGCTATATCTGTACAAAGGATTTGGATGAGGATGAAATGGTCCGGTTTATCCGGGGAGAATTCAAAGACTGTCCTTTCTATCGATTTGGAGACGAGTACCAGATTGTAAAAAAGCAGATCTGACAGGAGGATATGGATGATCACAAAAGTAAGCCGCCGTCTGGCACAGCAGATTGTGGATACGGTAAAGGATGTATGCGGCAGAGATATCAACTTCATCGCCCCTTCAGGCACTATTTTCGCCAGTACAGACAAACAGCGGATCGGAGAATTTCATGAGATCGGGCAGCGAGCCGCCAAAATAAAAACTACAATCGAGGTACAGAATGACGGCAGCTTTCAGGGAACGCAAAAAGGCATAAATATTCCCGTTTTTCATCAGGGAATCCTTCTTGCAGTCATCGGGATCAGCGGACCGCCGGAGGAGGTACGCAAATTCGGCTATCTTGCCCTGCGGATTACAGATCTCTTAATCCGTGAGCAGGAACTGGCTGCCGCTACCCGTTCCAGACAGGAGAAAATTCAGTATCTGGTTCATTCTCTGATCCACTGCGAAGAAACAGATCCCAGTTTTTTAGAAAACTGTCTGGAAGAATTTCAGCTTTCAGCTGACAGCCGCTTTCTGGTGTGCTGCATCCGGCTGAACGAACGGTATCATCCGGCTAATATCTCCATGTTTGAACGGGATTTAAGACAGCTTCTTCAGTCCGTTGGAATTGCATTCAGCTGTTTTGAATACCCCAGAGAATATATTGCTCTTATTCCTGAAGATGAGCAGCAAAAATGCAAAAAACGATTAATGCATTTTGCTTCCATTCAAAAAGACATTCTTTCAGCAGGTCTGGGAACTGCCTGTAATCTGCCGCATCTATACCACTCCTACCGGGAAGCATTGACCTCTCTGGGAGCAGCACAATTTTCAGAAATTCCCTTCTGCTGTTTTGAAGAGCTGGATATAGAAATCCTGTTAAACAGCATAAATCCGGACTGTCAGAAAGATTACCTGCAAAAGACTGTTTCCGGACTGAACGAGGATGATTTTCGTCTCCTCCAGGTGTATTATGATGAGAATATGTCACTGACAAATACCGGATCACGGCTGTTTCTCCACAAAAACACGCTTCAGTATAAGCTGAAACGCATTGCGAAAATAACCGGATACGATCCCCGGATCTTCCGGGACGCAGTTTCCCTGTATCTGGGTCTGAAAATATGGCAGAAAAACAGTGCCTCCCGGTAAACAAATCCTTATCCGCGCCTCAGTTCTTTAAAAAAATCCGTCATCAGACAGGAACATTCTTCCCCAAGAATACCTGTTTCTACTTTTACCTGATGATTAAATCCCGGCTCTTTAAGAATATTTAATACCGAACCGGCACAGCCCGCCTTCGCATTCATGGATCCAATGACAACACGGGGAATCCTGGCCTGTACAATGGCTCCGGCGCACATGGGACAGGGCTCCAGCGTGACATACAGCGTACAATCCTCCAGCCGCCAGTCTCCCTCTTTTTTGCAGGCTCTTTTTATGGCTGTAATTTCTGCATGGGAAAGAACCGTTTTATCTGCATTCCGACGGTTGTAGCCTCTGGAAATGATACGGCCCTCTTTTACAATCACGCAGCCGATTGGGACGTCTCCAATCGCAGCCGCTTTTTTTGCCTGACGAACCGCTTCCTTCATAAAGGCTTCATCTGCCCGGCGGGCTGCTCTTGCAGCCTCCTCTGCCGCAAGGGCAGCCAGACGTTTTTTCTCATTCCTCTGCTCCCAGCGGCGTCTGCGGGTTTCAAGTCCCTTTGCATTTGCCAAAGCAATTTCCTGTTCTGTCATACGATCAATCTCCTTATATGCGTTGAGGTCAAACGACTTGTGACCCTAATATCCTATTATAAATAAAATCATAAATTTTGCAAAGGAAGGATCAATCAATATGAAATTATGCGGGCTTCAGAAAACAACGCTTCTGGACTTTCCGGGAAAGGTAGCTGCCACGATCTTTACCGGCGGATGCAGCTTTGCCTGCCCTTTCTGCCACAACAGCGAGCTGCTTGGACGCGATACTGAGGCACTTTGCTCTCAGGAAGAAGTAATGACATTTTTAGGGAAACGAAAGAACATATTGGAGGGTGTCTGCATCACCGGAGGAGAACCAACTCTGCAGCCAGATCTGGAGGATTTTATACGGTTTGTCCGCAGTCTTGGGCTGGCAGTAAAGCTGGATACAAACGGATACCAGCCGAATGTGCTCATTAATCTTTGCAAAAAAGGGCTTTTAGACTATGTAGCTATGGATATCAAAGCAGGAAAAAGCCATTATGCGCATGTAAGCGGGCGCACCGGGCTGAATCTGGAACGAATCGACCAAAGTATCCGTTTTCTTTTAAATGGTTCTGTCCCCTTTGAATTTCGTACGACCGTTGTAAAAGGCCTCCATGATAAAAGTGATTTTGAGGAAATCGGGCCATGGATCCAGGGGTGCGGACAATACTTTCTGCAGTCTTATCAGGAGTCCGGCCAGGTACTGTCCCCCGATTCCTGCAAAAGCTTTTCCCGGGAAGAAATGGAGGAATTTGCCCGGATTGTATCCCCCTATGCCGGAATCGTCAGGCTCCGTGGAATCGACTGATCCATGCATGGCCTGTCAGTCCGTATTTTCCATACTGACATCTGCATACCAGTAACCGAACCGGCCGTTTTGAACCGGCTGTTTTTTGGCAAGAACAAAATGCGGAAACCCGAACATGGAAGCCATATATTTTTCGCTGCTGTAATAATGGCCCGGAACCCCCAGAATATAGCGTACCCGTTTGCGCGCCTCATCGCCTACACGGGCAAATACCAGATACCGGTAATTATAATAGCCATGAAGCAGAAAGCTGTTGTTTCCATACGTCCAGTTTTCCCTCGGTAAAAGGCCGATATCCTGAGGACGGATGGTGAGAATCTCGATGGTACCCGGACTGTCAAAAGCCTGTATCTTGGGATAGCGCTTTCGGAAGGCTTCCCACAAAAGCTCCGGACTGCCGGCGCTTTCTTCCTGCTCCAGACGCGCCAGCTTTTCGGGATTTTCTAAAGGAAATTCCTCCTCCTGAGGCAAAGAAACGCGAGCCGGATGGGAGGCTAATGGCTCTGATGGCTCCTGCGCTGCCTCCTCTCTGGCCTGTTCTTTTTCTTCCACAGGCTTCTCATGTCCGGCCGGCAGTATTCCCAATATATTTCCTACTTTATTTAGGTTCTGCAAAAGCATTTGGGTACCGCTTCCCATTCTCTGATTATCTTCCGGATGATCCTGACCGCCTGCTTCCACATCTTCTTCGCTATGCGGGGCCTCTGATCCTTCCTTTTCATCTTTTAAAGCCATCTCTGCCTTTTCAATCTGTATTTCATCTTCCTCCGGCTCTTTCGTCTCCTCCCTGGCCGCTTCCCGTTCCTTTTCTTCTAAAACTAATTTCGCTCTCTCCGCCTCCAGACGTTCCTCCTCTGCCTGAATTTCCTGATTCAGTTCCGTCAGCTTTCTATGGATCTGCTCGCTCTCATCCCCTACATTCTGAGACGTTACCTCTGCCAGATCTACCTCTGCGGCCTGAGTAACTGCATCCTCCCAAATCGTCTTATACACCCGCCAGTCTTCTTCCTTTTCATGGACGGAAAGGCCATAGCAGATTTCCATAGCACAGCCAGATCCTCCAATATTTTCCATCGGAATCACAGCTCTGAACTCGCCCGCTCCATTGTGAATAAAAATATTACCCAGAAAAATCTCTTTATCAGGCGCCAGCAGATACACCCCCAGATCGCTTCCTCCTGAATAAACCTTTTTTACATTTACATTCAACCTGCACTGGCCGCTTCTGGTTTCCAGCTTGGCAAATCCTATATTTTTCCCCTTTGCGCTTCCTTCATATGCATAAATATAAGAAATCAATCTTCTATAATTCACCATTTTCCTACTCCTTGCACCATTTCCAAATCGCTCCACCCCAGACCTGTCTGCCTGTCCCCAGATGGCAGCCCGGTTTCCGCTGTTACCATTATTTATATGTTTTTCCCCTTGAAAGTATGTCCAGAAAATGCTATTCTATATGGAGAAAATTGCAAAAATAATTTTCATTTTACGGAAAGGGTGGATATTATTATGAGAATCTGCAAAGCAAAAAATTATGATGAAATGAGCCGCCAAGCTGCCAATGTCATTTCCGCACAGGTAATCATGAAGCCTAATTGCGTGCTGGGACTGGCTACCGGTTCTTCACCGATCGGTACCTACAAGCAGCTGATCGAATGGTACAACAAGGGCGATCTGGATTTCTCCAATGTAAAAACAGTAAACCTGGACGAGTACAAGGGACTTACAAAGGATAACGATCAGAGTTACTATTATTTTATGTATAATAATCTCTTTAAGCATATCAATATTGACTTAAATAACACAAATATTCCTGATGGAACAGAGCCGGACAGCGCCATTGAGTGTGCCCGCTACAACCGTGTGATCGATGATATCGGCGGCATTGATCTGCAGCTTTTAGGAATCGGACACAACGGCCACATCGGTTTCAATGAGCCTGATTCTGAATTTGCAAAAATGACTCACTGCGTTGATTTAACAGAGAGCACCATTGAGGCAAACAAGCGCTTCTTCGCTTCTATCGATGATGTTCCCAGACAGGCTTATACCATGGGTATCAAGACCATCATGCAGGCAAAGACAATCCTTCTGATTGCCAGCGGTGCAGATAAGGCTCGCATCCTCCGCGAAGCTCTCTGTGGCCCTGTAACCCCTCAGGTTCCCGCTTCTATCTTACAGCTTCACAATAATGTAATCGTAGTGGCTGACGAAGCGGCTATGGCTGAGTTTTAATCATTAAAAAGCACTAAAAAACTGACAGAAAACGGTTCATCTAAAGCCGCTTCCTGTCAGTTTTATTTTATCTGTTTTATTTGAAGCTTATTTACTCCACATCCTCAAACGCCGTCACATATTCAAGCGCGGACGCGCCTTCCATATCCTGTCCATTGATCTGGACTGTAAGTGTGGAAAGCTCAAAATTCTCTATAAATGTATTTCCAATTTCTACCAAAAATTGAGTTTCTGTAACACCTTCGTTATTTTTCGCCTGATTTAAGTTCAGAACGCCTTTTGCATTTTCCTCTTCGCCGGTTTTATCAAAGGAAATAACCTCTGTTCCCTCAGTGAAAACGCCGTATCCGATCATCCTGTCTACCAGTGCCTGAGCATTGAGGTCGTCGTCGTCAAGAGAATCCATCTCCTGAACCAGGCTGTCTCCGTCGCCTTTGTGGTAAATAGAAATAACAGCTACAGGTTCTACATTTGGATCGGGAACCTTGTCTGAAGCCCCGCCAGTAGTCGGAACGACTGCCGGTTCCGGATTTTCTGCAGATACTGTGGTTGTCTCCTCCTTCTGCTTCTCAGTAGTAGGCGTGCAGGCTGCCAGAGAAACTGCCATAACTGCCGCCATCATACCCAATAACCATTTTTTCATTTAAAAACTGCCTCCTTTAATTCTTCTCAAAGCTACGGAACCAGGAGGTCAGCTTTGTCAGCGCTTTTACAAGAGCGTTCATCTCTTCCTCTGTGAGAACGTCCATCACTCCCTGTATCATCTGTTCATGAAAATACTTATGGTGCTCGTATGCCTTGATTCCTTTTTCAGAAAGTGAAATATGAACCACCCGCCTGTCTTCTGTGCTGCGGCTCCGCACCACATAGCCTTTTTTTACAAGGCTGTTCATAGAGATGGTCAGTGTTCCTACAGTCACTGACAGCTCCTTTGCGATGGATGACATATTTTTCTTCGTTCCAACGCCGATCGCATGGATGACATGCATATCATTACTGGTCAGATCCTTGTTCTCATAGCTGGTAATGGCCTTCTCTTCGATATCATTGATATCCCGGAACAGATTTACCAATACATCGTTCAGTGTATCGTAAGTCTCCACGTCTCTTCCTTTCACTTTCCTCAGTATCCTTCTCAGATACGCTCTACTGATTGTACAGTATTTTCCTGTGTCATACAAGTCCTAAAATGCTTATAAAATTCTTAAAAAACTGTGTCCTGCTGCTCATTTTCAAGCACCAGACGTTTAAATTCCTCGCCGCGCTCTTCAAAATTCCGGAATATGCCGTAGCTGGCAGCTGCAGGCGACATAACACAGCTGCGGCCAGGCCTTGTAACCTTCTTGGCAAGACAAACTGCGTCCTTCAGATGCTCTGCCAACAGCAGTCTGGACGGATTTTCAAAATCAGGATAATCTGCCGCGATTTCCTCAAAAATCCTCTTTCCTGTGGCCTCCATCAATATAATATGGGGCACCTGCGACTGTGACAGATATTCGATCAGCTCTCGGTAATCAATTCCTCTGTCCATGCCGCCGATTAAGATGGCATCCGTGTCCTTCAGAGTTTTTAACGCCTGAATTGCTGTCTCACAGATTGTAGAAATGGAATCATCATAATATTTAACGCCCTGTATTTCTCCCAGAAATTGTAAGCGATGAGGAAGGGGCTCATACTCCTTAAGGCCTTCTGTAAACGTTTCCTCTGCCATTCCCAGCAGGCTGCACACTGCATAAGTCATACCAATATCAAAATAATTATGCTGGCCCAAAAGGCGGATCTGACCGGTCGGGATCTTATAACGACGGCCCTCATAGCAGATGGATGTAACTCCATCCTTCTCCTCCACATACAAAACAGGGGCTTCTTCCCGTTTTTTTCTGTCTGCCAGATTCCCCTCTGTTTTCCAGAAACGCTCAAGCGGCGGCTCAGGGAAGGAGGACTTTGCAGTAATCAGTCTGGAAACACACTCCCCCGGCTCAGGCAGACACTGAACGCTGCAGATCAGCACATCCTCCGGGGTCTGATTTAAGAAAATGTGCTCCTTGGCCCGTACATATTTTTCCATCGTACCATAGTGATCCAGATGCTCCTCATGGATATTTGATAAAATGGCAATATGGGGTGAAACGGTCATGTATTCCAGCTGATGGCAGGAAAGCTCACACACAATCTTTGTTTCCGGTACGATCTCTTCCATAAGATCGAACACGGGAATTCCGATATTTCCTGCCAGAACCGTATCGTATCCTGCATGTTTGAGCAAATGATACAGCAGCGTGGTAATCGTACTCTTTCCCTTGGTGCCCGTGATACCGATAATCTGATCGCGGAAGCACCTGAAAAACACCTCTGTCTGGGAAAGGATCTGACAGCTGTAATCCTGCACCGGCTTTTCCAGTACCACTCCGGGACTTTTGAAAACCACATCATAATCATTCAGACAGCTCTGGTAATCCGGCCCGCTGATCCATTTTCCAATCCCTTCCGGCAGCTCCCCGGGCGCCGACTGATCCGCGATATCCACGGACTGAAAGGTTCCCAGACGCCGCAGCACCTCCCATGTGGATTTCCCCTCTCTTCCAAAGCCCAGCAAAAGTATCTTTTTCCCCCGTACCCAGGGATCAATTTTCTCTATCACAGTCCGTCTCCTCGTCTCCTATGCTTCCTTTGTACACCTTTCCCTGACAAATTTTTCCCAGGGTTCAGGCACCAGATTGCTGCTGTCAAAATAAGCAGAAAACTTATTTTTCTCTGTCTGATACCGCTCATACAGGCCTGTTTCTTTATAATGTTCAAATAAAAGCGGAAGCTTCTTCCCCTCTTTTTCCATCCGCTCAATCGTTAATACAATGGCAGAATTGATCTCATCCCGGCTTCCCACACACTCAAAGGGCTTTTCCTCCTGAATACCCGTAAGCTGATCCAAAAGAGGCTTCATCTCCTCATCCTGCAGCATATTTCTTCCGAAAATCTTCTCCACCTCTTCCTCCGAAAGGAACGGGGACAGGATCAGATATACAAAGAGGCACTTGGGGCAGTGTCCGCACCAGCTGTCTGTTTTGCTGCCTGCATTGCAGCTCCTGAAAATGGCATGGTACTGCTTCTGCTGTGCAAAAAAGCGGGCAATCTGAAACTCGCTTAAGGGGCGCAGCATACTGAAATAGTACGCGCTTCCTGGAAGATATTCTGCCTCGTAGCGGTGAAAATCCTCCTCGAATTTAAAACTCTTGGAATACTGATGATTGACCGTACTTCCCTTTACGGTGCTCTCATTTGCACTGGATTCATTTGACAGTGCCACATAGGAAAGTCCGGCCATTCTGGCTGCCATAATGCCTGAAAAAGCTACCAGCGCAGAAAACGGAGTATGGCCGTTTAAATAGCCCTGACGGTTTAATTCCAGCATATTCTGATCCAGCGTACGCTTTACATAAATCACATGATCCTCATCCAGTCCGGCTGCCTCTGTGGTATGGATTGTGGCTCCTCTGGAATTGATAATATAAGCATATACAGGAACGCCTGCGCCCTTTAAAAGTTCCAGGGTCACTGCGGAATCCTTGCCTCCTCCGACAGGAACCAGCACTCCCTTTTCCGAACCGCTGACGGAGGAAAGACGCCCCTGTTTAAAAATAAATTCCGGATCATCACAGACAACATCGGATGCGTCTTCCGTTTCAGATGGCCTGCAGTGGATTTCCATAAAATCCTGAGCATTGGCCTCAGAAATATCATTCACATAGAAAAACTCTCCCAGTCCATTAAAATACAGATCCTTCCACCAGAGAATCTGACGGTCATTTAACACACCTGCTTCCACAATCACCTCCGGTGAGCAGGTAATCTTCCAGTAGCTTACCAGCTCGACCATACCCAGAGAAAAAATCATTTTCCGGAACAGACCGTCCTTCTTCCAGATTTTCCCATCATTTACCGTCTTGGGAAACGTCCAGGTGGGCGCAAAGGAGGATAATCCCTCTATCTCAAAATCATATGTAATCTTATATGTAAATTCTGTTTCTTCTGTCTTATATCCGTGATAATAAAAACGCGGAAATTCCTTCCGAAATTTCTGATATCGTTCCATAAAAACCTCTTTCTGCTGTATGCCTCTGACAAACAGAAGCGTTTTCCGGAATCAAACCCGCCTGTCCCAAGCGGAAATCCGGGGTATACACGGTCAATTATAGTGTGCAAACGGTTATTTTGCAATGAATATTTCCCTGCAAATAACCTCTAAACCATCATGGCTGACAAAACGGCGCTGGCTGCCAGACCGACAGCGGACGCCAGAAGCCCCCCGGCAAGCGTGTACCGGGTCTTCCGAATTCCCACAGACCCGAAATAGATACTCATGCAGTAAAGAACCGTTTCCGTACTTCCCATGAGAATAGAAGCCATCAATCCCACTCTGGACTCCGTGCCGTATTCCTTAAAAAGATCCAAAACCAGGCCTGTTGCCGCAGAATTTGACACCAGACGTACCAGCGCTGTGGGGATAACGGCATGAGGCAGTCCCAGAAAGGAAGCCGGCGCCTTTAACAGTTCTCCAAACGCATCCAAAAGGCCGGAGGAACGCAATATACCTACCGATACCATCAGGCCGATCAGTGTAGGGAAGATCCCCCCTACTGTTTTCACCCCATCCTTTACTCCCCGGATAAAATCATCCAGTACAGGACGTCCGGATAAAATACCAAAGCCTACGATATAGAAGATCATAAGAGGCACCATAGCATCTGAGAGAAAAAGCAGAAAAGACATAAAAACCGCCCCACAGGACTTTTATACAGCTTATTCCTGTAAGGCGGTGATTATGTTATATGACGGCTGTCTCCCAATGCCTGGTATTATTCACCTGCCTGAAAAAGCGGCGTAGAATAATACCGGTCTCCGCTGTCCGGCAGCAGTACAACAATGGTTTTTCCTTCATTTTCAGGCCGCTTGGCAGCCTGTAAGGCTGCATACAGCGCTGCGCCGGAAGAAATACCCGTCTGGATTCCCTCTGTTTTAGCCAGCATACGGGCTGTTTCAAAGGGAATTTCATTATCCACGGCAATGATCTCATCATATACCTCTGTATCCAGCACCTCCGGCACAAATCCCGCTCCGATCCCCTGAATCTTATGCGCTCCGGCAGCACCGCCTGACAGCACTGGTGAAGCAGCCGGTTCCACTGCTATTACCTGAATGTGCGGATTCTTTTCCTTTAAATATCCTCCGGTTCCTGTAATCGTGCCCCCAGTTCCTACAGAGGCCACAAAAATATCCACCTGTCCCTCTGTGTCTCTCCAGATCTCAGGCCCCGTAGACTCTCTGTGGGCTTTGGGATTTACAGGGTTTACAAACTGGCCTGCAATCATACTTTGGGGAATTTCCTTTGCCAGCTCCTCTGCCTTTTCAATGGCTCCGCTCATTCCCTTGGCGCCTGGCGTAAGAACAAGCTTTGCCCCGTATGCCTTTAATATATTTCTGCGTTCCTCACTCATGGTATCGGGCATGGTTAGGATCACCTGATATCCCTTCGAGGCCGCAATCGCTGCCAGACCAATCCCTGTATTTCCTGAGGTAGGTTCAATGATAACAGAACCTTCTTTTAATAATCCCTTTGCCTCTGCATCCTCTATCATGGCCTTTGCAACACGATCCTTTACACTTCCTGCTGGATTTAAATACTCCAGCTTCAGAAGGAGCCTTGCTTTTAATCCTTCCTTCTTTTCCAGATTTACGGCCTCCATCAAAGGCGTATTTCCCACCAACTCCGTGATTCCGTTTAATATACCTGCCATAAACCTCATCCTTTCCTTTTCGGCGTTCCATCGTTTGGTGCCAGTCTGATTTGGTTGGATTATAGAACCCACCATTCCTTTTGTCAAGGCATACGTGAACCGATCCGTTTGAAGCGGAATATTTATTCTCCAATGTTTTTAACAAAAATCAAAAAAAGATGCCATTTTACCGAAAAATCCGATATAATATAGAAAGATTCTTCCATGTACAAAAAATCATAATGGAGGGGAGTTGTATGATGGCAGATATATGGGATTTTTTTGAAAATATGGATGAACTTGTTTATGTAGCCGATATGGATACCTACGATATGGTATATATGAACCGGCGGGCAATGGCACAATACGCACTTACATCACCTGAACAGTATCAGAACCGCAAATGCTACGAACTGCTCCAGAGCTGTTCTTCTCCCTGTGCCATGTGTACCAACAGCAAGCTCTGCCCCGGAGAATTTTTTGAATGGTCCCGGTATAATCCCATTGTAAAAAGAGCTTATATCCTGAAAGATACCATGGTAATCCGGGACGGCAGAAGATTACGGATTGAAATTACGATCGATATGAACGTCCACCAGCGGGAAAAGCTGACAATTGAGGATCAAACCGATACAGAAGCGCTGATCAACGAGGGGCTTCGCTTTGCGTTAGCCGCAGAAACACCGATCTGTTCTATTGATATCCTGCTTCAATATATGGGACAGAGCTTCAGCGGAGAACGGGCCTACATCTTTGAGCGGAACAGCCAGAATTCCTTTGACAATACCTTTGAATGGTGTTCTGACCAGGTGCTGCCTCAGAAAAATATCCTCATAAATATTCCTGAACAGGACTTAAACAGTTGGGTACAGGCCTTTAATCGAAATGAAAATGTCCTGATTACAGATATTGAAGCAATCCGTACAGCGGATCCAGATGTTTATTCTCTGCTAAAGCCGCAAAACATACACTCTCTGGTTGTCAGTCCCATAATGGATGGACGCCGGCTGATTGGTTTTTATGGAATTGACAATCCACCGCTGGAGCTGATGAGCCATATTTCCTTTACACTGCAGCTCTTCGGCCATTTTATTTCTTCTATTCTAAAGCGGCGGGATCTGGTGGAGCGGCTTGAAAACCTGAGCTTTTATGATCAGCTCACCGGCGCCAAAAACCGTCATGCCATGAACGAGTTTTTAAGCGTCCTCCCAATCAAGACAAGCCTGGGTATTCTGTACGCCGATGTAATGGGCCTAAAACAGATCAATGACACCCAGGGGCATCAGGCCGGCGATCAGACGCTGATCCGATGCTGCCGCTGTCTGATGGAGCATTTTCCTAAAAATACCGTCTTTCGCGTTGGAGGCGATGAATTTCTGATCCTGTGTGAGAACTGGTCTCAGATGGAATTTGAACACGCAGTAAACTGCCTGAAAAATGATATGATAGAGGGCGTGTCCTTTATGGCTGTCGGCTCCGTGTGGCTTCCATGCTGTGATGAAAATGTAGAAAAATACATTTCAGATGCGGACAGCCGGATGTATGAAAATAAAAGAGCCTACTACCAGTCCAAGGGTCACGACCGCAGAAAGCGCATAGAGTAAGGCATAAAAAATGAGCCGCTGCCGGAAAAATAATCTCCGCAGCGGCTTTTTTATAATATAACAGTAAACACGTCAGGCTGCGCGCTTAGTGGATCGCATCCTGGTAGAACTCATATGCCTCTTTATCGGTAAAGCCTTCATGAACGATCTTACGAATCGCTGCACTCATCTCTACTGGATGATTGGACTGGAAGATATTTCTTCCCATGTCAAGACCTTTTGCTCCGCCCTGAATGGATCTGTAAGCCAGTGTCAGAGCTTCATCCTCAGGAAGCTTCTTTCCTCCTGCAACCACGATCGGAACAGGGCAGGCAGCTACAACTTCTTCAAAGTTATCGCAGTAATAGGATTTTACAATATTGGCGCCCAGTTCAGCCACCATACGGGTAGCCAGCTTAAAGAAACGATCTGTACGCTCCATCTGCTTGCCTACTGCAACAACGCCCATCACAGGGATTGAATACTGCTGGCCCAGATTTACCGCTTTGGAAAGGTTGTCCAGACTGGACAGCTGTCCGTCTGCGCCTACGAAGGTCTGGATTGCCAGACAGTCTGCGTTCATTCTGCAGGCCTCTGCAGCATCTACAGCCAGTACCTCATGAGAAAGGTCATCATTCAGCATAGAGGAACCGGAGGTAGCTCTGAGTGCAACACCCTTTCCGCCGATCAGCGCCGGATCTACGCAGCTTCTGAGCGCCCCTCTGGTACCCATCAGCACATCAATGTTAGGAATGAGCTTTGGAATGATAAGATCCAGTCTCTCCAGGCCTGCTGTGGAACCCATAAAATAGCCATGGTCAAATGCGAACATTACCGTATTGCCGCTCTTCGCATCAAAAATATTGGACATATGTTTTTTCATGCCCCAGTCCAGCGCATTTGCACCTTTTACATAAAATCCTTCCTGGTTGGCAAATGGAGCGTCCAGATGATAATTTTTTGCAACTTTTACACCTTCAAGATCTGCCATAATATTACTCTCCTGTCTTTGTTCATCTTTTTGGGGTTCAATCCAGATTCCATTGAATCTGCAATGCCAGACCGGACTGTGACATCCGGCCTGACTGGCGGTTCGTATTCTTTAGAAATCGTAATTAGCTACGTTATCTTTGTTGAAAATCAGTCTCTCTGGCATCAGCACAACACCATTGTTTTCTGGTGCAGTTTCTGCGCCTTCTACCAGACAGTCATTCGGCATTACCTCAACCTCACCAATCTCAGGGATGTTGATCTTATCGCCGACTTTTACAGTATTTCCAGCTGCCAGATAAGCGGTCAGGTAGCAGCCCATAGCGCCCTGTACGCCGCAGTCCCACAGACCCCACTGCTCGATCACGTCTGCTTCACAGTAATCCTTGATAGACATTGGGGATGCAAAACCGGTGATCGTTACATCATTCTTGGTCAGACCCTTGTTCTGTGCTGCCTTACACTGTCCCGGAAGAGCGGTAGAGTCATTACAGATGATCAGGTCGATATCGCTGTGTGCCTCAAGAATGGATGCTCCGATGGAAACAGCCTTCTCTGCATCCTGCTCAGAATAGTAGTTATCCGGAGCAACATTCTCCCAGTTCGGGAAGTTCTCTTTAATATAAGCCTCTCCGGCTACCTGCCAGGAGTTCTGATCAGCTACAGTTGCCTGAGAATAGTGCCAGCAGTATTTAATTGTATCCTTCTCAGGATCTTTGCCTCTCTTTGTCAGGGAATCTGCACCCATATCTACCAACATCTGGCCCAGAATTTCAGGAGTACCCTGAGATACCATCAGGCTGCGGGCAGTATCAGAAACATCAGAATCCCAGGTTCCTACGGTTACACCGCTGGAAATCGCATCTGTAAGAGCAGAATCCAAACCGGTAGCATCTACAGAAGAAATACAGATTCCATCCACGCCAGATGCAATGGCATTATTGATTACCTGAACCTGATCTGCAACAGATGCATTAGAGGATCCCTGATAATCTACAGTAAAGCCCCACTTCTCAGCATACTTCTGCGCACCGTTGTTAGCGGATTCAAAGAATGCGTTTCCGGTCAGTTTCGGAACGAATGCAACGTTCAGTCCTTCAACGGATTTTACATCACCGGATGATTCAGCAGACTCTTCTGCTTTTGCTTCCGTTTCTTCTTTGGCTTCAGTCTCTGCCTTTGCCTCAGTTTCTGTCTTCGCCTCAGTCTCTGCCGGTGCTTCTGCCGGCTTGGAGCCGCATGCGCTTAAGGAAGCTACCATGGAAGCTGCAAGTGCCATTGCTATCAGTTTCTTCTTCATAAATAAAATCCTCCTTTTTGTTATGCATCTGCTGCATATGATCTTTGTTTGTAACGTTTTAGAACCGCCGTCTTTATTTTAATGGAGCATTCCATTAAGATACTATTTTTTGTCCTTCTGGTGAAGGGCAGCTACTACCTTTGGATTGGTCAAAAGAGACCGGCCGATTACAACTACCAGAAGAAGCAGACCAACCGGAATATCCAGATACTGCTGCGGAACCTTAAAGCAAAGGGGAAGTCCAAACTTTAATACGCCGATTACCACAGCTGCCAAAGCTGTTCCTACTACAGAGCCTTTGCCGCCGGTAGAAAGCGTGCCGCCCAGAACTACGGCTGTAATGATTGGAAGAGTAAATGTCACACCGATATCTGATTTAGCCGTTCCAATATAGGAAGTCAGGATGATTCCCGCGATCGCTGCGCTGATGCCGGACAGAATATATGTAGTCATGGTGATCAGCCGGGTATTGATACCAGAAAACTCTGCCGCATCTTTATTCACACCGATCAGGAAAACCATACGCCCGTACTTGGTCTTATTCAGAAGTACATAGGCGATCACTGCCAGCACCAGGAAGATAATAACCTGACACGGAATGACTCCGAACAGTTTAAATTTGGAAATCTGCAGAAAGCTGTCCGGAAATCCGCTGATTCCCTTATAACTCTCAGTCGCAGATAAATTCGATACCAGAAGCGCCACACCTGTAAACAGGAAGCTGCCTCCTAACGTCACTACCATTGGCTGTACGCCGCAATACGCTACAAAATAACCAGAAAGAGCGCCGCATACACCTGCAACAACAACAGCCAAAGCTACAGCCGCCCAGATGTTCATGCCCCCATCCTGCCATGCCACACCCAGAACAATAGAGGATAAACCTACAATGGAGCCTGCCTGGATATCAATTCCGCCTGTGATCATAACAAAGGTCACGAACAGGGAAATGATACAGATAGAAATAATGTCATTTAAACTGCCAAACAGTACTCTTGGCATTAAAAACTTGGGATTCTTTGTCGCAAATATCACAATTTCAGCAAACAAAATCAGCAGCAGAACAAATTCCCAGCTCGTAAAAAACTTTTTTGCCTTTTCAGGAAAAGTGGTTTTCATACTTTCTGATCTCCTTTCTGCCCTGCGTTACTTTTTGCCTTATTGGTTCTGGCCTTTAAAATCTCATGACGGTTCTTAACAATCCCATGGTTCTGAGCCACTGTCGTTACCACCACGATCACGATCAGCATAATACCGGTAATGGTATTGTCATAATCAGATGAAAAGCCCAAAAATACAAGGATACGGCTGATCGAGGACATGATGATCGCACCGATTGCTGCTCCGAAAAGGCTTCCCTGGCCTCCCGTCAATGCAACACCGCCCAATACACAGGCTGCAATCGCCTTCATTTCATAGTTGTTTCCTGCGGTTGGTGTGATAAAACCGATACGGGAAGCATATACCATACCCGCTACAGCTGCCATAATGCCGCAAATCACATATGCCAGGATCTTAGTCTGAATCGTAGGGATACCTACCAGCATAGCACCGGAGATATTGTCACCCACAGCAGTGAAGTATCTTCCTTTTCTTGTCTTTGTCACAATGTAATTGGCAATCAATACCAGCACAATTGTCACTGCATAAAACAGGGTAAGCTCTCCTGCGATCTTAATATTGGAAGCTTTGGTAAAGGATGCCGGCAGGTTCTCTACCCACGCACCGCCGGTATATACATAGATCAATCCTCGTACCACACCATTGACACCCAGTGTAAAAATCAGGGAAGGAATATTTAATATGGAAACACCAAAGCCATTTACCAGTCCGATCACTGCTCCGACAAAAACGGCTGCCAGTACGGCTGTTACCACACTTCCTCCATCCCGCAGGATCGTCGCGCCGACAGCGGCACTCATTCCCAGAGTCGCACCAATGGATACGTCAATCTCTCCTGTCAGGATCACAAAAGCAATTCCTACCGCCAGAAGCGTAAATACGACCGAATCATTTAAACAGTTCAGCAGACTGGCAGGCTGCCAGAAATCCTTATTCACCAGGCCTACCAGCAGGATCAGCAGCACCAGGAAAAGCAAGCTTCCTGCTTCGCGGGCCTTCATCATTTTCTTTACTCTATTCATGTCAGCCCTCTCCTTCTTCTTTTACATCAAACGATGCATTCATCAGTGTGTTCTGATCGATTTCAGACTTTGACAGCGTTCTTGTCACATGCCCCTGGAACATGACAACCGCCCGGTCAGACAGTTCAATAATCTCTTCCATATCCGAAGAAATCAGCATGATCGCCACGCCTTTTTTCTTCAGTTCCAGGATAATCGAATATACATCACCTCTGGCTGCTGCGTCAATACCACGGGTCGGTTCATCTAAGATTACCAGCTTAGGAAGAGAGGAAAGGCATCGCCCAATCACTACCTTCTGCTGATTTCCACCCGAAAGGCTGCCGCAGGACTGCTCCTGCCCGGTTACCTTTGTCCTGAAATCATCAATATATTTCTGAGTGATTTCCTGCTCTTTCTTCTTATTAAGAAACACCTTTCCCATCGCGATATTAAACAGCAGAGAGGATGTCGTGTTGGCTGCTACGCTGCTCATTCCAAACACACCGTTCTGCCGACGATCCTCAGGTACATAGTTAATACCTGCCGCAATCACCTCTCTGGTCGAAAGCCCTTTTACATCCTTTCCCTCCAGAAGCACTTTTCCTGAAAGTGGTTTTTCCCGGCCAAAAATCGTAGTTGCCAGTTCCGTCCGGCCTGCTCCGACCAATCCGGCCACACCCAGGATCTCTCCTGGATAAACCTCAAAATTGATATCCTCAAATCCATAACCCGAAAAATGCTCCAGCTTTAAAACGGGCTTTAAATTTGTATAATCAATCGTAATCTCTTCTGTTTCGCGCTTCTCTACCTCTTCCATATTAGGAGGCAAAAGCCCCTTCACCAGCATCTCTCTTGTAAAATCACCAATGGGTCCCTTCAGTGTGATCACGCCGTCCCGCATGATCGCCACATGAGTACCAATGGTAAATACCTCTGCCATGCGATGAGTGATATAAATAATGCCGATCCCGCGGCTTTTAAGATCTGTCACTACCTTAAATAATGCTTCCACCTCATCAAAGGTCAGCGCCGATGTAGGCTCGTCCAAAATCAGCACCTTGGCATTTCTCATCATACCTCTGAGAAGCTCTACGATCTGCTGCTCTGCAATAGACAAACTCAGCGCCTTTCTGCTAAGATCCAGATTCCAGCCGATATCTTTTACAATTTTTACCAGACGGCTGTGCAGCTCCGACTTCACTCCGGTAAACCCGATAAGGATGTTTTCCTCTACTGTCATATTAGGAAACAGCATGGGCTCCTGAGGAACCATGTAAATTCCCTTTTGAAGGGAAACAACGGGCTTAAAACTGGAAATGCGTTCTCCGTCTATGTAAAGCTCGCCCTGATCCGGCTGATAGATTCCCATAATAATCTTCATGAGAGTCGATTTTCCGGCTCCGTTTCCGCCGATCAGCGTCAAAACCTCTCCTCTTCCAACACTTAAATCAATTCCCTTCAGCACTACGTTCAGACCAAATCTCTTTGTGATCCCGCGTACAGAAAGCAATTCTTGTCCTGTCTGTTCCTGGACGGTCTGGCTCATGTCAATCCCCTCTCCGATTTTGTATTTTTGTTTGACTCTCAAACATTTTTACCACATACTCAGTATAATCATATCGCCCATGTTTGTCAAGTTGTTTCTATTTTTTAATATTTAAAATGCATAATACTATTGATTTTTTTATTTTTTTGTTATATATTTTATACATCATACAGCTATTTTCATTATCTTGCTCATTTATACAAGCTGTATTGACACCTTTTTCCCTTTATGGTATATTTATTTGCATATTGAACATATGTTATGTATAATATCATTTGTTCATAATTAACTGTAATTATAAAATATTCAACTAAGGGGTAAATACAATGAAGTATGATGATGAACTGATCTTAAAGGCCGCCTGGTATTATTATATTGAAAACATGACCCAACAGGCGATCGCATCCAAGCTGGAGATTTCCCGCATGAAGGTAATACGCCTGCTGGACGTTGCCAGAGAAACCGGAGTAATCCAGTTTCGGATCTCTCCTGATTTGGGGAAACACCTTCCGGTTGAACAGGCCCTGCGGGAAAAGTGGGATCTGAAAGATGTTCTCATCATTCCAACACCGGATGACCGAAATCAGCTGAATGAATACCTGGCTCTGGCTGCCGCCAACTATCTGGCAGACCGTATCTCGGAAAACACCTTTATCAATATGGGATACGGCGATACGCCGTCACGGGTGTTAAACCACCTGGCCAATATCATTGACACGCCGGTTTCTGTCGTATCCTTTACCGGAGGCGTCAGCTACTATCTTCCTAACAGCACTTCAAATGTGTTTAAGGCAAGACTCCATTTATACCCCGCTCCTCTGCTTCTTTCCTCCAAAGAGGTCTGCCAGGCTATCTTACAGGAGCCAAGTATGATGGAAATCCGGCGGATGGTAGGACTTTCCTCCTTTTCCATTGTAGGAATCGGAGCCATGAATAATGATGCAACCATCATTTCCAATGGCATTTTAAGCAAAAATGATTTTACCTATCTGACGATGAAGGGAGCTGTAGGAGACGTACTGACCCACTTTATCGATAAAGACGGTGCTCCTGTTGTCACTAATATTGAAGACCGTCTGATCAGCACCCCGCTGTCCACTCTAAAAGAGCTGAATAATGTCATCGGCATTGCCGGAGGCGAACAGAAAGTTACTGTGATCAAGGCAGCTTTAAAGGGCGGTTACATTGATTCCCTGATCACAGATGAAGAAACTGCAAGAAAATTGATAGGAGAATAAAACTATGGCAAAGTATTTAATGGCGATCGACGCCGGAACCGGCAGCGTCCGCGCTGTCCTCTTTGACCTGGAAGGAAACCAGCTGGGATGTTCCCAGCAGGAGTGGGAGCACGCTGAGAACCCCAGATATCCCGGCAGCATGGACTTCGATTGGGTACATAACTGGGATCTGGCCAGAAGCTGCATCCAGGATGTGATCTCAGAAACCGGAATCGATCCAGCCGAAATCGGCGCTGTTTCCACTACCTGCATGCGCGAAGGCATCGTTCTCTATGACAAAGACGGCAATGAAATCTGGGCCTGTGCCAACGTAGACGCCAGAGCCAATGATGAGGTAGCCGAACTGATCCATTCCTATCCGGGCCTGGAAAAGGAACTCTATCTGGAATCCGGCCAGTCCTATGCACTGGACGCCCTTCCAAGGCTTCTCTGGGTAAAGAACAAGCTGCCGGAAATCTATGAAAAGATCGACCGTATCGGCATGTTTAATGACTGGCTGATCTACAAACTGACAGGTATCCTGGCGGTAGAGCCTTCTAACGGCTCCACGACCGGTCTGATGGATTTGAAAACCAGAACCTGGGATCCGTCAATTCTGGATCGCTGCGGATTAAAGAGCAGCATCTTCCCTCCGGTAAAGGAATCCGGCACAGTCGCCGGAACCGTCACTGCCAATGCAGCCTTACAGACAGGCCTCACAGAAGGAACGCTCGTTGTAGTAGGCGGCGGCGACGCCCAGCTGGGATGCATTGGCGTAGGCGCTGTAGATGCCAATGATGCCGCAATCTTCGGCGGAAGCTTCTGGCAGTACGAATACAATACAGACCGTGCTGATACAGACCCCCAGTGCCGCGTTCGCGTCAACTGCCATGCAGTAAAAAACATATGGCAGTATGAAGCCCTGGCATTTAAGCCCGGTCTGGTGATGCGTTGGTTCCGGGATGGCTTCTGCCAGCTGGAAAAACAGCTTGCCGAGAAATCCGGATGTGATGTCTATGACCTGATGAACCGGGAAGCCGAAAAAATCCCCGCCGGCTGCTATGGCATGATGTGCACCTTTTCCGATGTAATGAACTTTATCAACTGGAAACACGCCGCTCCTACGTTTACAAATTTCCAGCTGGATCCGGCTCATTTTAACCGATATACCTTTTACCGGGCAATCCTAGAAAATACCGCCTTGGTTACAAAAGGCCACATGGAACTGGTACAGGAATCTACCGGACATATGCCATCCGAGGTTATCTTCGCCTCCGGCGCCTCTAAGAGCCCGCTCTGGAGCCAGATTCTGGCGGATGTACTTGGCATCCCTGTAAAGGTTCCTGCTGTCAAAGAGGCTACCGCTCTGGGCGCAGCCCTGATCGCAGGCTATGGCGCAGGAATTTACCCGAATATCTCTGCTGCTGCTAAAAGACTGGTAAAGATCGACCACACCTATCTACCGAATATGGAAAATCACAAAGTATACTGTGAAATGTATGTGCAGTGGAAAAAACTCTATGCTGCCCAGCTAGCTCTGGTAAACGAGGGACTTACTACCCCTATGTGGACCGCACCTGGCATTTAGTATCTGTTTCATTACGATAAATCAAACTGTGCTGCTGCACAAAAGGAGGATTCTATGTATATTATAAATGAAAACGAGAGAGAATACCGCTTCGGTGACAGCGGTCCCAAATACCTGATGAAGGGCCCGCGTATGAATTTTGCCATCGTACAGTTCATGCCCGGACAGGATTTCACTGCTCATTACCACAATGTAATGGAAGAAAACTTTTTCATTCTGGAAGGCAAAATTGATATTGTTGTAGACGGCAAAGTAAACACACTCTCTGCCGGCGATCTGATCCAT
The DNA here is from genome assembly GCF_057861365.1 of Enterocloster sp. NCBI lineage: Bacteria > Bacillati > Bacillota > Clostridia > Lachnospirales > Lachnospiraceae > Enterocloster > Enterocloster sp. The sequence continues at coordinate 31,327 of NZ_DBMACH010000012.1, forward strand.
ATCGAACCATCTGAGGTTCACTACTGCATCAACAATTATGACGTTCCCGTTAAAATGATCTCCACTCTGGCTCCTTATCAGGAAGTCGATAAGGTGGAGGTAGAAAATTACACTTACGAAAAATAAACCATATTCAAATGACGCCGCGTGTCATCACCGGCGTCATTTTTTTCTTCCCATTATCTTACAAAATATGACAGCTGCAATTGTACTGGCGGCTGTAGCCGCCAGACACGGCCCGGTTATCGCCGCAGGAGACGGGCTTCCGTACTGGCTCCGATAGGCGATCATATTTACAGGGATCAGCTGCAGGGAGGAGATATTCAGTATCAGAAAGGTGCACATATCCGTGGTTGCTGTAACCGGATCACCTGCAAAGCCGCCATGACCGGATCCCTCCGCTTCTTTTTTTAATTCTTCCATAGCTTTTAATCCCGCAGGGGTAGCTGCCCAGCCAAGCCCTAATATATTGGCAATAAAATTAATGGAAATCTGTCTGGCCGCCTCACTGTCCGGAGAAAGATGCGGAAAAAGGAAACGCAGCACCGGCCTCATCGTCCTGGAAAGACGTTCGATCAGTCCCGCTCCGCGGCCGATTTCCAGTATTCCCGTCCACAGCGACATAACTCCCAGCATTGTAATGCATAAGGATACCGCCTCTTTTGCCGAGGCCAGCGCTCCCTGAGTAACCTGATCCAGCCTTCCATGGACCGCCGCCCACAAAATTCCCGACAGGATCATTCCTGACCAGAGGACATTCAGCATACGCGTTCTCCTTTTTCTATCCTGCCTGATATTCTATGCCCGAACATCCATAAATATTCCTTTTAAGATCCCCCTCCCCTTGACACCTCACCCCACTGTCCTGCTATAATAACAGCATCATATCAAGAAAGGATGTTTTAATATGTTGCAGCTGAACAGGCTGTCACACATAGTCAAACGGGAGCTGAAGGAAACCTTCGTTCCCAAAACTACGGTTTCTATTATCATTGGCACAGCCATTACCACCTTTGGACTTTATAATGTCCACCAGCAGGCCGATATTACCGAAGGCGGTATCCTGGGACTGATCCTTTTACTGAATTTCTGGCTTGGCATGTCCTCCTCTCTGCTGTCCCCGGTACTTGATTTTCTCAGCTATCTCATGGGATTTAAGTATCTTGGAAAAGAATTTTTAAAGACTTCCATATTTGCCACATTGTGTATGGCCGGATTTTTCCGTTTATGGGAGCTTTTTCCTCCGCTCCTCCCCAGCCTGGCAGATATCCCTTTTGCCGCTTCAGTCCTGGGAGGCTGTTTTATCGGAATCGGCTGCGGCCTTGTAGTCCGCCAGGGCGCTTCCTGTGCGGGAGATGACGCGCTGGCCCTTGTAATTTCCAAGATAACCGGATGGCGGATTTCCAGAGCCTATCTTTTTACCGATCTTACGGTTCTTATTTTGTCCCTGTCCTATATCCCCTTAAAACGGATCATCTACTCTTTGATCACGGTTACAATTTCATCGTATCTCATTGATTTTATCACCCGTTTTGGACAAACTAAGGAAAATACGGCTGCCGAGGTATAATTTTGTGTATTACAGGTTATCCACAACCTAAATGTTGTGTTCTGTCGATTTTACACCATATATGTTGTGTTTATCGGTGGATAATGTGGATAACTTTGTGGATAACCTTGTTTATACCTTGGGGAAAGTCAAGGGAAAACATGGGGAAATATGTATTTTTATGTGGAAATAGCTTCTATTGTTAAATATTTATCCACATTTTTGACGAATTTTCCCTGTTTCTGTAAGAATATTTACATTTCTTTACGTTTTTATAAACCCTATTGACCCTGGAGCAGCTCCATCCTTTATCCTTACACTGTCAGTAATGACGCAGACCCGCCAGGGAGAAACGCTTCTCCCGGCGGGTCTTCCCCCTTTTATGGTGTCTGATCGGACTGTATCACGGGCATATAAAGCTCCAGATAATATGTATCCGTCTCTTCTCCCAAAAAAGAACTCATGTTGTTGGAGTACAGCATCCCGGAAGGCGTAATCCCCCGTTTTTCTGCCCACTCTGTCATTTTTTCAGCAGCCGCATAATCCGGAAGCAGCTCTTTTGACGACTCTATAGTATAGATACAGGGTACCGTATCCGTAAGCGGATATCTGGACAGATCAAAGCTTTTACTGATAAAATGCTCCAGTCCCCTGTACACCAGAAGCTGCGTCCCTCTGTTTTCCAGAGACTCATGTTCCACAGAGAACATATTGTAAAAATATGCCATATCCAGGCCGCTGACCTCGGAGGACATGGAAAACCACTGGCGCAGCCCATCATATATATCCTCGCAGGTATCCAGAATATATGCCTGCGGAAACTTCTTCAGGCTGTATTTCCCCATACAGTCCTCGATACAGTCCATATCCTTTAAAGACAGGCTCATCCTGGCGATACTCTGCCTGCGCCTGAGGATTTCTTCCTCTTCTTCCTTGATCCTCTGCTCCAAATGCCTCCTCATACCGGCAACGCTTCTATTGTCCTTAACCGATTCCCGGATTTCCTCCAGACTGTCATTCATCTTTCTCCGGTAAACAATGCACATCAGCCGATAGATATCTTCATCTGAAAAATACCGATATCCATTTTCCTTTTTGTTCGCCCGGATCACGCCCTTTTTTTCATAAAAACGCAGCGCATCCCGGCTTAATCCAACGATGCGGGACACATCTCCGATGAGATATTCCTTCTTTTTATCTGCCATTTTTCTTTTCCTTGCTGTTTTAACATTTTTTGACGTTTCTATCTTACCTGCAAATCGGAAGCAGGTCAACGGAGGGGGGCAAATAAAAAGAGCCGGATCCTTTTCCGACTCCTTTTCATACCATTCTATCCGATCAGCAGTGCATTCATAACGCCTTCTACGGTTTCGATCCGCTCGGAACGGAAGGCGTTGCTTCCGCAGAACAGAAGCGCTGTATCCTCAGCTCCTTCTGCCGCATTCACAAGGGCATTGGTAATGCAGTATGGGATCGTCTTAATATCACAGTGCTCCAGACACTGGAAGCAGGCTCTGATGGCAGGACGTTCTCCTTCTTTGATCTTCTTTAAGAAGGGATTTAAAATCGCTCTTCCGGGCATACCTACCGGGCTCTGAGTGATGACGATATCCTCCTTTGAAGCCTGAATATACGCCTGTTTATAGACATCCGGCGCATCACATTCCTCCGTTGTCACAAAGCGGGTAGCGACCTGGACTCCCTCTGCTCCCAGCTCAAACTGGTGCTTTACATCCTCATGGGTGTAAATGCCTCCGGCAGTAACCACCGGGATATGGGTATCGTATTTCTCCTCATATCCCTTTACCACCTTCATAATTGCCTTTACTTCCTCATCATAAGCGGCCTGGTCATAGGTCTTCTCCACATCTGCACTGTCCGCTCCGTACTGCGTCAGCTGCTCCTTTGTAAAGCCCAGATGGCCTCCTGCCAGAGGACCTTCTACCACTACAAAATCAGGAACCCTGTGATACTTTCTGTCCCACATCTTACAGATCACCATAGCAGCCTTTGCAGTCGATACGATGGGAGCCAGCTTGGTACGGCGAAGGAGCTTTTTGCCCACTGCCTTCATTTCCTCATAAGCTGCTTCTGCATATTCCGGCAAAGATACGGGAAGTCCTGCTCCCGATATAATGGCGTCGGCTCCTGCCTTCACGGCCTCCTTCACCCACATATCGTAGTGTTTTGTGGCTACCATGATGTTAAAGCCGATTGCTCCCTCAGGAGCAATTTCTCTGGCCTTTTTAAACTCATTACGGATCGCACGCAGATTGGCCTCAACAAAGTTCGTTTTAAAATCCGGCTCTCTAAAACCGATCTGAGCAGTGGAGATAATCCCCATTCCGCCGGCCTTTGCCACGGCTCCGGCCAGACGGTGGAGGCTGATTCCAACCCCCATTCCACCCTGGATCACCGGTTTTTCTATTTTAAGATCACCAATTACCAATGGTTTGAAATTACTCATCACATTCTCCTAAATCTCTGATATCTGTGTTCTGCCAGTTCCTCTTCTGTCATAGCCTGATAGGCTTCAAAGAAGCCTGCCATGGCCTGATCCATAAATCCGGCAATACGATACAGGGTATCTGTACTTGCGGGATCTTTTTCCGGAATAATCTGCTCAATCAGCCCCAGCTGCTTTAAATCTGCCGCTGTTACCTTCATGACCTCCGCTGCTTCAGGGGCCTTTTTGCTGTCCTTATAGAGAATGGAGGCAAAGCCTTCGGGAGACAGGATGGAGTAGATCGCATTTTCCAGCATCCATACCTCATCTGCCACAGCCATAGCCAAAGCGCCGCCGCTTCCGCCTTCTCCGATCACGATGGAAAGAATGGGAACCTTCAGATCTGACATTTCAAAGAGATTCCTTGCAATGGCTTCTCCCTGTCCTCTCTCCTCTGCCTCCAGGCCACAGAAGGCTCCGGGTGTATCCACAAAGCACACAATGGGACGTCCAAAGGTTTCTGCCTGCTTCATCAGACGCAGGGCCTTGCGGTAGCCATCCGGGGAAGGCATACCAAAGTTGCGTTTAATATTGTCTTTGGTATTTTTTCCCTTCTGCTGACCGATTACCGTAACCGGCATACCGTGGAACATGGCAATACCGCCTACGATCGCCCCGTCATCCTTGAAATAACGGTCTCCGTGAAATTCGATAAACTCGTCAAATACAGCGTTGATATAGTCAAGAGCCGTAGGACGGTCGGCTTTTCTGGAGAGAAGAACCGTATCCCAGGCTGTTTTTTCATGGTGTTCTCCTGCTTTTGAACGATGACCAAAGGATTCAGAACCGGCTGCATGAGTTTTCTGCGCCTCAGGCTCACTTTCCTGCCTCAGCATCCCCGGCTCCACAGCGGTCATCCCGTGCTTTCTGTGCATATAAAGGATCTGGCCGATCACACGCTTCTGATCTTTTCTCTCCAGTATCATATCTACAAAACCGTGCTCCAAAAGGAACTCTGCTCTCTGAAAGCCCTCGGGCAGCTTCTGTCCGATGGTCTGCTCGATGACCCTGGGGCCTGCAAAGCCGATCAGGGCATGAGGCTCTGCGATAATAATATCGCCCAGCATGGCAAAGCTTGCAGTCACTCCGCCTGTGGTTGGATCTGTAAGTACGCTGATAAAGAGCTGTCCGGCCTCATGGTGGCGCTTTAAGGCAGCGGAAGTCTTTGCCATCTGCATCAGAGAAACGATCCCCTCCTGCATTCTGGCTCCTCCGGAACAGGCAAAGAGGATCACCGGAAGCTTTTCCTTCGTAGCCTGTTCTACTGCCTGGGTAATCTTTTCTCCTACCACATGGCCCATACTGCTCATAATAAACCGGGCGTCACAGACGCCGATGACGGCAGGATTTCCCTCAATCATGGCCTTACCTGTGACGATTGCTTCGTTTAAATGACTCTTTTCTCTGGCAGCAGCCACCTTTTTCTCATAATTTGGAAAATCCAGGGGATTGGAGAAGGGCATTTCCTGGTTCCATTCCTCAAAGGTGCCTTCATCGGCGAGCATTTCAATCCGGCGGTATGCATGAATGCGGAAATAGCCGTCACATTTCGGACAGACGTAATAATTGTTCACTACATCCTCCACATAGATCGGCTGCCCGCACTTATTGCACTTGCGCCACAATCCCTGAGGAATGGAGGGCTCTTCGCTGTCTCCGGCTTTCGGCCTGTAGATCGTATCGATCTTGGTATACGTTTTTTTGAACATATTACGCAGCATAAGGCTACTTCCTTTCTAATCTCTGATTATTTTACATACTCCGGAAAATATTTCTCGATAAATCCCGTATCTGTATCACCGCTTCGGAACGCTTCATTTTCCAGAATTTCATACTGGAAGTTGATATTCGTCTCAATTCCCTCGATGATCACCTCGCCAAGGGCGCTCTGCATCTTGGCAATAGCAGCTTCACGGTCTTTATCGTATACGATCAGCTTCATAAGCATGGAATCATAGTTTGCCGGAACCTTGTAGTCGCTGTAAATATGGGTATCCACCCGGACGCCGTTTCCTCCCGGAAGATGTACGGTCTGGATCCGTCCCGGACAGGGCATGAAATGCTTCTGGGGGTTCTCTGCATTGATACGGCACTCAATGGCATGGCCGCGGATCTCTACCTGATCCTGAGTCACGCTTAAGGGTTCTCCCGCTGCAACGCGGATCTGCTCCTTGATCAGATCAAGGCCGGATACCATCTCTGTTACAGGATGCTCCACCTGGATACGGGTGTTCATTTCCATAAAATAGAAATTCTTGTCCTTATCCAAAAGGAATTCTATGGTTCCCGCATTTTCATAGCCAACAGACTTTGCAGCCCGTACAGCTGTCTCACCCATCTGTCTGCGAAGCTCCGGAGAAATGACGCTGCAGGGTGCTTCCTCTAAAACCTTCTGGTGGCGTCTCTGAATGGAGCAGTCTCTCTCTCCCAGATGAATCACATTTCCAAACTTATCTGCCATAATCTGGAATTCCACATGGCGGGGCTTTTCAATATATTTTTCAATGTACATAGTATCATCGGAAAAGCCCTTTACAGACTCCAGCTGGGCAGCATTGAAGAACTCTGTAAAATCCTCTTCGCTTCTGGAAATGCGCATTCCCTTTCCGCCGCCGCCGGAGGATGCCTTGATCATCACAGGAAAACCTATTTCCTTTGCCATGACAAGTCCGTCTTCTGCTGTGTATACAGCCTCCTTGCTTCCGGGAACCACCGGAACTCCGGCCTCGATCATGGTCTTTCTTGCCTCGGATTTATTTCCCATCCGGTTGATGATCTCTGCGGAGGGGCCGATAAAAGTAATATTACACTTGCTGCACAGCTCTGCAAAACGGGCATTTTCAGACAGGAAGCCAAAGCCCGGATGAATGGCGTCTGCCTTCATGGCTACAGTTGCCGACAGGATCCGCTCCATGTTCAGATAGCTTTGAGTAGATGGAGCCGGGCCAATACAGATGGCTTCGTCTGCTAAAAGAGTGTGAAGGCAGTCTCTGTCTGCCTCAGAGTACACAGCTACCGTCTGAATCCCCATCTCACGGCAGGCGCGGATGATGCGGACTGCGATCTCACCTCTGTTTGCAATCAAAATCTTGTTAAACATTCTATTTCTCCCTATCAGCCGATCATAAAGGTCAGCTCTCCGGTAACAGCTACCTTTCCGTCTACCGTAGCTGTGGCCTTTCCGATGCCTACCGGGCCCTTCTGGCGGATGATCTCGCACTCTAAGCGCAGACGGTCTCCCGGAACTACCTTGTGCTTGAATTTCAGCTTGTCAATTCCGCCGAAATAAGCGGTCTTTCCCTTAAAGCCTTCCTGAGACAGGATAGCCACTGCGCCAGTCTGAGCCAGAGCTTCTACCATCAAAACTCCCGGCATAACGGGCTCCTGTGGGAAATGGCCTCTGAAGAAGGACTCATCATAGGTGATGGCCTTGTAGCCTACGGCTCTGACGCCGGGCTCCAGCTCCTCAATGCAGTCCACCAGCAGGAATGGATGGCGGTGGGGAATGATTTCCTGAATCTCTTTAATACCCATTAACATATCGTAATCCTCCTGATGTATGCTTTATTTAATGCGGAACAGAGGCTGGCCGTACTCTACCACATCCTCGTTGTTTACAAGAACTGCCTCTACTACGCCGTCATATTCGCTCTCAATTTCATTCATCAGCTTCATTGCTTCGATGATGCCGAGGATCTGTCCCTTTTTCACGGTATCGCCTGCTTTAACATAAGGCTCTGCATCCGGGGAAGAGGAGCTATAGAAAGTACCTACTAACGGAGAAGTGATTACTTTATCAGAACCAATGTCCGTTCCTGCATCCTTCGCCTCTGCCGGAGCTGATGTCTGTCCTGCGGGCACACCTGCCGGAACCTGTACGCCAGAGGCGGCCACTGTCTCGGGAGCCGGAAGAACGTGGGCCGGGGCGGAGGCCGCAAATACAGCCGGGGCTGCGGGAGCGCCTACGGTCACAATCTTTGCCTCTTCCTTTTCTTTTCTCAGGGAAATAACCGTATCTCCCTGCTCCAGCTTAAAGCTGGTTAAACTGGAATCAGACACCGCCTGAACCAGTGTAAGGATCTCGTCGATATTCATGTTCATGTCCTCCTGTTCCTTACTCTGTAAATTTCTTTACGATCAGGCTGGCATTGTGTCCGCCAAAGCCCAGTGAGTTGCTGATAGCATAATTTACATTCATTTCTACGCCGTCACCCTGAGTGTAATCCAGATCGCAGCCCTCGCCCGGCTCCTCAAGACCAAGAGTAGCATGAACATAACCGTCCTGAATGGATTTTACACAGGTAATGAACTCTACGCCGCCTGCTGCTCCCAGAAGATGACCGATCATAGACTTGGTAGAATTAATCTTCACCTTCTCTGCCTGATCGCCCAGTGCCAGACGGATGGCCTTTGTCTCAAAGAGGTCATTATGATGAGTGCTGGTGCCGTGAGCATTGATATAATCTACCTGCTCCGGCATGATCTCTGCGTCCTTCATGGCAAATTCCATGGCCTTTGCAGCGCCGCTTCCGTCCTCAGCAGGGGAGGTGATGTGGTATGCGTCACAGGTTGCGCCGTAGCCCACTACCTCTGCCAAGATATTTGCGCCTCTGGCTTTTGCATGCTTTAAAGACTCTAATACAACAACGCCGGCGCCTTCGCCCATTACAAAGCCGTTTCTGTCCTTATCAAAAGGAATGGAAGCGCGTTTTGGATCGTCTGTTGTATTTAACGCAGTCAGGGAGGTAAAGCCTGCAATGCCGATGGGAGTAATGCTGGCCTCGGTTCCTCCTGCTACCATCACGTCTGCCTCTCCGTACTGGATGGCACGGAAGGCTTCTCCGATGGAGTGGGTACCCGTTGCACAGGCAGTTACCACATTGATGCATTTGCCCTTAAGCCCAAACTGGATGGCTACATTTCCGGCAGCCATATTGCAGATCATCAGAGGAACTAACAGAGGTTCTACACGGCTGGGGCCTTTTTCCAGAAGCTTCTTCTCGCTGCGCTCCATGGCCTGGAGGGAACCGATACCGGAACCTACGCTGACGCCCACACGGAAGGGATCCTCCTTTTCCATGTCAATGCCGGACTGGTCTAAGGCCTGCTTTGCCGCAGCTACCGCAAACTGGGAAAATGGCTCCATACGGCGGGCAGTCTTTGGATCCATGTACGCCTTAGCGTCAAAATCCTTTACCTCAGCCGCTAGCTTGCATTTAAAATCTGCCGTGTCAAAATAGGTAATGGGGCCAATGCCCAGTGTCTTATCCTTTAAGGCCTGCCAGAAGCTCTCCACATCATTTCCGATGGGCGTGATGGCTCCCATACCTGTTACTACTACTCTTGTCTTCATATGATCCGCTCCTTCTCTTTCCGGTTTGAATTACATAGCCATTCCGCCGTCTACGCTGATGACCTGGCCTGTGATATATCTGGCGTCCTCAGATGCCAGGAATGCGACTGTATTGGCAATATCTTCTACTTCCCCGAAGTTCTTCATGGGAATCTGCTCCATCAGAGCTTTTTTAATGTCATCCTTTAACACATCCGTCATCTCTGTGCGGATAAAGCCTGGAGCAATAGCATTTACGGTAATCCCGCGGCTTGCCATCTCTCTTGCCACACTTTTTGTAATTCCGATCACACCTGCCTTTGCAGCACAGTAATTGGCCTGTCCTGCATTTCCAAGAACGCCGGATACGGATGAGATATTGATGATCCTTCCGGATCTCTGCTTTAACATCTGACGGGAGATATGATGAATGCAGTTAAATACACCTTTTAAGTTGGTCTGGATCACTGCGTCAAAGTCCTCCTCGGACATCTTCATCACCAGATTGTCCCTTGTGATGCCCGCGTTATTTACAAGGATATCAAGACGGCCGTACTTTGCCACGATCCCGTCCAGCATCTCCTTGCTGCTGTTAAAATCGGAAACATTGCACTGCACTGCTTCCGCGATGCCTCCGGCCTCCCGGATCTCCTGTACTGCTTCCTCTGCCTTTGCAGCAGAGCCGTTATAATTTACAATTACTGTAGCGCCTTTTGCAGCCAGTGTCTTTGCAATCTGGCGGCCAATTCCGCGGCTTGCGCCCGTTACCAGTGCGATCTTTCCTTCCAGCATATCTAGTTCTCCTTTAAAGCTTCGATTACTTTGTCAATATCTTCTAATTTTTCTACATTCAGGCTCTTTACACTGCGGTTGATCTTACGCATAAAGCCAGTCAGCGTACGTCCCGGTCCAATCTCGATAAAGGTATCCACGCCATCTGCCAGCATAGCCTCTACGCTCTGCTGCCATTTTACAGAAGAAGATACCTGACGGGTCAGAAGCTCCTTTACCGGAGCTGCCTCTGTCACATACTCTGCGGTTACGTTGGCAACATACGGGATCCTGGGAGCATTTACCTCTACTCCTGAAAGTACCTCTCCCAGCTTTTCTCCGGCTCCTGTGAGCATACCGGAGTGAAAGGGACCGCTTACATTCAGTAAAATGGCTCTCTTGGCTCCTGCTGCCTTTAAGCGCTCGCAGGCCTCCTCTACCGCAGCCTTCTTACCAGAAATAACGATCTGGCCCGGACAGTTGTAGTTGGCAATCCATACGCCTTCCATAGAAGAAGTGATTTCCTCGATCACAGAGGCATCCAATGCCAGAACAGCCGCCATAGCGCCTTCTCCTGCCGGAACCTCCTCCTGCATCAGGATTCCTCTCTGGCGCACTGTGCGGATGGCGTCATCCTCGCTCATCACGCCTGCTGCTGCCAGAGCGCAGTATTCTCCCAGGCTTAAGCCTGCCGCCACATCCGGATGGATCCCTCTTTTCTCCAGCACCTTCATCATGGCAATACTGGTTGTCACCATAGCTGCCTGGGTATATTCGGTAATATCCAGACGGTCATTAGGCTCAAAGCACAGCTCGGGAACAGAAAAGCCTAAAAGATCTGAGGCTCTGTCAAATACCTTTCTTCCAGTCTCTGTCTGCTCATAAAAATCCTTTCCCATACCGCAGGTCTGTGCGCCCTGACCTGGGAAAATAAATGCGATCCTGCTCATTTTTTACTCCCTGTTTAAAAGTTTCTTTGCCTGCTCCATCATCTCGTCGATCATTTCCTTACAGGTCTGCTCTTTGGAGATCATTCCGGCGATCTGGCCTGCCATTACAGTACCGTTCATTACATCGCCTTCCTGTACGGCCTTGCGCAAAGCTCCTAACGTCAGGTACTCCAGCTCCTCAAAGGACTTTCCTTCCTGCTCTAACTTTGTATACTCTCTTGTCATCTGATTTCTCAGACCTCTTACGGGATGGCCGTGGGTTCTTCCGGTTACTACGGAGTCAATATCCTTTGCCTTGATGATGCGCTGCTTGTAGTTTTCATGTACGGTCGATTCCTTTGCCACTACAAAGCGGGTTCCCATCTGAACCGCCTCTGCTCCCAGCATAAATGCCGCGGCAATGCCTCTTCCGTCTCCAATACCGCCTGCCGCAATGACAGGGATGGAAACTGCATCCACTACCTGGGGAACCAGGGTCATGGTAGTCTCCTCACCGATGTGGCCGCCGGACTCTGTTCCCTCTGCGATTACTGCATCAGCCCCATATTTTTCCATACGGCGGGCCAGTGCCACAGAAGCTACCACTGGGATTACCTTAACGCCTGCTTCCTTCCACATCTGCATATATTTCTCAGGATTTCCGGCTCCGGTGGTGACTACCTTAATGCCTTCCTCCACTACAACTCTTGCCACGTCATCTGCATGAGGACTTAAAAGCATTACATTAACGCCGATAGGGCGGTCTGTGAGCGCTCTTGCCTTGCGGATTTCCTCACGAACCACCTCTCCCGGTGCGTTTGCCCCGCCGATCAGCCCCAGGCCGCCTGCTGCGGACACGCCTGCTGCCAGGTTATGCTCTGCCACCCAGGCCATACCGCCCTGGATAATGGGGTATTCAATTCCTAACATTTCTGTAATTCTTGTTTTCATTGTCTTCCTTCCAATAGAGGAAACAGCGTACTTCAATCCATCCACACGCCGTCCCTCTCATTTGCTTATGCAATTTTACACTCTGACCTTGAGGATCTTATGCCTCTACGCCGTGGTTCTTTAAGTACTCCATAACATCGCCAACTGTAGACATCTTCTCTAACTCCTCTGCCGGGATCTCTACAGAATACTCATCCTCTAAAGCCATTACCAGCTCAAAGAGATCCAGGGAATCAGCGCCCAGATCTTCCTTAAAAGAGGAAGCCTCTGTTACGGACTCAGCGTCTACACTTAACTGCTCTGCAATAATTTCTTTCATCTTCTCTAACATAATCTTTGTCTCCTTCTGACATATAAGTTTTATATTACAATTTAAATATTTACCATTATATTCACGAAATGTCCATGCCCTTTTTACAGGGCTTTACATTTTTTATCTTTTTTTAAGCATTTTGGTGATTTTTTACCGTCTTACCACTCCAAAAGCAGAGCTCCCCAGGTAAGACCTGCTCCAAATCCTGATAATACAATCCGCTCTCCGCGCTTTAACTTACCTGCCTGGTTCAGCTCGTCTAAAAGGATAGGAACAGAAGCTCCGGACGTATTTCCATAATGTTCCATATTCACAGGGAACTTTTCGATATCAACCTTCAGGCGTTTTGCAATGGATTCGATAATTCTGTAATTGGCCTGATGGATAATGAAATGGTCAATATCGCCGGTAATATATCCCGTGTCCTCCAGTACCTGGCTGATGCACTCCGGAACCTTCTTTACCGCGAACTTAAAGACCTCCTGTCCGTCCATAGCCATATATCCAAGCTCCGGTTTTCTTCCCAGAAGGAAGTTTCCATTGGAACGGGAGCCGCAGGTAAGCACTTCACCCTTTGCACCGTTTGAATGCATATTTAATCCCAGAACGCCTGTCTCGTCTGCGCTTACCACAGCTGCACCTGCTCCGTCTCCGAACAAGACGCAGGTTCCGCGGTCTGTCCAGTCAACCAGCTTACTGAGCACATCTGCTCCGATCACAAGGGCAGTCCGGTATATTCCGGAGGAAATAAAGGCGTGGGCTGTACTGAGGGCAAAAACAAAGCCGGTGCAGGCTGCGCTGATATCGTAGCAGGCCGCATGAATGGCTCCGATCTTTGCCTGTACCTCACAGGCCCCATTGGGAAAGCAGGAATCCGGTGATGAAGTAGCTAAGAGAATCAGGTCAATCTCCTCCGGAGCAATTCCGGCCTGCTCAATGGCTCTGGCTGCCGCTTTTGCCGCCATATCAGATGTACTGTCCTCTGTGGCGATCCGTCTTTCCCCTATGCCTGTACGGCTACGGATCCACTCATCATTTGTGTCAACGATCTTTGACAGATCATCGTTTGTCACGATCTGCTCCGGCACATACGAGCCGGTTCCTATTATTCTGGTTGTCATTTTTATTTACCCGGCCCTGAATGAGCGGTTCAAAACCTCCGCTGCCTGAGGGCTGTACCTTCCTTTGCCAAAATACTTTGAATCTCAAAGTAATACTACAGGATTGCGTGTTTTTTGTCAAGCAATTTTCTCCAATGACATACCTTAAATCGTCGCATTTTACCCCATTTCTTCAAAAAGAATATTCCGAAAATTTACTATATTATACCACAATTTACCAATTTACACTTTTCCATTTATTGACTTTATTTCTGTATTTTGTTACTTTAAAATCATAGAAGTCTATAAATTATACCTGTAAAGCGAGGAGGTCATATGATGAAAACCACAGGAGTAATCCGCAAGCTGGATGAGCTGGGCAGAATCACGCTCCCTATTGAATTAAGGAGAAGTCTTGACCTGGATGTCAAAGATGGACTTGAGATAACCGTTCAGGATGACTGTATTATCCTTAAAAAAGCGGAAAGCGCAGATATCTTTACCGGCAGCACCGAAGATCTGCTGGAATACGAGGGAAAGAAAGTTTCCCGAAGCTCCATTTTAGCTCTGGCGAAGCTGGCCGGGCTGAATGTATCAGAAGCCTGACAGAAAGCGGCAGTCTTTCAAAACTATATAAAAATATCCCCCTGTGCACGCTGAATGCGATATGCAGGGGGATATTTTGTTAATTACAGGGAAAGCTTCCCCCGGATCGCCCTATGGTCGTAGGAGTCTCCCACTCCATCTACCTGAGCGATCACAGGAACACCATACATTTCTGAAATGATCCTGCCCGCTCCACAGAAGGTATCACCGTGACGCTGCATATTTCCGGATACGATCACGCCCTTTAAATAAGAATGATTCTCTTTTAAGAACGCTGTCACAACAGGCGGCACAACGCCTCTGCCATCCGTATAGGTAAAAAGAATGAAGTCCTGATCCATGGTTTCCGTACCATCCTTTATCTTCATCGCCTCTAATCCAAGAACGTGAACCAGTTCCTCTACATTTCCACTGCGTGACGCATATACGTATTTCATAAATTCTAAATCCTCCTGTTCGATTCTCTTTTTTTATTTCCCCTGCTTCGCAAATGACTCTTCAGGCTTATAAAAAATCTTGCCATATGGGAAGCAAGTATGATCCCCAGAGCAATGGCTCCTGCCTCTGTGAGCACCAGCCCTGAGTAAGTTCCAAATTCTTCCTGATATCCCTGCACCAGATAATACATGGTATAGTAAAGGGCTTCTCCCGGAACCTCCGGAATCAGCATGGGCACAAGCAAAAGAATGACCGGCGTGCGCAGCATTCTGGCAAGAACCTCACTTAAGGCCGCCACAAAAAGGCTGGCTGCCAGAAGACCGGTAAATATACTGCATCCCATCGCCCTGCATACAAGGTATACCGCCCAGCCGGCGCCGCTTCCAAGGGCGATCACAGCCAGCTTTCTGCCCCGGACGCCAAAAAGGACTGCAAAACCAACGGAACCGATCATTCCCATAATGGTCTGAATTACCGAAAAGCTCATATTGCCCCTCCCAAAATGATAACACCGGCAAAGCCTATGGCTACTGCAACTGCTTTTAAAAGCGCCTCACTCATATTCAGCAGCCCACTGATCATATCTCCGTTTATCATATCTCTCAGAGAGTTGGTCAGCTGAAGTCCGGGGATTACCAGCATAATATCGCCAATCATAATTTTATCCGGCTGCACACCGATTCCCGCCCTTACCAAAAGAAGTACCGATATTGCTGTTACTGCACTGCAGAACATATTCTGAATAATGGTATTCAGCCTTAAAACTGCACTTCCGTGAAGGGTAGCATACAAAATGGCGCCTGAAAGAGCTGCCGCTATGCCGTCCATCAGAGTACCTCCGAAAAAGACTGACAGGGAGGAAGCAATCATCATATGCATTGCCAGCTCCAGGCTTACGGAAATCCTTTTTCCGTTTTTTATCGCGTCCAGTCCTGCCTTCAGTTCATTCAGTCCTGCCGGATCGGCGCAGATTCTGCGGGACAACTCATTTACCTTTGCCACTTTTTCAAGATCTGTGGTTCTCGTCCGGATGCGCCTTGTCTGGGTCATGGTCCTTCCATCTGAAAGCATGGCTGTGACAATGATACTGGACGTAATGGTAAATACATCTGCCCGCACAAAGCCGTATGCCTTGCACAGTCTGGTAATCGTATCCTCTACCCGGCTTACCTCTGCACCGTGCATGGCAAGCAGTTCTCCTGCATCCATAATCGCTGTCATAAGATAATTCATCCGGTCATACTCATTTTCACTGAAAATCATTTCTCTGCTCATCTTTATATCATCCTCAGACAGCCGAGCTTCCGGTTACAGCAATCCCTGATACACGTCCCTTTTCGATATCCCCCGGTCCTTTGCAACCGCCTTCATGGCCTCTTTTTTATCCATCCCCTGAGCCAGATAATGCTCCATATGCTCTTCCAGCGTCAGGGCTTCCCAGGACTGCCTTACTTCTTCCTGAATTTCCTGAACAGAACGCCCCCGGATAACGATTACGCACTCACCCTTAGGTTCTTCCTCCTCATATACGGCCAAAGCCTCCGTAAATGACGTTCTCCAGGCACTTTCAAACCGCTTTGTCAGCTCTCGGCAGATGGTGATATCCCTGTCTCCCATTGCCTCGTACAAATCCTTAAGGGTACTCTTTAAATGGTGGGGCGCTTCATACAGGATAATGGTCCTGGTTTCATTTTTCAGTTCTTCCAAAATCCTCTGGCGCTCCTTTTTGTCGCTCTTTTCCGCAGGCAGAAAAGCCTCAAAGCAGAAACGGCGGGTGGGAAGCCCCGACATGGTAAGAGCCGTAATACAGGCAGCAGGTCCCGGAAGGGAGGTCACTGCAATCCCGGCCTCATAGCACTGGCGTACCAGCTCTTCTCCCGGATCGGAAATACCCGGTGTTCCCGCATCGGTAATCAGGGCAATATTTACCCCTTCCTTCAGCTTTTCCACCAGATATTTTGCCTTGTCTACCTTATTGTATTCGTGATAGCTGGTCATAGGTGTCTTTATCCCCAGATGGTTTAACAGCTTAATGCTGTGGCGGGTATCCTCTGCCGCGATCAGATCCGCCTCTTCCAGCGTCCGCACAACCCGGTAGGTGATATCCTCCAGATTTCCAATAGGCGTTGCACACAAATATAAAATTCCTGCCATGATCACAGCTCCTTTCAGTATCCGTAGGTAGTCCGTATTTCTTCGGAATATTCTCCGTTTTCGTCAAACACGATCACCGGCGCTTCTGCCTTTAAGAGAGCGCCGCCTCCGCGGACTGCCTCAATCAGCACCATATTGGCCTCTCTGTCCCTGTACGGGTGGACAAACTTCATCCGTTTGGGCTCCAGACCGTGTTTTTTCATGGTTTGAATGATCTCAATCAGCCGTCTTGGCCTGTGCACCATGTAAAAACGTCCCCCAGGACGCAGCAGGCAGGTTCCCTCCCGCACCACATCCTCCAGGGTACACAGCACCTCATGGCGGGCAATGGCCTTGGCATCTCCAGGGTTCTTGATGCCGTGAGCGTCATTCATATAGGGCGGATTGCTGGTCACCACATCAAAAGAAGCCCGGGCAAAGAGCGTCCCGGCCTCCTTTATATCACCTGTTACAATATCCACCCGTTCCTCCAGATGGTTGTATGACACGCTTCTGCGGGCCATATCAGCGGATTCCTCCTGGATTTCCAGTCCTGTGAAATGTTCTCCCTCTGTTTTGGCGCTTAAAAGAATAGGAATGATTCCTGTTCCCGTTCCCAGGTCCAAAGCCCGTTCCCCCTTCTTTACCGCCGCAAAGCCAGAAAGAAGCACCGCATCCATTCCAAAACAGAATGCGCCTTTTCTCTGGATAATTCCATAATGATTCCTCTGCAGATCATCAATCCGCTCGTCATCCCGCAGACGGATCCCGCCTGTTTCAGTCCAGGTATGCTCCTTATTTATCATTGAGCTTTGACTTTCCTTCCTTTTTCTCCAGTGCTTCCAGTTTTTTCAGCTCTGTATCCGTATTTGCGCTGTCTTTAGACGGCCGCTCCCCGTTTTTGCCCTTTTTCTTTCTGGGCTTAAACTTCAGCTCCTCTACCTTGTACTCGCGGATTTCCTTCTCGTCCCGGTCAACCACTACCACAACCTTTACAAGCTGACGCAGTACATTGACGCTGTGTACCTCTCCCTTTAAGCCGTCTGCCGTTGTCACATAGTCTCCAATGGCCGGGAGCCTGCTGTTTAATACCTCGTATGTCTCTTCCTCATTTTTCAGGCAGCACATAAGGCGGCCGCAGACGCCGGAAATCTTGGTGGGATTTAAGGAAAGATTCTGTTCCTTTGCCATCTTGATGGACACCGGAATAAACTCGGACAGATAAGAATGGCAGCACAGGGGCCTTCCGCAGATTCCGATTCCGCCCATGATCTTTGTTTCATCCCTCACGCCTACCTGGCGCAGCTCAATCCTTGTCTTAAATACGCTTGCAAGATCCTTTACAAGTTCTCTGAAATCAATCCTTCCGTCTGCTGTAAAGTAAAACAGCACCTTATTATTATCAAAGGTATATTCCGCATCAATCAGCTTCATATCCAGCTTGTGCTTGCGGATCTTTTCCTGACAGATCTTAAATGCCTCTTTTTCCTTTTCCTTGTTCCGGGTTTCCACTGCCCGGTCCTCATCGGTAGCCATCCGGATCACCGGTTTTAACGGAGGCACAACCTTTCCTTCCTCCACCTCACGGTTTCCAAGCACTACATAGCCGTACTCAATCCCTCTGGCTGTTTCAACGATCACATGATCGCCGGTCTTTATATCACGGCCCGCAGGGTCAAAATAGTAGATTTTGCCCGCAGTCCGAAAACGAACGCCGATAACTGTCAACATCATTCCTCCTGTATTTACGCTTACTCTCAATTCTCTTTCATGGTAAGGAGCATCAGTTCCATCACAAGCTCCATATTTACATTGGCATCCAGACGTACTCTGGCCTTGTCAATGGCTGCCAGTATCCGTTCCAGACCCTCATATCCGCTTAAAGCCGCAACCTGCTTTACAGTAGAAAATTCATCCTTAAAGATCAAAAGGTTAATGTCCTTAGTTGTCTTATACATCAGAATATCCCTGTACCACATCTGCATAAAATCCAGGCAGTCATGAAGATCCAGATTATCATCCTTTAATTTACGGATATAATTTAACAGCTCAGAGATATCCATATCCTTCAGATGCTTTAAGAGATGAAGAATTTCCTCATACATAATCTTAAAATCCTCCGAATCTGCCAGATGAATCGCCTTTCCCAGATTTCCCCTGGCAAATGCAGCATAGATCTCAGCCTGTGCTTCTTCCACCTTCAGCGACTGGATCAGATATTCTTTTACCACCGAATCACGCAGGGGCTTTAACTTCAACTGCACACATCTGGAAAGAATAGTGGGAAGAAAGGCGTCCTGATTCGTGGTAAGAAGCAGAATTACCGCATAAGAGGGCGGCTCTTCAATAGTCTTAAGAAGGGCATTCTGAGCCTGAACCGTCATTTTTTCCGCTTCATCTACGATGTAGATCTTATAATAGCTGCTGTAGGGCCGGATCATAATGGTATTATTAATCTGCTCCCGGATCTCATCTACGCCAATACTAGCTGGCTTTTCATGAGTCACATAAATCAGATCCGGGTGATTACCCGAAAGCACCTGTCTGCAGGCATGACACTGCATACAGGGCTCCGGCTTTCCCTTTTCACACAAAAGGCTCAGTGCAAAGGCATTTGCAAGGGATTTTCGCCCCATTCCCGCTTCGCCGCTGAGTATATACGCATGAGAGACCTTGCCTGTTTCCACTGCATTTTTAAAATGCTCCTTGATCTGCTCATGTCCCAGAATATCCTTAAAAACCAGCATCTGCCATACCCCCTTTGGTTGCTTTTTATGCTTTAACCAGTATAACATAAGTTAATTTTGATGTATAGCCTTTTCATATGGCAAAAGCCGGTACAGGCCGCGCTTATTGGCGGCCTGTACCGGCTTTCCGACTGTTTTTATTAACCTTAAACTATGCCAGATACTTCTTCAGAACGTTTCTGACAGCTCCCGGGCCTGCAATTTCTTCTAAGAACATCTCTTCGATCCGCTCTCCGATACCTGCTTCATAAAGATCAATTCCGAAAATATTTGCATTTGATAAAATGCTCTTTAACTGGCCGGTATAGGTCTCCGGCTTTCCTACCACAATTCCCTCCAGCTGCTTTGTCAGCTCAGGAACCATAGGATCTGCAGACAGCTCAAATGCCTTGCCTTCATCATCGACTGCCAGAAGGTAACGGCACCAGCCTGCGATTGCCAGCGGAATTGCAGTCAGTTTCTTCGCATCGCCATACTGTGCTACATAAGACTTGATGGTCTCACCATAACGGATACCAACCTTCTGGGATGTATCAGTTGCGATACGCTGAGGTGTGTCAGGCATAAATGGATTAGGGATTCTTACCTGAATTACTTCATTTACAAAATCTACAGGAGAAAGGATGCCTGGATCCGTAACAACCGGCATACCCTCTACAGGACCAATCTGATGTACAAGCTTATTCAGCTGCTCATCCTTCATCTCATCTGCAATCAGATCATATCCCAGTACACAGCCGTAAACGGCAAGAGCAGTATGGAGCGGATTCAGACAGGTTGTTACCTTCATGCGCTCTACCTTATTTACTGTATCGCGGTCTGTCATATATACGCCGGCCTTTTCAAGTGCAGGTCTTCCGTTGGGGAATTTGTCCTCGATTACCAGATACTGAGGTCCCTCTGCATTAACAAAAGGTGCAATATAGGTCTTCTTGGAAGTAATAACCGGAGCCATATCCTCAATTCCGGCCTTTTCCAGCTCCTGGCATACAGAATCAGCAGGTCTTGGGGTAATCTTATCAATCATAGACCATGGGAAGGAAACCTGTGCCTCATCTGTGATATAAGCCACAAACTCTTCTTCTACAAAGCCCTTCTTGCTCCACTCTTTTGCCATAGTTACGATGGAGCTCTGAAGCTTCTCGCCATTATGAGAGCAGTTATCCATGGAAACTACTGCCAGAGGATACTTTCCTGCCTTATAGCGCTCATAAAGCAGAGCACATACAACTGCCATAGCAGAACCGGCTTTGTCTGGTCCATTGTCAATATCTGCCTGAATAAACGGGAAATAAGAGCCATCTGCTCCCTTTAAAGCATATCCCTTCTCTGTAATGGTAAATGAAATCATCTGCAGGCCAGGATTTACAAAAATTTCCTTCAGACGGTTCCACTGGGATGCGTCATTAGACTGTGCCTTGATTGCCTCTGTCAGAGAGCCCAGCACTCTCTTATCAGTTGAACCGTCAGCCTTTAAGGTAACGGCCAGAACCAGATTGTCATAGGGTGCATAAATCTTGTCAACAACATCAAAATCGAAAGTTTCAACACAGGTAATTCCCTTTGAAGCTTCGCCATTTGCAATTAAAGTATCTGCAATGCCGCCGATAAAGATACGGAAGATATTTCCGGCTCCAAAATGAACCCAGACCGGAGACTTCTTTGTTTCTTCTGCAACTGCTGCAATGTCATATGCAGGAAGAGCGACTCCCGCTTTCTCCCACTGTTCTTTTTCTTTTAAGCCGTTTAATGTTAATTTCATTCTTAACCCCTCTTTGCGTTCTTGTCAATTGCTTCCCAAAGACCCTGAAGATAGCAGGCTCCCAGCGCTCTGTCATACAGACCATATCCCGGCATAGCAACTTCGCCCCAGATCATTCTTCCGTGGTCAGGACGGATGCAGCCGTCAAATCCGGTGTCGTATAAGGTCTTCATGATCTCATACATATCCTTAGAGCCGTCAGAGGACAGGTGAGCAGCCTCCTCGAAATCTCTGTCGCTGTTATACTTTACATTTCTTACATGGGCAAATGGGATTCTGCCCTTTGCCATACGGATAATCTCACAGATATCATTTTCAGGATTGGAACCCAGGGAACCTGTACACAGAGTTAAGCCGTTGTATGGCTTGTCTACTGCCTTTAACAGACGCTCAATGGTTTCCTTATTTCTCACGATTCTTGGAAGTCCGAAAATAGGCCATGCGGGATCATCCTGATGAATACCCATATGGATATCGTATTTCTCACATACAGGGCCGATTGCCTCCAGGAAGTATACCAGATTGTTGAACAGTTTCTCTGAATCTACATCTTTATATGCATCAAATAATGCTTTCAGCTTTTCAAGACGCTCTGGCTCCCAGCCTGGCATCACAAAGCCATTGGACATCTTTTCAATAGACTCTCTCATATGCTCAGGATCGATCTGATCAATTACGTCCTGATTATATGCGAGAACTGTAGAGCCATCCGGTCTCTTTCTTGCAAGATCAGAACGGGTCCAGTCAAATACAGGCATAAAGTTGTAGCATACCATGTGAATGCCTGCTTTTCCCAGGTTCTCAAGGGTTGTAATATAGTTCTTAATATGCTCGTCACGCTTTTCAGTTCCGATCTTAATATCATCGGAAACGTTCACGGACTCGATACCCATAATAGACAGGCCTGCATCCTCAACAGTCTTCTTTAACTCTGCGATCTCTGCCTCTTCCCATACCTCTCCAGGCATCTTTCCCATAAGAGTTGTGATAACTCCCTTTACTCCCGGAATCTGGCGGATCTGCTCCAGAGTTACACTGTCATAGCCTGGTCCATACCAACGTAATGTCATGTTCATAATGTTCTACCTCCATATGTTAAATTTTGTTGCTTCATCATTTTGGGCCTGATAACGCTCTTACTTGTATGGTAGTATAAAATTTCAATTTGTTCAATATGTAATTTTTTATAAAAATTAACCTTTTAGTTTATTAATTCTGTACATATTATTTTTTATGCCTCTCTTATATTGACTTTTGTCCCATAGGGTTTTAGTATAGGTAGTATGTAAGTTGTTTAATAAAACCTGCTATATTTCAAAAGGAGAGTGTGTGTTAATGAAAGCTGTACAAATCGTAAAGCCTGAAGACCTGAGAGTAATCGACATTGAAAAGCCTGTTATTGACGAAAAAAACAATGTTCTTGTAAAAATGACCGCTGCCGGCATCTGCGGTTCTGACATGGGTATCTACCATGGTACAAATGCTGCAGCAACCTATCCACGTATCATCGGACACGAGATGGTAGGCCGTGTTGACCAGGTTGGATCAAATGTCAAAAATCTGAAAGTAGGAGACCGTGTAATCATCAATCAGGTAACCAGCTGCGGCCACTGCTATCCCTGCCGCAAAGGACGCTGAAATGTATGCGATAATCTTGCTATCCGTGGCGTGCATATTGACGGAGGCTACCGCGAATTTATAGCTGTTCCTGAAAGCGACTGCTATGTTTTACCCGATTCCCTTTCTGATACGGACGCCATTATGATCGAGCCTACTACCATCGGGATCCAGTCCTGTACACGGGCTCAGCTGGAAAAAGATGATATGCTTCTGATCTATGGATCCGGAGCACTGGGCAGCACGATCTTAAAGGTAGCCCGTCTTCTCTGCGACCATATCATCGTAGCTGATATCATGGATGACAAGCTGGAACTTGCCAGACAGAACGGTGCTAAATACACCATCAATCCGCTGAAAGAGGATCTTACAGAAAAAATAAAAGAATATACAGAAGGCCATGGAAGCACCGTTTCCATCGACTCTGCCTGCACCAAGGATTCCCTCATTACTCTTTTAAAGGCAACTGGAAATGCCGGAAGAGTAATTACCATGGGCTTTTCAGTAGCTCCTACCGAGGTAAATCAGTTCCTGATCACCTCCAAGGAACTGGATGTCCGCGGTTCCAGACTTCAGAATCATATGTTCGGCAAAGCAATTGAACTGATCAACGAAGGAAAGCTTGATCTGAACGGTACTGTGTCACATACCTTCCCTCTGATCCGCGCTCAGGAAGCCTTTGACTTTAATGACAGCCATGATCCTTCCATCCGCAAGATTGCCCTTACCTTTGATTTCTAATTATCACATTTAAAGAAGGGATACATCATGAAAATTTTAGAACGGCAGCCTTCTGAAAAGGCTCGTTCCTACGCTATACGCGTACTTCTCTACAACATCACTGCCCTGGAACTGCCTCCGGGAAGTTCCGTCAGCGAAAACGAAGTATCTTCTGTCATGAACATATCCCGAACCCCTGTGCGGGAAGCTCTTATCGAGCTTTCCCGCATGGATCTTGTAGATATTCTTCCCAAACGGGGCAGTTTTATTTCCAAAATCGATTATGGATTGATTGAAGAATCTCGTTTTATGCGTCTCGTACTTGAGACAGCAATTGTGAAGCTTGCATGCGAACAGGGAATCTCATCCTATTATATGGAGCTGTTAGAGAAAAATCTCCGACAGGAATCTTCTCTGTCCAATACACAGGATTTCTCAGTCCAGCTGGAGCTTGACAATCATTTTCATCAGCTTCTTTTTGAATCTGTAGGAAAATCCAGAACCTTTGACATTATCTATTCCCAGATGATCCATTTTGACCGTCTCCGTATTCTGTCTTTAAAATCCTGGCAGGATGCGCGGGTAGTAAAAGACCATCAGAATATTCTGTATGCCATCCGTCAAAAAGATTCTGAATTGGCGGAAATGCTTATCACCCGCCACTTGACACGGTTTCAAGTAGAAAAAGCAGAGCTGACCAAACGTTATCCTGATTACTTTACGCTGTAATAAAACGGGCGTGTGAAAAACTTACGTTTTCTCACACGCCCGTTTCTGTTTTATACGGTTTTATCTACTTTTACAACTACCTTCATGTAGTTACCCGGATTCTTTTCAATATCCCGAATCGTCTCCGGTGCCTCATCCAGAGAAATAGTCTTGGTTAAAATCTTAGCCACATCTACCTTCTTTGTGTAAATCAGCTCGATCGCCTCTTCAAATTCTCCTGCACTTGTACGTGCTCCGCGAATATCAATTTCCTTACGCGTTATGATATCGGTAGGAATTGAGGTCTCTCTTGGAGGCCAGCCGGTAAGAGTAATTCTTCCTGCGTTGCTGACAAGATCAAGGCTGGAGCGAATTGCTGCATTGGATCCGCTGCACTCCATAACCTGCTGAGCCATCATTCCGCCTGTAATTTCACTGACTCTTGCAGCCGCATCTTCTTCTCCGGAATTGATTACATACTCAATACCCAGCTCCTTTGCAAAATCCAGACGCTCCTGAACAAGATCCAGAAGAATTGCATGTGCACCGTAAGCCTGTGCGATCATACCTGCCAGCAGACCAATAGGTCCTGCTCCGATGATCGCGCAGTACTCCCCTGCCTTTAATCCGCCTCTGTGGATTCCGTGAAGAGAAATAGTAAGAGGTTCTGCCATTGCAGCATCTGTCCAATCCATATCTTCCGGCATCTTTACCAGCATATCTGCCGGATGGCAAAAATACTCTGCCATGCCGCCGTCAATATGTACACCCAAAACCTTAAGGCTTGTACAGCAGTTTGTACGTCCGATAGAGCATGGATAGCACTCTCCGCAGTAAATGTATGGATCAACAATAACTTTATCGCCTGGTTTTAATCCCTTAGGATTATCTGCCGGAATTTCCTCTACGATACCAGCCAGCTCATGTCCAATGATCCTTGGGTAGGATACCAGTGTATTGGTTCCGCGGAAAGCACCTATATCACTTCCGCAAATACCAGCTGTAACAATACGGATCAGCGCCTCGCCCGGTCCCGGAACAGGCTTTTCCAGCTCTACACAATCTACATTTCTGGGCTCTTCCAGTTTAATTCCTTTCATTTTTCTCCTCCATTATTAAAGTGCGACTTTTACGACAACCTTTTTAACAAAGCATGGCCCGCCAGCCTGGCATCTTGGTTTATGAGCATCTTCAGGAGCAACGATGATCATATCTCCCTCTTCCAAAAGAACGGTTCCGCTTAACTCCGGCTCCTCATAGAAGATCAGATCATTTTCCTCAATGCGTTCCTTTACTTTAAGGCCATCTCTCTTGCAGATACCGAACTGCTCTTTTCCCTTTGCAACATACTGAATATCAAAGTATTTTTCATGGGTTTCAAAAAAACCTGTATCTGCCGGAATTGTAGTATATTCCTGAATGTTGGCTACTACTGTATCACCCATAATAGGATAGCTTCCTGCAGGCAGTGCATTGATATCTGTTTCTGCCAGCCACTTATAGGCACAGGTAAATTTCTCTTCCAGGTAATTATACTTCTCTGCAATACTTATATTTGAAAAAAACATAGTGATTCCTCCTGTTTTTATTTGCTTGCTATATCAGTCGTAGACATATCTCCTGACGCCAGGGAACAAAGCTGCTTCCAGATTGCCTCGTCTACATGAATCCCCTTCTTCATGCTTTCTTCCCGTACCGCCAAAGTCCTCTCTCCCGGATAGCTTACGCTTCCGCCTTCGCGCTCAGGATGAGCTTTTTTAACCGCATCAATCCTCCGGTTCAGCATATCCTGGATTTCATCTTTGGAGCCAAACAGATAGGGATCATATGCAATAAAGATCTGGCAGCAGTTCGTACAGCTGCCTTTTGCCTGTATATCCATATCCGTTCCGCTCATTCCATTGGCCATAAGCGCTACAGCCATATCCAAAGCAAGAGCCATACCGCTTCCTTTCCAGTATCCCATAGGAAGCCCCCGCATGGTTTCCTCTATGGCGCCCGGATCGCAGGTCAGATTTCCATCCTTATCAAATCCTCCCGGATAGGGAAGCTGCTTTCCCGCCAGACGATAAACTCCCAACTTTCCATAAGCGTACAGACTCATAGCCATATCAAGGATAAGCGGGCCATCCTCCCTTGGAATCGCCATACAGAACGGGTTGTTTCCCACACTGCGCTTATCGCTTCCCCACAATGGCATACAGCTTTCCGCATTAATCCAGCTCATACCCATAAAGCCTGCTTCAGCCATTTTCCATACATAGGTTGCGCCTCTCATCCAATGAGTAGTGTTTTTCAGGGCAACACAGCCAATCCCATGTTTTTTCGCCAGCTCTACAGCTCTGTCAGCACAAAAGAGCGCATTGGTAATGCCAATCCCCAGTTGTCCGTCATAATTTTCCACTGCGCCCTTTGCACCTGCAAGCTGAGGCTCGCCTTTAATGTTAACCCATCCCTTTTGAACATATTCCACAAATCTGGGAATTCGATTCAGTCCATGGCTTTCTACCCCATCAGCACTGGACTGAATATGAACAGCTGTACATATCTCAGCCTTTTCTTCTGTAAGTCCCAGATTCAGGAAAATCTGCTTTACATCCTGCTTTAATTTGTCATAAGGAACACGAACCCCCATATTTCCTCCCGGATTTACTTACTTGCAATGTCCTTTGTTTCCATATTGCCTGCAGCCAGAGCACAGATCTGCTCCCAGATTGCCTCGTCCACAGAAACTCCGTCCTTCATGCTCTTTTCGCGAGTGGAAATCGTTCTCTGTCCAGGACAGCTTACATGTCCGCCTTCATGCTCCGGATGAGCTGCGTTTGCAGCATCAACACGCTTGTTCAGCATAGCCTGAATTTCTTCTTTGGAACCAAACAGATAAGGATCATATGCAATAAAGATCTGGCAGCAGCCTGTGCAGCTTCCACGATTCTCATTGTCCATATCTGTTCCGCATTTGCCGTTTGCCATAAGAGCAGCAGCCATATCCAGTGCAAGAGCCATGCCGCTTCCCTTCCAGTATCCGGTAGGAAGAATTCTCTTACTGTCCTCAATTGCTCCCGGATCGCTGGTCAGATTTCCGTCCTTATCAAAGCCGCCCGGATAAGGAAGCTGCTTTCCTGCCAGACGGTATACGCCCAGCTTTCCATATGCATACTGGCTCATTGCCATATCAAGCACAATAGGGCCATCCTCTCTTGGAATTGCCATACAGAATGGATTGTTTCCAACGCTTGGCTCGTCGCTTCCCCACAATGGCATACAGCTTTCTGTGTTGATCCAGCTCATACCCATAAAGCCTGCCTCAGCCATCTTCCATGCATAGGTGCCGCCTCTCATCCAGTGAGTCGTATTTTTTAAAGCAACACAGCCAATTCCATGCTCTTTCGCCAGCTCTGCAGCCCGCTCTGCACAGAAAAGAGCATTTGTAATACCGATGCCCAGCTGACCATCATAATTCTCCACAGCACCTTTGGCTCCTACAAGCTGAGGCTTTCCTTCCAGATTGATCCATCCCTTCTGAACATATTCCACAAATCTGGGAATACGGTTCAGTCCATGGCTCTCAACGCCGTCTGCACTGGACTGGGTATGAATTGTAGCACAGGTCTCGGCCTGCTCTTCTGTAAGGCCCAGATTTAAGAATGCCTGTTTTACGTTTTTCTTTACTTCCTCATAAGCAACGCGAATACTCATATCGTTTCTCCTTTATTTTTTATACAGGCTCCCCTTCTTCACAGCAGGGAATTTTGCCTGCGTATTCCATTATCTCTTCATATAAACCGCTGGCTTCCTCCGGCGAATAGCCATATACCAGAAACACATCCATCACATAAGGGGAGTATGGAATTCCCGTGATGGCCTGGGCAAAGGCCATTGCGGCAATTTCACTTAAGACAATCACCGTGGAGTCATTATGCAGAGGTCCCAATGACCAGAGCCGGATCTTTTCCTGTTTTGTAAAAATCTCATCTTTATATTTTTCTTCTACAAAATGAAACAGCTCATGAGCCAGCAAAAGGCCTTTGATATCCAGCTGTTCAGTTAAAACCTCTTTCACTTCAGGACGCTCTGTAAATTTGTGTGCCTTCTTCACAGCATCCATGTAAATCTTTATATTGCCCGGTTCCCGGAATTCTGCAAACAGAACTCTATCTGCATTTTCCGGGAATGTAGGATATTCAACCTTCAGCCCCATGGCTTCCGATAATTCCTCAGGACTTCGGACACCGTAAAGGCAGCAAATCTTCTCAGCATATTCTCTGCCGCAGCAAACAGCCTGCTTCATCCAGCTTTTTCGCTGCCCGTCATCAAACTTTCCATTCAGCGGCTCTCTGGAAAAAGCATACGCATACATATCCTCTATCGGAATGGATGTCAGATCCTGAAGCATACGGACCAGAGGACGTACCTTAAAATGAGGACGTTCGTATCTTACCGGTCTCTGCTTTCCAAAAAGTCCGTCTGTAATGGGCTTTAAAGCTTCCTGAACCTTATTTCTGTCCATAACTGCTTATATCTCCGTAACTGAACCTACAATAATAATCTCCTCATCAGGCTCTCTGTCTCCCAGATCCAGATCCATCAGCAGGAAGATCTGCTCCAGATCAATTGCGCTGTAATCGCCTACTCTTGGACCTACGCATACAAAGAAATCAGGACGAAGAATGGAGTCTGTCTTAAATACGGCAGCCTCTTTCCAGATTGTTTCCACTACTTCTTTGTAATCGCGGACCGGACATTTTACAACCATACCGTTGGAGCACTGAACCTTGATAAAGCCCTTCTTATCAACAATACGCAGAGGATTCTTTCCCTCTCTCTCCCTGGTATACATAGAACTTGTCCGTCTTCTCTGCCAGGTGAATCTGGCTTACCTTTGATCCAAAATCCTGTGTAGCCAGTTCCAGAGCCTCTGCCTCATCACACTCTTTCAGAAGATCCGTTGTCTTTACTTCTGTAGATCCTGTTGCGATTGCTGTTACCTTACCGGTCTGACTGTCGATTTCAATATGAACCTCTACCGTATCAGGTGATGCGCCGGAGCTTACCGCTGCATCAGCCGCCTCTTTCTTAATCTCGCGGATATCATCCTGAGTCGGATTGGGGATCACTCGCTCTACTACGTCACGGACCATGGAAAGCGCAACGCCGATAGAGGAAATAACCTCAGCATTCTCCGGAATGCTGTACTGCAGTCCCATCTTTCCTGCACAGTAAGGTACAAGAGACGCTGCTCCGCCTCCGCAGCCTACCAGCTTCATGCTGTCATGATCCAGCTGATACTTCTCAGCCAGAGCGTTGATGCAGGCATTTACCTTCTCATAATCCTTATCCAGAATCTGTGTTGCAAGCTGCTCTACAGTGATTCCAAGCTTATCTGCTACAGGCTGCATTGCTTTGCGGGCTGCATTGGCATTTCCATAAGCAAAATACTTCTTATCGATCAATCCCAGAACATTGGCTGCACAGGTATTGGTAAAGCAGATACGCTTTCCGTTCTTTAAACGGATTGTAACGTAATCAGCAGGATCGCTTGGTTTCGGTCTTACCATCTCGATCTGCGGATCAACAATCTCCTCTTCAGGAGTAAAACATGCGTATTCGCAGCCTGCGATATGAGCAGAACGAGGACCTACGTCTACTACTTCCTTGTCATTGATACGAACCATAGAACCGCCGGCACATCCAAGAATGCGGACATCCAAAGAACTGATATATGTATCATGGCCTCCGATCTGGGCATAGTCTACACCGGGACGGCCATTCTTGATTACACCGATATTGGTTGTTGTTCCACCTACCTCAAAGTAAATGGCATTGGATGCTCTTAAGTACATCAGAGATCCCATAACAGATGCGGCGGGGCCGGATAATGCAGTTAAAATCGGACGCTTACGCATCTCGTTAATCTCCATAACACCGCCGTCGCCTCTCATGATCATCAGTGGAACCTGAACGCCTGCTTCTCTTACAGAAGACTCTGTTGCGTTTGCAGTTGCCATCATCTTAGGAAGGATGGACGCGTTAATTGCAGCTGTACGGGTACGTCTTGTAAGTCCATACAGTTTTGTAATATCAGAAGCCATACTAACCGGCACATTTTTCTTTTCTGCACAGTCATGGATCATCATTTCCTCATCCATGCTGTCTACGCCAAAGGCCATAGAAGCAACAATTACCTGTGCGCCCTGGCTGATCAAGTCATCAATATTTTTATTGATCACTTCCTCCGTCAGCATCTTTTTCTTAATGAAGGTATTAAATACCTTGATCATTCTGCCAACTTTTTCATCCAATACAATATCCTTCAAAGCCAGCTGGCGCTTTGCAAGAAATCCTTCCAGACCGCCTCCCGCTACGCCAACTACACCTACATTTGCCACGTCGCCCTCAATAAAGGCATTGGTAGCCTGAGTAGTAGAATGGGCTACGAACACCACATCCTCCGGTGCAATGTCATTTTCCCGCATACAATTCTGAAAACTCTGAACAACACCGGCAGCAACGCCGTTCTTGTCATCGTGGGTTGTCTTTACTTCATTTTTTCCAATAATTTCGTGAGTTTCATTGTCCATTGCTACGCATTTTGTGTAGGTTCCACCTACGTCAATACCCATGCGGACAGCTCTGTGCTTACGTTCTGCCATACTTCCCATATCCTTTCAATTTGATTATTCCATTAAATTTTCAGAAACATACTAAAGGGGCTGCGGGCGCATCCAGAGCGCCCGCAGAATAAAGATATACATTGTTTGAGAGATTTTATTGCAAGATTAGATGAACCATTCAGCGCCAAGTCCGGCAAGCATGATAAATGCTGCCGCATACTGAAGGACACCTGTCAAATATGCATTTGGAATTGATAATTTCAAGAAGTCCTTAGAATCAACCTTGGTGTAAGCCAATCCCCATGCAACCCAGGACTGTGTAATACAGCATCCGATGTTAACCGTGATTGTAGGAATTGCAAATACTGCATATAAGAATGGAACTGAGAAGGAAGCCACATTGGAAAGAACGCCTAATGTAGCGGCACCGCAGCCTACCAGAGTCATAGGGCCACGGAACAGTCCCATAAACAGCAGGGCTGCAAATGCAATACATACAACAAGCTCGCTTCTGGGCATGATTCCGCCAAGAACGACCTTAAAATAAGGAGATGCATAGGATGCTACTGTGTTGAACATCGGCAGTGTAAGAAGGAAGCCTACCAATGGAGCGGTGTCTACAACGCCGTCATAATACAGCTTATTTACCAGCTGGCAATTCTCCTTAAATGTACCCTTCATCTTTCCGCACAGGAACAGAGCTGCAAAACCGGCAATTACGAAGCCGCCGATAACGGAAAAATCAAGCCAGATCTTTAAGATAACAGGAACAATCGGAAGGATCAGAGTATAGAACGGAGCGTTCTTCTGATCTGCAGTGCCTCTTGTCTGGGCAGCCCATGCGTGGCTGGTCTTTGAGGATTTAAGGTAAACTGCGGAAAGAACAGTTGTAGCAACAAGCATGATCAGCAGAGCTGCAAGCCCCCAGTGGCTTACATACCATCCCAGAGTAAAGTCAGGCATCTGATCCGGCTGGATAAAAAAAGCGCGGTACTGTGCAAAGTTAACAGGATTTAAATAAATACCTGCTGCAACAGAACCCATAAAGCTGAACATGGCAATTGCTTTCGGAACTCCTAAAGACATAAGAATAGGAAGAACGATAACGCCGATTGCGATAACAGGGCCAGCTCCTGTCATAGCCGTAAAGATAACAGCTGTAACAATATTCAGCAGAGTGATAGTAACCAGAGGCTTGTCTCCGCCTAATTCAACAGTCTTACGAATCAGGGTAGACGCAATTCCGGTCTCCATCAGAACACGACCAAACCATGCACCCCAGCATACGTTTACCAGTGTAGTTCCCCAGCCTTCCGGAGCGCTCTGGTAAATCTTGTTCAGGATACCAACCAGTCCCTTTGCACCTTCAAACTGAAGAACCGGATTGGACTCCAGGAATGCCTGGCTTGCAAATAATGTGCCTCCCAGAGGAAGGATTGTCCAGATAAGTGTGATGATCAAGAATCCGATCATCAGGTTGTGGCCTTTAATACAGTAATATGCCAGGCCAAAAAACGTAAACAATAAAATTATACCGATGATATATTCCATGGTATTTCCTCCATTTCTTTTTTCCCTACGTCATACACATTGCATCTCTCTCAACAATGATATCCCCATTTCATCTCCCTTCATGATAAATTAGTATATTTTCTAACCGGCGTCAAAACGTCCTGACAGTTTTTTGCTGTCAGCCATTTTTGTCAGCCGGAAAAGAACTGTGGATAAAATCCCTGAATGGAATTCGTATTAAGAAGAATTCTGTCAAAATGGCTGGAACAGATCAAAGCTGCCGCTTCCGTATCCTTCCTTTTCAGATGGTCCAGAAGCATCCTTCCTTCTATCTGCATATGCTCCCAGCCAGAGGGACCATAATACCGCTCCGCCTGAAAACCATATGTACTGTAATACAGATAATTCGCTCTCAGCATGTCACAATCCATAATCCGGAACATTTCCCAAATGTGCTTCTTATCGCAGAGAACCGAAAGCGCATAGCTTAACTGCTGTTCCAGAATCAAAAGATCAGCGATCTCTTCCTTTTTTATACTTTGTTCATCCAGTACATCCTCAAGAAGCTTCAGCTGTTCTTCTGAGATATCGCTTCTGCATATCTCCTCAATCATGGACTGTTCGAGTACTCTGTGAGTATACACAGACTGTTTGATCCGTTCCGGATCAATCATAGAAACAGCCGTTCCCTTCTGGGGATAAACAACAACATAGCCTTCCTCTGTCAACTGGGCAAGAGCATCCCTCACTGCCGACCTCCCGGCATTCATCTGAGCAGATATGATGTTCTCACTGAGCATCTCTCCCGGCTCTGCCTTTAAGGTAAGGATCTGATATTTCAGAGCATTGTAAACCTCGTTCTGAGATCTGATCTTATCCAGAAGCTCTTCTGCCTTAATCATCCGACCCCGTCCTCCTTTGTCCTGTTTAATCATTTTGCATACAAGCCCCAGATTGCATACAAGTCTTACTTATGATTGCATATCAGTTTCAAAAAAACAGCCCGTCAAATCAGGCGCTCTTTTGTTGCCATGTATAAAATAAAACCAGAACTTTACTAAATCTAAAATTGCATACAAGTTGTCAACCAACTTATCATCAAAGAAAGAACGGTATCCCTATGACACTAGCTTTATTTCAAAATGACACCCTGCCTGTCCGCAGACCTTCTGAGGATGCACGGCAGTATGCCTACCGCATTATACGAAAATTTATCCTGGAGCTTCTTCTTCTTCCCGGTCAGAAAATGAATGAAGCGGATCTTGCCTCATCTCTGAATATGAGCCGGACTCCGATCCATGATTCATTTTTCAAATTATCCAGAGAAAATCTGGTGGACGTTATTCCCAAGCGAGGGGCATTTGTTTCTAAAATCGATCAAAAACGCATTGATGATGCTGTATGGGTCCACCAAAAGCTGGGTAGTGCCATGATCCATTCCATTTATATAAGAAGGGTTCCCAAATCTGAACTGGAGCTTTTATACTGTCCCATCCAGCAGATGGGCAGCCATATGCTTCTTGGAAATTCATCTAAGACAGTCCATCTTCTGTCAGAATACTATCATCAGCTTTATACACTGGCCGGAAATATGGATCTGATATGGGCTTCTCTCCAGAAAACTGACACAGATTTAAGCCGCCTGCTTTCCCTGGCTGTAAGCAATCCCAACGTACTGGATGGATTTATGCAGGAACTGACTAATCTGACAGATGCCCTTATTAACCGTAATTATGACCGTGCCGGTCTGATCTACGACCACCATTTCTCCAGAATCCGGATGCTTACAGCTCCTCTCAGGGCCCATAACCCTCAATACTTTACAGAGCCCATGCTGCCGGCAGCCACGGACACTTCCTCACAGGACACAGACGTATTCTCTTAAAAGAAAGGCGGTATTACATTATGACTGACTACAATGAAATATTTTCTCTCAAAGGAAAAACAGCACTGATCACCGGAGGAACCGGCGGTTTGGGAAGTGCGATTGCCAGAGCATTTCTTCAGCAGGGCGCTCAGGTCGCTGTCTGCGGTACCCGTCCGGAAAAAGCGGCTCCCATAGAAGAACTGGCTAAAAGCCTGGATCGTCCATTTTTATCCCTCTCCTGCGATCTGACTGATGCAGAAAGCACAAACCAGATGCTCAACTCCATAGAACACACCTTCGGCACTGTAGATATCCTTGTAAACAGTGCCGGAATCAACCGTCTGATCCCTGCTGAGGAATATGACGACCAGACCTTCCAGACGGTTATGGATATAAACATCGCCTCTCTCCACCGGATTACCCGTGAAGTAGGAAAACGGTTTATGATCCCTCAAAAACAGGGACGGATTCTGAATCTTTCCTCTGTAAAAAGCTTGATCGGAACAAAGCAGGACTACATTGCCTACTGTACAAGTAAAGGCGCTGTCAATATGTATACCCGCCAGCTGGCCTGTGAATGGGGAAAATACGGCATCACCTGCAACGCCATTGCTCCCACTTTTGTATACACTCCCATTAATGCATTCCAGCTGGATGATCCGGTATTTTACAAAACATTAACCGAACGTATTCCCCTTGGAAGAATCGGCAAAGAGCAGGATATTGCTTCTGCTGCCCTTTATCTGTGCAGCGACGCCGCCTCTTTTGTAACTGGACAGATTCTCTGCGTAGACGGAGGTCTGACTGCTATGCAGTAATTCTGCACACGACTTACTGCCTTTCAATATCCATCAAAAACATTTACCATTAGGAGGTATCATTATGATCTACGGAAACATCAACAGCAAACACTTTGAACAGGAACTGGCAATCCTTCCCAGACCACTGCAGAACGCAATCCGCATTTTAAAGGATAACGACCTGGCCAATCACGAACCAGGAAGATTTGATCTGGATTTTGAAGGTGTCCCTGTTATTTTACAGGTTCTGGATCTGACTACCGCTCCAAGAGAAACACTTCGTCCGGAAATTCACCGCAAAAATATAGACGTACAGTTCCTTGCCTCCGGCGGACCGGAAGAAGCCGGATTTTACTGGGATAACGGTACAAGCCAGATAGATGAAGATTTGCTGGATACCCCTCGTGATATCCTCTTCTATCACAATAACCCTGCTGTACCAGAAGGCCGTATCTCTTTAGATATAGGTACCTACGCTGTATACTTCCCATGGGATGTACACATTCCTGCAATCCAGACCGGAACAGCCAGCGCTCCTATCCGTAAAATCGTTATAAAGGTTCCTGTGGAAGCCTGCGTATAACAGCAAGGAGACTATTTCATGACCATCGACCGACACTTAAAACACCTGGCACAGAAAGATCCTGAAAACCGGCAAAAAGCCCTTCTTGATGTTCTCATCCAGGAGGGGCTGGAGTTTAGCCTTCAGGAACAGGAACCGTCCATTCAGAACCCTCGCGGAATACGTAACTACCTTTTAACTCCCTGGAGTCCTGAGCCCTCTCTCCTCTTCTGTGCTCACTACGATGCTGTACCCGGAACATTTGGAGCTAATGACAATGCTGCAGCAGTCTGTATCCTGATCCAGCTGGCACAGACTCTGAAAAAAGAGCATATTCCGGCCCGTTTTGCCTTTTTTGATGGCGAAGAAGCAGGTAATATGGGCAGCAAATTTTACGTTT
The DNA here is from genome assembly GCF_057861365.1 of Enterocloster sp. Classification (NCBI taxonomy): domain Bacteria; kingdom Bacillati; phylum Bacillota; class Clostridia; order Lachnospirales; family Lachnospiraceae; genus Enterocloster; species Enterocloster sp. The sequence goes on from NZ_DBMACH010000012.1 coordinate 67,264, forward strand.
CTTCCCTGGACCGTACTTCCCTGACAGGTGTCATCAATCTGGATGTATGCGGCTATGGAGATACCATTGCCATCTGTGGAAAGGGACATGAAAAAAAGCCGGTTATGCGCCCCTTCTGTCAGAAAAAGCTTCTTGAATCCTACAGAGGACAGCTTTTAAAATACCTCCCCAAAAGCGATGACAGCTCTTTCAGAGGACTTCATCTTCCCGTATTGAGTCTGGCCGCTGTTCCCCTGTGGGATATACAGTATTTAAAAGCTCTGGCCTCTTATGGAGAGGGCCTTTTAGGCCGTCCTCCGGAATTTGAGATGATCCTCGGACAAATGGAGGTAATCTCTACCATGCACGGCGGATATCGGGATACACCGGAACGGGTAAGCTCTGATACCATGAATCAGATATACCACTATCTTCTTGATGGCATGCACAGCCCTCCTGTTTCATCTAAAAGATTCATCTTCTTTTAATTCAGAATCCAGGGGGGCAGGCAGCTGCAAATGCAGCTGCCTGCCCCCCCTGACTGTATACACAGCCCCAAATTACTTTCTGCCTTCCATTGCATGAACCAGATTTACTACAAAGGTATGTCCCGGCACGTCCACTCCATATTTAGCAGCAGCCCGTACAACAGAACCACTGATGGTATCTACCTCAGTTCGTCTTCCATCTCTTAAATCTGCCCGGATAGACGTACATCCCTGGGGATTATTTAATGAAGTTTTTCTTACCTTTTCCCTTACAGCTTCTTCATCAAATTCAAGACCTGCTGCCGCAGCCGTAAGAATTGTTTCATGAATCAGCTGGCAGCAGAGCTTCCATGCAAATTCATCTGCCGCAATATACCCCATATCTACCTGAAGAACACCTGTCAGAGCACTCAAAGACACATTGGTAAACAGCTTATCCCAGATCAGATACTGAATATTTTCATGAATCCGAACCTCAAAGCCGCAGCTGTCAAAATTTTCTTTCAGACGGGTCAAAAATCCATCCCGATCCTCTGTCAGCATTCCCACATTGGTAACACCTGTTCCGCCTCTGCGCACATGACCCAGACCTAAAACAGCACCGTTATCCTCTGTCGTTCCAATAATCACCCGGTCTTCACTTACAAACTCTTTCAGCAGATCCTCGTGACCAGCTCCATTCTGAAGGGTCATCAGGCGGGTATCCGGACCGATAAGAGCCGAATTGTTTTCCAGAGCTGCTCTGGAAAATAATGCCTTTACAAAGAGGATCACCAGATCAACAGGCTTTTCTTCTGATGTATCACAAAGAGCCTTGGGCTGATAGGAGACAGAAGTTCCGTTTTCATCAACCAGAAGACCATTTTTATTAATCTGCTCTACTACCTGCTGATTGGTATCTACCAAAATAACTTCATTATGCTGCGAAAGATGGCCTCCATAAATAGATCCCATAGCTCCCGCACCAATTACGGCAATTCTCATAATATCTCCATTCTTATGTCTGTTTTCACAGACAGCACTGTATTTCTTCCTTTACTTATGAAAACTCAGCCAGTCCCTCAATTGCATATGCACGTACAGGGCTGGAATCCAGTCCCTTGATCGGAAGTGGAGAATAGCTCATGAAGAATACATCCTTCTTTAACTGCTCCAGATTCTTTAATACTTCCAAAAATACGATATTCTCAGCCATAAGGATATCGTGGAACGGCTTTACATCCTCGTTACAGTTTTCAATAGAAACGCCATCACCGAAGCCTACAGCCTTTACCTTATGATCCTTAAACCACTGTGCACTTTCTGCACCCACTAAGAGACGCTCATCCTTGTCAGTATTGGTATCCGGAGTAAATGGAGCCAGCTTATAAGAAGAATCGATGATCACGATATCTCCTTCTTTTACCTTACCTGCTTCACGATCTAAATCAGCTGCTGTAATATGGCCTCTCTTTGCCACAGTATCCTTAAAATCAACATATACTGCTCTGCCCAGGAATGTAGTCAACGGCAGATCAGCAGCAGACGGCCAGTTATCATCATGATGATAAGGACACTCGCAGTGCGTTCCCAGATGGCTCATCAGATCCATATGGGTATGGAAATCCGGAATCGGGCCTCCTGTATTAAAACGGAAAAGATGGCATCTTCTTGTCTCAGTAGCCGAGTCCAGAATCTTGGACAGATCAATCACTCTTAAATTTCCCATTTCATAAACACACATTTTATTTTCCTCCTTTAATTTAGATCACTGTTAAACAGTACCTCTGTTTCTACAGGCAGACTGGCATTTCCACTCTTCCACCCTTCTGTATACCAGTATACCGGTAAATAAATAGGATGTCGAGATTAGATATTATGTCAAAATATACAACATTTATACAGATGTTTTATGCATATTTTCTTATTCATCTTCCTGCTCCTGCGGTAACATGGGATCTCCTTGACATCAATCTGTCTTTGACTTAAGATTAGCCTATAAAATGATTTTGAGTCAGGTGAATTTTTATTATGAAAGAGAAAAGCTTCCTGCAGCAGCAGGCATATGATACTATAAAAAGCAGCATTTTATCAGGCGAAATGGAACCAAACCGCCTTTACTCCGAAACCAAGCTCTCTGCACAGATCGGCATATCCCGTACGCCTGTCAGAGAAGCGCTCCAGTGCCTGAGCCAGGATGGATATATTACAGTTATTCCCAGCAAAGGTTTTATGATCCGACAGCTCAACGATAAGGACATGAAGGACAGTATTGAGATTCGCTGTGCCATTGAAGGCTTCTGCACCAATATGGTCGCTTCACAAATTGATACAGAAAAGGGACGACAGCTGCTGCACAGTCTGGAACAGACTCTTTCTGATATGGAAGAGTCCCTGGAAAACGGAGTTCAGCTGGAACACTTTATTGATTCTGATCACCAGTTTCATCTTCTGCTGGTGGGATATATGGAAAACGATGAGTTCAATCAGATTTTCCAGCGCCTTCTCTATCTGATCCGGCTCACGTCTCAGGATGCCCTGGCTGTGGAAGGCCGTATTCAGGGAACGATGGAAGAACACCGAAATTATCTGCACGCTCTTCGGAACGGAGACGGTTCCAGAGCATACCAGCTTATGATGGAGCATCTGCTGATGCCGCTTAAGATGCATGAAAAATGAAGGGCTCTACCGCCCTTCATTTAATATATAGTAAATCCCGTCTTTACTGGAATTCAACACCAGTTCCTGAGGATATCCTGCCGCTTCCAGCATTTTAACCGCTTCTGTCAAATCCCCTACATCATAGTAAATGTGGGCATCGCTTCCCAATATAACAGGAAGACGGTATTCTTTGGCAATAGAAAGCCATTTCATTACGTTTTTATACGCATTTTGCCGTCCAGACCGCGGATTGAAAGAGGAATTATTGACTTCCAAAGCTACCTTATGTTCCAATGCTGCCGGAATCAGACGGTCATATTCCAGTGGATATCTGTCGTCATCAGGATGACCGATTATTTTAACATACGGATTCTTCATTGCTCCAATTAAAGCGTCCGTGTTCTCTTTTGGAGTTCCAGGCTTGATACAGGGTATGTGGAGACTGGCAATTACATAGTCCATCTTCCTGAGAACCGTCTCGTCCAGATCCAGATTTCCATTAAAATCCATAATATTAGCTTCTACACCGGTAAAAATCCGTACTCCCATTACTTCCTGACGAAAGCATTTAAAATTGCTAAAATAAATAGAAGGAGCCGAGCCAGGCATGGCGGGCGCATGATCGGACATTCCAAGAGCGAAAAGCCCTTTACCTGCCGCCTCCTCTACATTTTCCTTAAAGGTGCTGAAGGCGTGCCCGCTGGCCACAGTATGCGTGTGCATATCAAAATAAATATTCATTTCAAGTTCCTCGTCTATGCGCTTAATGTGAATGATATGTGATCTCCGGGATTATATTCCGCCTGACAGCCTGCATATATGGTGAGGACTTCATCCCGATGCTGAACAGAATAATGAATTTCTCTTCCGTTATACTGCTTATTGACAATGATTCCCTGAATTCCATTTCCTTCCGGCTGAATAGTCAGCTGTTCCGGGCGAATCGGATAAAGTCCCTTATTACGAAATTCCATCGGAATCATAGGATTTCGCAGCAAAATATTTTCATCCTTAACATGGAAGGAATCTCCACACCATGAACCTTTTAACAGATTACAGCGACTGACAAAAGTAGCGGCAAAAACTGTTTGCGGATCCCTGTAAATCTCCCTTGGCGTGCCGATTTGCTCCACCGCTCCATCCTTCATGATAATGATCCTGTCTGCCATAGCCAACGCCTCGCTCTGGTCATGGGTCACATACAGAATTGTAGCTCCCGTAAGCTTATGGATATTCTGAATTTCCCGACGCATATCAATTTTAAGTTCTGCATCTAAGGCGCTCAGTGGTTCATCCATCAGAAGGATTGAAGGTTTCCCCACAATGGCCCGTGCCAGGGCAACCCTTTGACGCTGACCTCCGGAAAGTTCCCCAGGGAGACGGTTTTCGTAGGGTTTCAGTCCAGTACAGCTGACAGCCTGTTCTATTGCGGCTTTCTTTTCCTCTGAACTCATGCCTGAATGACGCGGGCTTTTTAATGGAAATTCTATATGCTGACGTACCGTCATATGCGGCCACAGAGCAAACGATTGAAATACCATTCCCAAATCCCTTTTTTCTACAGGAACCATGTGTCCCTGTCCAGAATAGATTTGATCGTTAAGGCGTACAATACCGCTTGTAGGCTCTATAAAGCCTCCAACAATACGAAGAAGGGTAGTTTTTCCACAGCCAGATGGACCCAAAATAGCAACAAATTCCGAATCTCTGATATCCAGATTAATTTCCTTGAGGGCCTGGGTTTTGCTGAATGTTTTTGTAACCTGCTGTATATGTAGGCTCATAACCGTTTTCCTCCTGTTTAACAGATGTTAAATGATCGCGGTTAAGCAGACAGTATCCTGCTACCACCAAAATTGTAATCAGAACGGACATAGCTGCCGCAAGATTATAGTCGCCGCCCTGCTGATAGTTAAAAATAGTCAGACCGATCGTTTTAGTTCCTGCAGAAGCCAGCATGGATGACAAAGTCAGCTCTGTGAAAGCCGGAACAAAAATCATAAACGCACCGGACAGGATCGGACCGGCAACAAGCGGAATAAGAATCTTTATCCATTTGATCCAAAATCCTCTTCCTGAAGCAGCGCAGGCCTCCTCTATGGCAGGTTCTACAGAAAGAAGGGCGATGGTACTTCCCTTGATCTGCAGAACCAGATAGCGGGTAATATAAGCAACCACCAGAATATTAATGGTGCCATAAATTCCAGGATATACCCCCGGAATAGGTTCAACCCAGTGAAAAATCATAGACAAAGCAAGAACAATGCCGGGAATAGCATACGTCAGAGAAGCACATTTTTCCAGTAAAGCTGCCGCCCGGCTTTTTTTTCTGAGTTTCCCATAAGCGATAGCCGTACCTGCCACAATACATACAAGCGTAGTTACCACTGCCAAAGTCAGGCTGGTATGAATCGCGGACATCACTCCTCTGTTATGAAACACAAAGGCAAAATTTTTTAAAGTCAGATTTTCAGGAACAAAATCCAGTCCATAAGCTTTCAAAAAAGAAGATGCTGTCATGGCAGCCATGGGAATAATGTTCAAAATCAAAAGAAGCACCAGCGTTCCCCATTCTAAACATAAACGCAGTGGATTTTTTAAATGTATCCGCACCGAATAGTCTTCTTTAATGCTGTCCATGGATGCACCGCGTTTTACAAAAAATCCCTCCAGCATAGTACCTGCTGCGGCGATAACCGACAGGATCATGGACAGAGCCGCTGCCAGCGGAAACGCATTTGGACCAAATCCAATGGCATTTTCGTAAATATAGGTACTTAAAACCGGAATTCCAGAAGAAATTCCCAGAAAAGCAGGTACAGAAAAATTATCAATGGCAGATAAAAAAGCCAGTACGCTTCCTGCCGCAATTGCCGGAGCAGCGGATACCAGATTAATTTTCAGTATAGCCTGTCTCTGGGAATAACCGCAGGCTCTGGCTGCCCATTCCATATCTCTGGGAATTTTTCTCAGCATATGAACAACATTAACATACACAATAGGAATATTACAGAATCCCAGTACCAGAATGATTCCTCCCATGGTGTAAATATCCACACCCGGAAGTCCGATAGAAGTCAAAAATCCATTGAACGCCCCTCTGGAGCTGAAAAAGCTGCTCCAGGAAAGGGTAATGATGTACGATGGAATAATAAAAGGAAGCAAAACCAGGAATTCAATAACGCCCTTACGTTTTATATTACAATAGGCGGTGAGAAATGCCAGTCCGCTGCCACAGCCATCGGCCAGAGCGGTGGAACTCACAGCAATAATAATTGTATTAACAATAGCTTTTCTGGTACGCTCCTGAGATAAAAGTCCGGCAAAATTATCCAGTCCATATCCATTCTCCACGGTAACTCCCATGAGCAGGAGACGGATCAAAGGAAGAAGAAACACCAGGGCTGCCAGCAGATAGACGGCTATCCTGGCAATGGACGCCCCTGTTTTACGTATCGTTTCCATATAGATCTCCTGTTATTTACTGAAACATCTGGCTGAACTGTTCTTTATCTGCTTCACGGTTCTGATACAGTTCCTTCGTATCCCAGGTAAGAGGTGCGATCTCATCGATACGCTTAAATCCTTCAGGAACTTCAACTCCGCTCTTTATGGGAGTATAGCCAATCTCAGCGGTCAGAGCCTGACCCTCCTCGGAGAGTACAAAATCCACAAATGCTTTGGCCAGATCCTCACTATCCGTTCCCTTTACAATTCCAATCGGTTCGGTAACGGCAGGAGAGCCTTCAGCCGGGTATACGAATTCTACGGGAGCCCCGTCATTCTTTGAACGGATGGCCATATAGTCTGCTAAAAGTCCACAGGCCTGTTCTCCTGCAACCACTGCGTTCTGAACGGATCCATTTCCTTTTCCCACAACGACTCCATTATCCTTTAATGTCTGATAATAATCCCATCCCAGTCCTTCGGTTCTGGTAAGAACCCCCAGGTTGTAGGCAGCAGCTCCGGAATAGAGGGGGCTTGGCATGATCAGGTCATCCTTGTAAGCCTCATTTGTCAGATCTTTAAAGCCTGCAGGAATATTTTCGGTTAACTCAGTATTGTAGACAATTCCAGTAGTAATTACCTTTGTTCCCACATACATGTGATCCTTGTCAATATAAATTTCCGGAATACCCTCCAGTTCAGGAGACTCGTAAGCGCTCAGAAGATCCTGCTCCTTTAGTGTCTCAAAAGTAACATTGTCCGCCACCAAAAGAACATCTGCCAAAACATCCCCTGCCTCCTTCTCCGCCAACACCTTGCTGACTACTTCCTCAGTACCAGAACGGAACACATCCACCTGAATATCAGGCCATTTTTTATTGAATCCGTCAATCATGACCTGAATGTCTTCCTCCGGCTGTGAAGTATAAAGAGTAATAGAACCGGATAAGTCTTCTGATACTTTTTTTGAAGTTTCTTCTAAAACAGCTTCCGATGAGTTATCCGCAATCTGCTCCGAAGCTGACGCGGTAGTTTCCGAATAATTATTCTGGCATCCCACCAGTGAAGATACTGCCAGTCCTGCTGTTAATACTGCTGCAAATCTCTTTTTCATTCTAACTTACCTCCATTAAAGATGTGTTGTATAAACTGAATATTCTGTTTTGCTATAGAAAAGTCCCCACTGCTGTCCAAACCTTCTATAACCATAGGAAGGTTATAATGCGCCAGCTTAGGAAGAAGCTTTTTCATATCATAATCCCCCTCATTAAGAGGTGTATGAAATCTGAAACCTTTGCGATTACTGATATGAATTTTGGAAATCTGAGGACGATAATTCTGAAGAATACTTAAAATCTCTTCTTCACTGTCACAGTGAGCTACATCCAGGGTATAAACAAACTGGTCAAACATATCGCCGCATACCTCCTTCATTGCATCCATAGTGGTAACAAATTCTCTGGGTATTTTCTCCATAATCTCCAACGACACGTCTATCTTCCATTTCTGCGCATATTCCAGAATTTCCCTCAATGATTCCTTAAGATAAGCTCCGTAAGATACCCCTATTCCTGAAATAGTACAATGTCCTGGATGAACTGTGACTTCATCCAGTCCCAGCTGATAAGCAAGTTCAACCGATTTTTTCACCTCAGTAACGGACTGTTTCCTGATGCCATCATTCACAGATGAAATATTTAAATCCCAGCTCTGGCTGTGAATGCAGTTCTTTAAAGGATACAGAGCAGCCAGCTTTTCAAATTCATCGATGTCAAACTTCCGATAGAAAAATTGTTGACTCCACAATTCAATCCCATCTAAACCAGATTGAAAAACCATATCAAAAATTTCTTCCATAGAGCCGTTCCACAGGAGAGTGGAACTAAGATAAATGTTAGCCATTCCGATTACTTCCTGTCATTTGATGAGGCTATTATAACAGGTAAAATGTAAAGACTCCTACCATGAAAAGGTAAAAATTGAGTAAATAAATTTCGTTTTTATTTTATTGAAATTTATATTGCATTTTTGACAAAACTCTAATATATTAAACAAAAAGGAGGTTCATCGACTATGTTGGAAAAGATTTATGAAGAATATAAAGAAAGATTGTCCAAATCGGATCATAAGATTTTTGGATATCTGCTGGAGCATGAGCAAGAACTTCCGGCTATTACTGCAGAAGACCTCTCACGAAGGCTGAACATCAGTACAGCTACTATTTCCAGATTCTGGTCTAAAATTGGATTTCGAAATCTAAAAGACTTAAAGCACAATTTATATGAAAAACAGGAGTCTACCCCTTACAGCCGGATGAATGCAGCTCTAAGCCAGTGGAAAGAATGTGGAATTTCACCTGATTTACTTCTGGAGCGTTTGTCCTTTCAGCTTGAAAAGACATTTCAAGTAGTGAAACCGGAACAGGTGGATGAAGCTGTAAAGCTTTTAATCTCATCACGGCAGGTCTATATTTTTGCACCCGATGTATCAAAAGGTTTAGGAAACATTTTACAGTACCGTCTGCTGCGTCTGGGTATTCTCTTGATTCCTCTTCCAGGAGGCTCTCAGCTTTATGATGCTATGGTAAATTTGAAACAGGGCGATCTGGTTTTACTGTTTGGATACTCACGCCTTCTGACAGAAGTACAGATTCTTTTATCCTATAGCGAAAAAGCCGGATACCAAACCATTCTGTTTACAGATTTACTGGCCGAAGAACATTTATCTAACGCCAATTTAACATTGTACAGCTTCCGTGGGGAACCAAATGACTATCACTCAGTAGCAACCCCCTTACTATTGATCGATTTGTTGATTATGAAAGCCAGCCAATCCCTTGGGGGCGGATTGGAAAAAGCGAAGAAACTTCAGAATTTGAGAGAACAATACGCAGGATTAATTCGACGATAAAATACGAAGAACATAACATCAATAATTCTCTTAAAACACAAAAATATCTCCAGCCGCATAACTACGACTGGAGATGAACAAAATTTTACTTTTTATCCGCCTACTTGGCAACAGGCGATTTAAAACAATAACAGTTTCATCTAATCTCATAACTCACCACTTATAATACTTAATCAACGCCTGAGTTCCAAGATCTCCCATACCCTCTGATTCCAGCTTTTTCGCCATTCCCAGCACATCCTCCAAAACTCCCAGACGGGTATCTACAGCTAATGCCTCTTCATCTGCAATTCCCATATCTTTGATAAAATGTTTCAGGAAAAAGCCGGGGGCATAGTCATCTTTTGCTGCCTTAGAAGCCACATTATTCATCTGGGCACTGCCTGCTGCACCGGTAGAAATAGATTTCAGCATGGTATCTACATCCAGCCCCGTATTCTTTGCATAAACCATAGCCTCACAGGCGCCTGCCAGAGCGCCTGCAATGGCAATCTGGTTGCACATCTTGGTATGCTGTCCGTTTCCTGCCTTTCCCTCGTAATTAATATTCTTTCCCATAGCCTCAAAAACAGGCACACAGGCGTCAAAATCCTCTTTCTTACCACCAGCCAGGATCGTCAATGTACCTGCTTTGGCACCGGTATCTCCTCCTGTTACAGGGGCATCTACTGCATGAAGCCCTGCTTTTTCTGCCTCTTCCCAGATACGCACAGCCAGTCTGGGGCTCGTGGTTGTCATATCAATCACATAGGTTCCCGGATCAGCATTTGCAATGATTCCATTGTCACCAAAATAAACCTCTTCCACATCCTTTGGATAGCCCACAATGGTAATCACTACGTCACGTCCCTTTGCACACTCAGCTGCTGTATCACACCATACTGCACCCTCTGCAATCACATCCTCAGCCTTAGCCTTTGTACGGGTATAAATGGCAACCTCATATCCTGCCTTTCTCAGATTCCGCACCATGGATTTTCCCATAATTCCCACACCGATAAAACCAATTTTTTTCATTTTTATTTATCTCCTTTCGCTTCTATATCTTTTAAAATAAGCTGAATACAGGTATTGAAATCATTGTTTTCATACCCTCTGTCAATCCCGCACGCTGCCAGGCGTTCTTTTGAAAAGTCCTTCTCATCTGCCAGAAATCTCCGGCACATCTCCGCATATTTAGGCGTATTCTGCGTTTTTTCCCGATCCAGTGCCCTCTGAAGGCGCGTCCCATCATCCACATAGATATAAAGAGGAATCATAACTTCATTTCCGTAATAATTTACCATCTTTTCATAAGAATCCAGTGTTCCTATCATAAGATAATTTCCCTGTTTCAGATCGATCTGGCCATCGTCAGCGGTAAAGTAACTCCATGGTCCAAACACTGTATCATAGGTTCTGCACTCAATCACCTTGCCCTGACTCTCCAGCTTCTTTAAACGTGCTTCATCTGTAAAATAATACTCCACACCCTCCTGTTCCCCGTCCCTGATGGGCCGGGTGGTGTACATACGCACTGTGCCGTATTCAGGAAACCGGCGCACCAGCTCCTTGTAAATCGTGTCTTTACCGGCAGCACTTTTTCCCATGACATAAAAAATATATCCCATTTTCCTGTTCTTCCTGTTAAATATTCTGTCTAAATGGCCTGTTCTGATACAAGTATTGTCTCCAGCGTCTGATCCGACAGCCCCTGTACCGGAAGCCCCTTCCTGATATAATCCAGAATCACCTCCAGAAGCTGCTCCGTTATACATTCCCCCGGAGCAATCAGAGGGATACCCGGCGGATAGATATAGACAAATTCCCCGGATATTTTCCCTGCGCTTTCCCTGAGAGGTATTCTCGCAGTTTTTCCATCAATGGCCTCCCGGATGGAGCACCGGGTCTTTGCCTCTATGGCATAGACGCAGTCAGAGCCGGCCCCTTCCCGGCCCTGTAATTCCATTTTCCCGGAAGGGAAGCCTTCCTTATCAATAGCAAGAAGGGCAGCTCTCAGCCGTTCAAGTCCTGCTTTACTGTCTCCAACAGTCGTTATAGCTGTCACATAATCTGCCCCGCACATTTCCATTTCCAGATGGTACTGTTTCCGCAGAAGCTCCGACAGCCCCTCCCCGTCAAAGGACGCATACCGGGTAGATATCACAACTTTAGAAGGGTCCAGATCAAAAATTCCATACCGGCCTTTTAATTCCCTTCCCACCAGACGCAGGTTCTTCATAGCAGACAGGCTTTCTCTCATCTCCAAAAGGCTGTCTGCAAACTTCCTCATACCATCCTTCCTGCGCAGCTGCTCCATCTGAAATATACCATTTTCAATAGATGCCATTAACACATAAGACGGACTGCTGCTCTGAACTATATGCAGGTACCGTTCCACAGCTTCCATATCCATATAGGCGCTTCCATCCGGTCCATTGCATTTCATATGAAGCACAGCCGTCTGGGTCAGGCTGGGAAGGGTCTTATGTACGCTCTGTATCACTACATCTGCCCCAAGCTCCAGAGCAGACTGCGGAAATATTTCACTGTATCTGAAATGAGCCCCGTGAGCTTCATCCACAATCAGAGGAAGTCCGGCCCGATGGACTATTTTTGCAATTTCACCCACATCTGACACAATTCCATCATAAGTAGGCGACACGATGAGAACCGCCCGTATATCAGGCTGCTCCTTCAGGGACTTTTCCACATCCTCCGGCAAAATTCCTCCCTGTATCCCCCATTCCTTTGTGGACTGTGGATAAACGTATGAAACCTGTAAATGGTGAAGGTAAATCCCATTATATACTGCCTTATGGCAATTACGCCCGATCAGAATCCGTTCTCCCCAATGCACACAGCCGCATACAGCCGCCAAAAGCCCCGATGTACTTCCATTTACCAGATACCGGGTACGGTCTGCTCCATACAGCCCGGCAGCCCACTCCATAGATTCCTTTAAAATTCCCTCCGGATGGTGAAGATTGTCAAAGCCGTCAATTTCTGTAATATCTACCTCAAAGGGGTTTGGAAATTCCATTCCCTGATAAAAGGCCCTTCCATCCGCTTCCTCTCCCCATTTCAGTCTCTTATGGCCCGGCATGTGAAAGGGATATATCCCTGTTTTTCCATAGTGCTTTAAACGGTTAATCAGAAGGTCTTCTTCTCTCATATGGTCCTTCCTCCCGTACTGAGCCGATCCTTTCTCCGTTCCACCACCTGAATCATCACACTACGGAGCTGACGCCGGTTTTTTACCACCAGAGTCTTTTCCTGATAGCGTTCCGCGATACTGCGGTACTGGCGCTTCTTCTTTCTGCTGCGCCCCTTGTGAAGAATCCACCATACGAATTCCCAGTCCATTTTTTCAACGCAGCCGTCTCCCATATCTTCTCTGGTTTTTCCTTTATAAACATGGGAGCGTATCAGCGCCTGCCACAGACAGATCCATCTGGGATAATTCATAAAAATAATCAGATCCGCTTCCCTTAACCGGCGCTCCTGACTGAACCCCGTATAATTTCCGTCAATGATCCAGCCTCTATTTTCGTTTTCATCCAGAAAATCTTCTGCCATCCTCCTGGCTGTCTCCCGGTCCCGTTCCTTCCATCCCGGTTCAAACTGAATCCGGTCCAGATGCAGAACCGGACACCGGAATAATTTTCCCAGCTTTTTGGCTAATGTGGATTTTCCCGCGCCGCTATAGCCGATTACCGCAATCTTCACACCTTTCACCTGCTTTCTTCTGATTAGTTCTTTTGGTATTATCATACCACCTTTACCGGGGGTTTGTCTTGTGGAAATTAAAAATACCCCAAGCATCTGCTGCTTGAGGTATTTTTCAGCGGAAAAAGCGAAGCATCCCAAAATCTTCTGTTATATTCTTCTCCTTCATAACTCTCAGATAATCCAGCCTTGCTGTTTCTATATGCTCAGCCAGCGCCTGCTGAGCCAGTCTGCTGTCTCCTGACTTAAGACCCTCTAAAATCATTTGATGGTCCCTGTATGCCTTATCCTGATATTTTCGTTCCAGATAGGAAATCATCCTTACCCGACGGCACTGAAGGAGCAGGCTTTCATGAAAACGTATCAGCTTTACAATAAAATCCGGTCTTATCTCTCTGATTCCCCGCAATGCTGCCACCCCGTTCGTAAAGGTCTGAGCAATAGTAAATCCGTATTTTCCCCAGTCTGCCAGTGTTTCCAGATCCTGAAGCACCAGCAGGTCATCATCCACCAAAACCACCTTAAATGCCACGTTTCCTCCTCCATACAGCCAAATCTTTGCCGCCCAGTTACTGAGACTGATAACTCTTATATACACATATTTTACCATGTGGGGAATTTTGTGTCATCTATGAGATTTTATCAGGTATTCTTCCCCTCCTGTAAAAAACAGGCGCACCCGGTAAACGAATGCGCCTGTTTTATCATTTTATAATCTTCAGAAAATACAATTATCTCTCTCTGCTTTCTACCATTTTCTTCACATCTGCGATAAACTCATCCAGCTGTGCGCTTCCCAGATCACCCTTGTCACGGCTTCTCACTGTAATTGCGCCCTCAGCGGCCTCCTTCTCGCCCAGTACCAGCATGAAGGGTACCTTTTCAAGCTGTGCCTGACGGATCTTGTAACCCACCTTCTCATCCTTGTGATCCAGCTCTGTACGGATACCGGCTGCTCTCAGCTTCTCATATACACCTGTTGCATACTCCATAGATTTTTCAGATACAGGAATTACCTTTACCTGAACCGGAGCCAGCCATACAGGGAACTTACCTGCAAAATGCTCGATCAGAATACCGATGAAGCGTTCAATGGAACCAAAGCATACACGGTGAATCATAATCGGACGCTTCTTTGTGCCGTCCTCAGCCACATATTCAGCCTCAAAACGCTGGGGCAGCTGGAAATCCAGCTGAATGGTTCCGCACTGCCATGTACGTCCGATGGAATCTCTCAGATGGAAGTCAATCTTAGGACCATAGAATGCACCGTCGCCTTCATTAACAATATAGTCCAGCCCCATTTCCTCCAGAGCGTTTCTCAGGCCGTTGGTAGCCAGCTCCCAATCCTCGTCAGATCCCATGGAATCCTCAGGTCTGGTAGACAGCTCTACGAAATATTCAAAGCCAAAAAGGGTATAAACCTCATTGATCAGTCTTGTAACGTTCTTGATCTCCTCAGTAATCTGCTCCTGAGTCATAAAGATATGGGCGTCGTCCTGGGTAAAGCAGCGCACACGCATCAGACCATGAAGCTGTCCGCTCTTCTCATGACGGTGAACCAGACCCAGTTCTCCTACTCTCAGAGGAAGATCTCTGTAGGAACGCGGCTGAGACTTGTACACCAGCATACCGCCGGGGCAGTTCATTGGCTTAATTGCGTAGTCTTCCTCATCGATCACAGTGGTATACATATTGTCCTTATAGTGATCCCAGTGACCGGAGGTCTCCCACAGCTTGCGGCTTAAGATCACAGGAGTGGAAACCTCCTGATAATTCTCTCTTAAATGGATCTCTCTCCAGTAGTCGATCAGGGTATTCTTTAAGGTCATGCCCTTTGGAAGGAAGAATGGGAAACCAGGGCCTTCCTCTGTAAACATAAACAGACCCAGCTCCTTGCCCAGCTTTCTGTGGTCGCGCTTCTTTGCCTCCTCCAGCATGGTCAGGTAGTTTTCCAGATCCTCCTTATTTGCAAATGCAGTTCCATAAATTCTGGTCAGCATCTTATTCTTCTCGCTGCCTCTCCAGTAAGCGCCTGCAATGCTTGTGAGCTTAAATGCCTTTACGCCCTTTGTATACATGATATGGGGGCCTGCGCACAGATCTGTAAAATCTCCCTGCTGATAAAAGCTGATGGTCTCCTCTTCAGGCAGATCCTCAATCAGTTCTACCTTGTAAGGCTCGCCCTTTTCCTGCATTAACTTGATTGCCTCATCTCTTGGAAGCACAAATGGCTTTAATGGAATATTTTCCTTGATGATCTTCTTCATCTCAGCCTCTAACTTCTCCAGATCCTCTGGGGTAAATCCGCCCTCTCTGTCAAAGTCATAGTAAAAGCCATCATCAATAGCCGGTCCGATGGCTAATTTTGTCTCCGGATACAGTCTCTTTACAGCCTGTGCCAGCACATGGGAAGCGGTATGACGGATCGCCCTTAACTCATCCTCTGCCTCCTGTACATTTCCATCTGGTAAAATGATTTTCATGGTAAAACTCCTTTCTTAATCGTCAGGCCCATTTTCCGGGCCCTATTATGATCTTTGAAAATGGTCCCGTTCGTTCCGGCCTGCGGCCAAATAAAAAACCCCTGGACACATTTCCATGTCCAAGGGTGCATATACACGGTTCCACCTTGATTTTCACTCATTGATCCCTTAACGCGGGGTACGGCATCATTTCCTCTGTTTTCACTCCAGCGCCAAACATCTGACTGTAAAAACAGTATCCCTGACACAGCTCAGGACTGGTTTTCCCCTGCATTCTCCACACAGCCTTTCCACCACCCGGCTGCTCTCTGTCTGTTCCCTGCAAAGTACTTGTTCCTTCAAAGCTTTCTGCATTTCTGCTCATTTCTGATTATAGCATCTAAAGGTTATTTGTCAAGACCTGCTTTTCCTTGAGTTTCCCATTCATCTCTGGTAATATTCTATAGTAAATCACAGCAGAAAGAAGGTATTTTCACAAATGAAACTTGTCATCATAGATGGTCAGGGCGGTAAAATGGGCCGAACCGTCATTGAACAGCTGAAAAAAAATCTCCCTGACCTTGAAATTTACGCCATCGGCACCAACAGTATTGCAACTTCCGCCATGCTAAAGGCAGGAGCCGACTACGGCGCTACCGGAGAAAATCCCGTAATCGTAGGCGCCCGTACAGCCGATATTATCATCGGCCCTATAGGAATTGTAATTGCAGATGCCCTGATGGGCGAAATAACTCCGTCTATGGCTACTGCCATCGGACAAAGCCCCGCTTATAAAATTCTCATACCAGTCAACCGCTGTAATCACTATATCCCCGGCTGTGGAGATCACAACCTTGGAGAATACATCAAAATGGTATGCGAAGAAACAGAAAAGGAGGTCAAAAAACGTGAGAACCGTTGAATTTAAAATGGAACGCCCCGGTCTGGTAAGTCCCGGCGATAAAGTAAAAATCATTGAACGCGAGGGAACCAGCAGCTACAGCTATATTATTGATCCTGCCGTCGCCATGTCCGGCTGTTTTGCAGCCCGGGACCGCATTAAATCCGAATACGGTATTGTAAAGGATGTCCGCGAAAATGCCCGGGGCTTCTATGTGGTAGTAGATTTTGATGAAGATTAGCCTAAAGGCACAATCTTCACCTCATCTGACTTTGTTTCTGAAGGATTCGTCTGTATACTCTTTCCCGGAGCCTCTGTTCCTAAAATTGTTTCCTGCTTGGGAGTCTGAACCGAAGTGCCGGGAGTATCTGCCGGCTGGTTCGGATTCTTCACAGGTGCAGCTGTTGTTTCTGCGGGAGATATTTGATTTGAACCGGACACCTGCTGTGGATTCACCGGAACCGTCTCAACAGCTGCCTTTGTTGTCTCTTCCTCAGCAGGAGCTGCAGTCTGCTCAGGCAGTTTTGAAACCGTTTCCACCAAAATCTTTTCAGATGCCAAAAATTCCACCGGACGGCTCCAAAGCACCTTGGTAATCCCTGCTTTCGGACTCCAGCTGCAGTCATGCCACAGACAAATCAGCTTGCCATCCTGAGCCATCACAAGCTCCAGCATATCATTACCGCTTACCTTTATTCCCGTACGCACATTCGCATCGTTGATCCTGTAAATGGTTCCGCTCTGACTCACATTTACAATCGTACCATAGGCATTCTTCCATATCTCTGGATAATATTCTCCGTACATCTGCCCTTCGTTTTCAAAATAATAAAGATTTGTTATGGTTCCCGGAAACATTCCGCTGACCGGTGTTTTTCCTTCTCCATTAAGATCTGCTCTGAAAATCCGGCTGTACCATTCTCCATTTGCTCCTTTATCCACATAAGCACAGTAAAAAATAAAATTATCCACAATACAGAAGCTTTGTACACCATATTCTCCCGTAATGGCTGCTCTGGAAGCTCCATCCGATTCCATCGACACCATCATACCGGTTCCCTCTCCCTTTAAACGGAAAGTAACACCATTAACAGATACATCTCTGCGCTTTACATAGCGAATTGCCCCGTTCTCCTCCAGACGGTAGCTTCTGTCACCCATTTCCATCACAGTTCCATTTTCAAGTGTCACAATATTTCCCAGACTGTCTGTCAAATAACAGCTTCCGTCCCGGATCTGAACCTTATAGCTTTCTTCACCAACTGCGGTTTCTGTTCCTGATGTGGCCGAATGGATCTTTCCCCCCTGGGCATAGTAAATCGTTCCGTCTACAATCAGATACCCATCTACATCCTCTGCAATAATCTCCTTTACAGCCTGTCCCGGTATCATCCGTACCAGCCGCCCGCAAAGCGCCTTTTCAGATTCTGTCAGCTTGCCTTTTTCACTTTCCTTAACCAAAGGAAGATAATACACATAATCTCCGTCCGCTCTCAGAGAATATTTTGTAGTTCTCTCAGGAGCATTCTCATCCCCCAGGGGCTTAACCTTATTTTCAACCGTTTTACGATACAGAATCGTTTTAAAAATCCCCGTGTCCTCATCATCCAGAAAACACCAGAAAGCATTTGTTCTTGCAAGACTGTCCAGATTTTCTCCCTTATCATCAGGAACATAATCCAAATCAGTTTCTATGTTCTTTAGATAGCCCTTCACATCATGACAGGTATAAATCTGTCCTTCCTTCTGCCACTTTCCCTGATTCATGATTCCATCTTCATTAAAATGATATAAAAAACCTTCAATCTCCAGCCACTGATCTGTTGCCCAGGTTTCATCATCCAGTTTATATGTCCATCCCCTCTCGGTCTCATTCCATCCCTGTGTTTCTTCCTCATGCTCAATTTCAATGGTCTGTGCTGTTTCTGTACTGCTGTCCTCTTTCTGCTCAATCAAACTGTAATCCTTATGAATTGTACCAATTACCTGAACAACCACATAAATTGCCGCAATCAAAAAGAATGCTGCCAGCAGCACTAAAAGAATCGTCTTGCCACTGGAATCTGACTTTCTTCTTCTGCCCATATCTTAATCCTTTCTCTGAAATTCACTTTTCAGCATAAACAAAATTCAGCATAAACAAAAAAAGCCGTTTTTCTTTGCAAATACAATGAAAAACGACCTACTGAGCGTGCCGGGATTCGAACCCGGGACAACTTGATTAAAAGTCAAGTGCTCTACCGACTGAGCTACACGCCCTTATTAAATTTAAAATGCCCAAAGTCGGAATCGAACCAACGACACGAGGATTTTCAGTCCTCTGCTCTACCAACTGAGCTATCTGGGCTTTTTCTTATGCCTGAGCATAAAAAATTGCGGGGGCAGGATTTGAACCTACGACCTTCGGGTTATGAGCCCGACGAGCTTCCAGACTGCTCCACCCCGCGCTAACATATTTAGTATAAATGCCTGATGACAATTTGTCAACCTGCATTTTAATGGGCGAAGGTGGATTCGAACCACCGAAGGCAGTGCCAGCAGATTTACAGTCTGTCCCCTTTGGCCACTCGGGAATTCGCCCATATTGATATTATATACATTTTTTGATAAATAATACATTCAATGGGGCCTACAGGGCTCGAACCTGTGACCCTCTGCTTGTAAGGCAGATGCTCTCCCAGCTGAGCTAAGACCCCAACTGTAAAATTATCAGCAAATGTATTAAGAAGAAAAACGACCCGGAACGGGTTCGAACCGTCGACCTCCGCCGTGACAGGGCGGCGCTCTAACCAGCTGAGCCACCGGGCCATTTTAAAGGCATATACATACCTTCAAAACCACATACTGAACAACCAAGCCACAACCGTTTTCCCTAAACCTTCTGGTCAAGCCCTCGACCGATTAGTATCAGTCAGCTCCATG